>NZ_ALJJ01000019.1:0-26814 GCF_000287855.1 Campylobacter sp. FOBRC14 | reverse complement strand
CCCTAAAAAACGGCTTAAAGGCGTTCGTGTCATATTTTGACATTTTGTGGAGCGAGTAAGATTTGCGAAGTGCCACAAAATAGAGCCAAATTTTTAATCCTCATAAAAGCGCAATTTGGCTACAATAAGGCCTTACTTACGAGCGAGGGGCGAAACGTGGAAAAATACATCTTAAAAATAAAATGCACAGACGAAAAAGGGCTGATTTACAGAGTCTCCGATATCATTTTTAAGCATCGATTAAACATCGAGACGAACAACGAATTCGTCGATAAGGACAATAACCGATTTTTCATGCGCGCAGAGCTTAGCGGAGATATAAAAGAGGGTGAATTCTGCGGTATCCTCGAGGCTGTCTTGCCAAAAGACGCACAGATAACGTGTCGCAAAAAGGCAAAAAAGGATATCATAGTTTTAGCGACCAAGGAGACGCATTGTCTGGGCGATATGCTCATAAAATTTGACAGCGGCGAACTAAACGCAAATATCCTTGCCGTCATAGCAAATCATGAAATTTTAAGAAGCCTCGTCGAGCGCTTCGGGCTGCCTTTTCACGTCGTGTCTGCCGAGGGACTAAGTCGCGAGGAGCACGAGGACGCCGTGCTTGCCGTGATGGCGCAGTATAAATTCGACTACGCGATCTTAGCAAAATACATGCGTATCCTATCGCCTAAATTCGTAAATGCCTATCCGCAAAAGATAATCAACATCCATCACTCGTTTTTGCCCGCATTCATCGGGGCAAATCCATACAAACAAGCCTACGAGCGCGGCGTAAAGATCATCGGTGCGACCGCACACTTCGTAAATGACGACCTCGACGAAGGTCCGATCATCGCGCAAGACGTGATCCGCGTCAATCACGAGATGAGCTGGCAAGACATGCAGCGAGCGGGCAGGGCGTGTGAGAAAAATGTCCTATCCCAAGCGCTTGATCTAGCCCTTGAGGATAGACTTTTCATAAACGGCAACAAAGTGATCGTTTTTTGATGTTTAATATCGTTTTAGTCCATCCTCAGATCCCGCAAAACACCGGCGCGATCGGGCGGATGTGCGTAAATGCAAATTTAAAGCTGCATATCGTAAAGCCTACGATGTTTGATCTTAGCCAGAAAGCTGTCAGACGCGCCGGGCTTGATTATTGGAGGGCGTTAGATCCCGTGATCTGGGAAAATTTGGACACGTTTTTAGAGCAAAATTTAAAATTTAAAGAGCGCTTTTTCTTTGCTACGACTAAGACCAATCAGCTTTATTACGACGTTAAATTCGAGGTCGGCGATTTTATATTTTTTGGTGGCGAGAGCACCGGACTGCCAAAAGAGCTCATGGATATAAATTTCGCCCACGCCGTCACGATACCAATGGGCGCACAGGGTAGGAGTCTAAATTTAGCCATGAGTGCGGGTATAGTCGCATACGAAGCCATAAGGCAAAATATCGATAAATTCGACTTTAGGAGCGCGGTTTGAGAGTATTTTGGCTCATCGTTTTATCGCTCGTTTTCAGCTTTGCCGGCGAGATAAGCATCGCCACGTATAATGTGGAAAATTTATTTGACTGTAAAAACGATGGTAGCGAATACGCGGACTTTAGAGTAGGCAGCTCGAGCTGGGACTGCGCCGCGGCAAATGAAAAGGTATCGCGCATAAAAGAGGTCATTTTGAGCCTGGACTCCGATATCATCGCGCTTGAAGAGATAGAAAACGAGGAAATTTTAAAAGAGCTGGCTAAGGGCACGCAGTATAAATACGTCCTATTTACCGCTCAAAAGGGCGCTCCGATCGGGCTTGGGCTCATCTCAAAGATACGCCCGGTAAAGAGTGAAATCTTCAAAGTGCCAAATGCCAAAACGCGCAATATCTTGAAGGTAAATTTTGAGCTGGAGGGCAAAAATTTCAGCATTTTTGTAAATCACTTCCCGGCTTATAAAAACGGAAAAGCCGAGCAGCAAAAAGCCGAGCGGACTTTGCGTGCGGCTTTGGAAAATGAAAAAAACGCCGTGCTTTTGGGCGATTTTAATACCCCATACGGCTCGCGCTCGCTCTTAAACGACATCATCAGGATAAGAAGCTATGTGGATCTGTGGGGATTTTTAGAGGCCAAAGAGCGCTACTCGCACGCCGTTTATGGCAGGAAAAGCGCGATAGATCACGTTTTGCTCTCGCCGTCGTTTTTTGAAAACGGCGAGCTAAGCTACGTTTTTGAAAGCTTTGAAGTATTTAAGCCGGCGTTCATGAAGGACGAAAACGGCTACGTCAGGTCGCAAGACGGCGTAAATTTATACTCCGATCATTTCCCGCTACGATTTAAAATTTCGACGCAGCCAAGCGGTCAAAGAAGCGGATTTTTTACGAAAATTTTTGGCTTTAAAGACGAAGTGAACGCAGCTAGTCAAGAGGGCAAAAATAGCCCTGCATTTGGTAGCGAATATAAAATTTCAAACATCGACGATATATTTGCAAAGCCTGAAAACTCGCCATTTTTCCTAAGCCGCGCAGTCGTCATTTATAAAGATAAAAACGGCTTCATACTTGGCGAAGATCACCGAGGCATTTACGTTTTTGACCCGCAAAACGACCTTGAGTTGGGTCAGATGATGGATGTGCTCGTGACAAAAACTAAAATTTACAAAGACGCCCTTGAAGTCGGCGCATACGAGATCAAAAAGATGTATGACGTGGTACAGCCAGACGCCTTTATGATGAGTGCTAGCATGCTAAAAGAGGCTAGAGACGGCGACGTGATAGATAAAATTTCAGGCGAGCTAAAGGGCGGATACCTGCACACGCCATACGGCCGCATACGCGTGTATAGCCCCAAAGGACGCATCTTTGATAACAAAAATATCGGCTTTGAGCGCGTGCGGATCAAGAGCTACAAAGGGCAAAATCAGCTTTATGTGGAGTGAGAGTTGAAAACAATCGATATCATCATGCTTTTTTTGTTTGTAGCGTTTGTCGTATTTATGGTGCGCGGTATGGTTTTACAAACACAAGAAAGGGACAGGAAAAGAGCTATGAAAAAAGAAAATTTCAATAAAAAGAGTGAGCTATGAAAAAGGATCTATTGATCGAGATAGGAGTCGAGGAGCTTCCCGCGATCCCGTTTTTAAGGGAGCTGCCAAACATCGAGGCAAAGTGGCGAGCGGTCCTGGCCGAGTATAAGCTAGAAAGTGAGTTTAAATTTTACTACACGCCGCGTCGTTTGGTATTTTTCCATGAAAATTTTGCCCTCAATCAACCAGATAGCGTGGCTGAATTTATCGGCGCGCCAAAGCAAGTCGCGCTAAAAGACGGCGCTTTCACTCAAGCTGCACTTAGCTTTGCTAAAAAATGCGGCATCGATGAGAGCGAGCTGAAATTTAAAGAGATCGGCGGCAAAGAGGTGCTTTACTACGAGAGGCAGCTAAAAGGCGAGGCGAGTGCTAAGCTATTTGGCGACATGATAGAGAAATTTCTGCTTAGCCTGAATTTTGGCAAATCCATGCGTTGGGGCAGCGGAGAGTTCGAGTTTATCCGCCCGATACGATCATTTTTGTGCCTGTTTGGCGGCAAGGTCGTGAAATTTAACAAATTTGGCGTCGAAAGCGGCAATGGCACCTATCCGCACAGAAGCATCAGCTACGATAAGAGCTTGGTAAATAGCGCCGATGAATATTTTAGCGGTATGAGGGCGCGCGGCATCGTTCTTGACGCGAGCGAGCGCAGGAGTATCATTTTAGCGCAGTTTAAGGAGCTCGAAAAGGGCGGCATCGATATCCAGATCGACGAGGACTTGCTGGATGAGGTCGTGGCGATCACCGAGTATCCGACGGCGCTTTTAGGCGAGTTCGAGGCTGAATTTTTAGAGGTGCCAAGCGAGGTCATAATCACCTCGATGAAAGAAAATCAGCGCTATTTCCCGGTCTTTAAAAACGGCAAGCTGAGCAACCATTTCGTAGTCGTCAGTAACGCCCTCGCAAAAGATGGCGCACTCATCGTAAAAGGTAACGAAAAGGTGCTTCGTGCGCGCCTTAGCGATGCGATGTTCTTTTGGAGGAGCGATCTAAAGGCGGAATTTAGCCCTGATAAGCTAAAAAATATAACCTATCTAAAAGAGCTTGGCAGCCTTTATGACAAAGAGCTTAGAGAGGCAAAGATAGCTGACGAGCTTGCAAATTTATATGAAAATGAGCTTAAAGACGAGGTCGGAGCGGGTTTTAGAGCCAAGCTAAACCGCGCGGTCATGCTCGCAAAGGCTGATCTCACGACACAGATGGTATATGAATTTACCGAGCTTCAGGGCGTCATGGGCGCGTATTATGCCCGTGCTAAGGGCGAGGAGGATGTGATAGTCACGGCTATACGCGAGCAATACCTGCCTGACGGCGAGGACGCACCGTGTCCGTCGAGCGTTTTTAGCTCGGTCGTGGCGCTCGCAAATAAGCTAGACACGCTGATTGGGCTTTTTAGCGTGGGTAAAATCCCAAGCGGCACAAAAGATCCGTTCGCACTTCGTCGCGCGGCAAACGGTGTCATCAAGATCGTTTTGGCTCATGGCCTAAAATTTGACATATCAAGCGTGCTAAAGTCGCTTTCAGCGCAGTATAAGAGCTTTGATCTTGGCTTGCTGGAAAATTTCATCCTTGATAGGCTTTATACATTTTTTGACACCAACCCTTCGATAGTAAAGGCTTGCATAAATAGCGACAAACGCGATATCTTGCAGCTTACAAAGGCAGTAGAGGCGATGAGTGAAATTTCAAGTAAGCCAAATTTCAAAGAGCTGTTTTCGACCTTTAAGCGCCTGGCAAATATCATAAAAGATGTCGACGTGGGCACAGTCGATGAAAATTTGCTTCAGACAAGCGAGGAGCGCGCACTAAACGAAGGCTTTAAAGCGCTAAAAGACAGTCCCGATCATAAGGCGTGCCTTAACGAGCTCTTTGGTCTAAAGGGCGAGATAGACGCGTTTTTCGATAAAGTCATGATAAACGTAGACGATGAAAATATCCGTAAAAATCGCATCGCAGTGATCGGTCAAATTTACAAAAGCTTCTTAGAGATAGCCGATATCAAAGAGATAAGTTTATGAGAGAGGTCAGGGCTAGCCTGACCTTTTGGCTAGAATTTGTAGTTGTAGCCTAGATAAAAACCGTGGTTGGTTAAGGCTCGTTTGCTAGCTTATACGAGTTTTAAAGATGCTGTGAGATCCGCCATACCTTGCGTATATGGTGCGGAGGTTATGAGTGCGTTGACGCCCGTTGCGGCAAATTTAGCGCAGTTAGCGAGATTTATACCGCCTGCGGCAGTGATGACGGGCTGAAATTTAGCGGCGTTTTTCAAATTCACGGCTTCGTGTAGCTCTTCTAGGCTCATCTTGTCGCATTGTATCACGTCAGGAGCGAAATTTAGAAGCGTTTTAAAGTCCGCAAGCGTTTCGCACTCTACGATTATCTTTTTTTCTGGCAGCTTAGCCTTAAATTCCTCTATCCGCTTACAAAACGCCTCGAAATTTTCATAAACATCGATATGATTTTTGAAAAACAATACGCTATCGCTTAAATTTAGCCTATGTATCGCTCCGCCGCCGGCTAATACGGCTGCTATGCAAAATTCTTTTGCAAAGGGAAAGGTCTTTCTCGTCGTTTGTATTTGACAGCTAGGATTTACGGCCTTTGCAGCGCACACCATCGCGTTTGTGTATGTTGAAATTTTACAGGAGTATTCGAGTAAAATTTGAATGAGCTTCCAGGCCTTGTGCAAGTTGCCATAACTGCCTTTGGCCTGAAATATCGTCTCTTTCGCACTAAAATTTTGAGAATTTTCACTTTTGCCGGTCGTTTCGCACCCCAGCATAGCCGCTATCCTCGCGGTGATATCGACGTTGCTTAGCACTATGTCATCGCGAGTTATTATGCTTAGCGTCGCTTGGCGATTTAAAAATTCGCCCTGAAGCGATGTCGTAAGGTCATCAAAGGGCAGATCCGATCTTATGTATTCCCAAATTTGCGCGTCGCTTATCATTTTTGCCCGTTTTTTAAATTTAGCCTGCGTTTTTTGCCATTTTTGGATATGAGATTTTGAAATATCCCGTCGTTATAGAGTCCGTAATGATAAAGGCTAAAGCCCACCAGCGCCGCACCGGCAACGATGTGAAGCCCTTTGCCAAAGCGGTTTTTCATACTAAAGGCCGTGAGCGTAACGACTCCTAGCGATACGCCCATGCCGATTTTTGCGATATTTCTTTGCGTTTGTAAATTTAAAAGCGAGCCTTTTAGTTTGTTATTTGCCAAATTTCACACCTTTCATTGAATTTAGCAGCAGCCATATCGTCGTGCCGTTATGAAGCACGGCTGTCGCGATAGGATTTAGCATGCCAAATGTCGCCGCCCCAAGGATCGCCGTGTTTATACCTACTGTCGAGCGGAAATTTGCCCCGATGAGCTTCATCGTGTTGTTGGCGAGCTCCTTTGCCAGCGCGACGCTCATTATGTCATCTTTCAAAAGGCTGATATCAGCCGTCGCCTTTGCGATATCAGCACCTTTGTGCATGCTGATGCCGACATTTGCCTTTGTAAGGCTTGGAGCATCGTTTATGCCATCACCTATGAAAGCGACGTTTTTGCCCTCATTTTTTAGCGTTTCGATGATGTGAGCCTTATCTGTTGGCAAGCACTCGGCAAAGACCTTGTCAAGGCCCAGCTCTTTTGCGACCTCCTCGGCTTTGCTTTTTATATCGCCGCTTAGCATCACGATCTCTTTTACTCCGAGGCTTCTTAGGCGCGCTACCATATCTTTTGCGTTTTCGCGCATATCGTCTTTCATAGCGATCACGCCTACTAGCTCTTTATTGTAGCCCACGTAAAGCAGCGTAAGCCCGCTTTTTAGCGAGCTGGCGATCATCTCATCATGCGCGCTGAAGTCGATCATCTCGTCATCCTCTAAAAAGTGTCTGCTGCCGATGACGACCTCTTTGCCGTGCATAAGAGTCTTTACGCCGTGAGCGACGATGAATTCCACCTCGTCGTGATGGATATGGCTAAAGCCGCGCTTGTTCGCCGCCTCTACGATAGCCTCTGCGACTGGGTGAAAATAATGCTCCTCTGCGCTTGCCGTCAAATTTAGTATGTCAGCCTCGCTAAATCCATTTTTAAAAGAGTAAATTTGCACTACGCTCAGGCGTCCGTGTGTCAGCGTGCCGGTCTTGTCAAAGACAAAGGTATCCGCCATACTTAGCGCCTCAATCGCCTTTGCACCTTTTATCAGGATGCCGTTCCTGCCGGCTTTTGAGATGCTTGACTTAAACGCTACCGGCGTGGCGAGCTTCAGCGCGCAGGAGTAATCAGCCTGAAGCACGCTCGCGACGCTGTTCATGTCTTTGTTTATGAGATACGAAGCGCCCGCTAGCGAGAGCGTCACTGGCACTAGTTTATCGGCTAGTTTGGTCGCTTTTAGCCCGACGTTTGATTTTTCATTTAAAGAGCTTTGGATATACTCTTTTATACGTGCTGTCGCAGTCTCACTACCGACGTTTTCAGCCCAAATTTTGATACGGCCTTCATCGACGACCGTGCCGCTTATTACGCGGTCGCCTCTTGCTTTTGGCACGGGCTCGGCTTCGCCTGTCATCGAGACTTGATTGACGCTTGCGTTTCCCTCGACGATGTAGCCGTCTATGCCGATAGTTTCACCGGCTCCGACTACGACTATATCGCCTTTTTTGACGTTTTGCGTTTTTACTTTATGTAGCGTTTTAGAGCCGTCTTTCTCGCGCTTTTCGATCCAGACCTCTTCGATATTTGGCTTAGCCAGCTCTTTGATGAGATCGTCGCTTCTGTGAGAGGCGCTCTCCTCCATATATTCGCCGATATTTATCATCAAATTCGTGCTGTTTGCCGCGAGATGATCGCCTAGCGCCAGGCTCGTTCCTATAGCCATAGCCTCCAAAACTTTGGAAGTGACGCCTTCGTTTTTAAGCTCTTTTGTTCCCTCTATCAGATTTGGAGCTGCGCTGTAAAGCCCGATCGCGGTTTTGGCCTTGGTATTTGTGATAAATGGCGTGATAGCAAGCGCTGCACCGGCTTTATATATATTTACCTTGCTTGGTTGCGATGTATCTTTTGCCTTTTTTGGCATGTCAAAATTTGAGATGAATTCCAAAATTTTATCAAGCCCGGAGTCAAATTCTACGATCACGCTCTTTGCGTATTTATTCACGCGCACACTTTTAGCACTCGTGCGCTCGGTTATCGTGGCCTCTATGGCGCTCACATCGCTAGTATCGGTTATGTTTTCGCAAATTATACGAACGCGATTTTTGCTTTTATGAGCGATACGCACGTTATTTTTGTGCTTCAAGCTCTGCTTTGACATCTTCAAATCGCTCTTTTAGCTCTTCTATACCCGCGTTTATAAGCGCGCCACCTTTTACGATAGCCTTGAATACGCACTCTTGTGCCTTAGGGTTTGTGAGCACGTAGGCGGCGATGCCACCGATTAGCAGGCCTTTTACAAAGCCTGCCGCGTTGAAATTTTCAGGCACGAACGGCAGATTTTCAGCCACATTGTTTATCGCATTGTCGATCGCACTTGGTGCGCTTTGGCTAGCGGTTTCGTTTATGTATGGGTTTTGCATTATTTATTCTCCAAATTTATGATTTTTTCGGCTATCAACAGGCCGCCGACTCCTAGTGAAATTTTAGTGGCGGCACCAAGATACCTGCCTCTTGCGATAGAATTTGACGCGCTTATCGCGATCGCGGTCACAAAGCCGCCGCAAACGCTAAATTTTAAAATTTTTTTAGCAGTTTGCAGTTTGTCTTTGCTCGGGTCGTTCGCGTGCTCGTTAAAGCTTATCGCCGCTGCGCTCATGCCTGCGATCAAGGCTCCGCTTAAAAAATGATCGAAAGGAAGCCTCGTATCAGAAAGCGCAAATGCCTTAGTTTGCTGCATACTTTATCCTTACGCTAGTTCGGGAGCTGGCGTGCTAGGTGTGGCCGCTTTTTTAGCGCGCGGTTTTCTAGTCTTTTTTGCCGGTTTTTGAGCCTCTTGTTGCGTTTTTTTAGCGACGCGTCCTTTTTTTGCGGCCGGTTTACTGGCTACGAGCTCTTTGACCTCTTTTGTAGCCTCTTTGCCTTTTTTGTAAATTTTCTCAGCTGTTTCTTTGCCTTTTTCAAGCCCGTAACTTGCGTAATCTTTGATCTTGTCGCGTCTGTTCCAAGCGACGACTGCTAGTGCTCCTGCGGCTATTCCCGCTAAAAATGGTAATGCCATCTTAAATCCTTTCTTGGTTTGTGAGTTATTCATCAGAAGATTTATCCTTTTGTGAAATTTTATCCATCATAGAAATGCCGAGCGCTCCAAGCGCCAGACCGCTGAAAAACGAGAAATTCGGGTTATTCAAAATTTTAGCAAGCTGCGCTTTGTCAGCGTTGCCGCTCGCGATACTTTGCAAACCCTCGCTCACCTCGTTAAAGCTTTTTTGATATTCGTTCAAGATATTTTCATATCCGCTTTGAAGTAAATTTTGACCTAAATTTTCTAGATTCGCCTCCTCTTTCGCCTGCGTTTTTTTGTTTAGACAACGGGCTAAATTTTGCTTTAAAGCCGGGATGTATTCGTTATTTGATGTAGCCCAGAGCCTGAAAAACAGATCTTTTAGCTCCTCGTCGTCTAGATCCGAGGTGAAATTTTCATACATTTTATTTAGCTGTATCTCATAGTTTAGCGCGCAAATAAGCGCGTCTTCAAAGCTATTTGGCGTCAAAAACGCATTTGGTGCGTCAGTGTCATCGAGCTTTAGGCCTTTTGCTTGGGCGTATTTTTTGATAAGCTCGATCGCACCGCTTCTTATAGATGATATCTCGCTAAAAATTTCGCCAAATGCGCTTACGCTCTCATATAAAATTTGTGCGTTTTTTTCGCTTATGTAAGCTGCACTCAAAAGCTCGTCATGCACAACTGACCTCCCTTGCTACGGCGTTGATCTTTTGTGAAATTTGCTCTAAATTTTGTCCGTTCAGCAGGTCCTCCCATAAATTTTTAGGGAAAATTTGATGATCGTATTCGATCGTGACCGAGCCTATTATTTTGTTGAATTTCACGTTTTTTATGCCGTTTATTTTGGCTATCGTATCATCAAGCGTGCCTAAATTCACATTTTGCGAGATCTCTTTTATCTGCGGGCTCACGCGCACTCTTAGTCTGCCGTTCGTGTGAGCTATCACGGTAAAATATGAGGCCACTTGAGCCAGAGTATCGATTTGTATATTCATTTGAGTTCCTTATTTTTTATGCGGTATTATCCGATTATGTAACTTAGATGTAACTTAAAATTTTCTGTCTCTCATTATCAAAATGCTAAAAATCATGATAAATTTTACCCGTTTGTTTTTTGACAGTCTGCGCAGACGCCGTAAAGCACCATCGTGTGCGCTACCGCCTCGAAATTTTTCTCTTTACAGATCAGCTCTTGTCTTTGTTCTATGTCCTCGTCGTGAAATTCCACGACCTTGCCGCATTTCTCGCAGATGAGATGATCGTGATGGGCTTTTAAATTCAGCTCGTATTTTTTTATGCCGCTATCATCGTAGGTGTTGCACAAGCGGCATTCGTCTAGGAAATTTAAGAGCGCATATATAGTAGGAAGCGATATGTTTTGAGCGTGAATTTTGCTAAATTCCGTCTGTATGTCTTGGGCGCTGAGGTGCGTTTGCGAGCGATATAAAATAGACAAGATGTTCTCTTTTAGGTGAGAATTTTTGTGATTGAATTCGCTCATAAAGCTTGATAAATGCTGATAGAAACGCTCGAAATTTTCCATTGCTGCCCGTTGGTAAATTGATAATGAATGTAAAGATTTTACACCTTTACGGCTTAATGCTCGGTAAAATAAAGGTAAAGCATATTATAAGGTTGTTTTGGTATAGTTTCGCAATTTTTAATATCAAAAGGGAAGATCATGACATACGACGAGCTTGAATTAGACGCCGTTTTGCTTGAGGTCTTGGAAAATCGCGGGAGTTTTGACTCGATGGATGATGAGGAGCTCTACGAACTCATCGAACAAATCGCTCAATATACCGACGGGGATTACGAAGAGGCTTTTGAGTATATGACACAATTTTCGCCGATACCAAAAAAGCGGTTCGTGTCATTGTTTATGGTTTAGCGCTTGGCTAAACCATATAAATTTTATAGAAAATACTTATTTATTATCTCGTGAAGTTTTAGCGTGTATTTGCTCATTTTCGGGCTGTTGTTGTAAATATCCTCGTAGTCATACATCCTTTCGTAGTAGTCGTTTGTTTGTTGTCTGTTGGTAGTGATCCTGCCAAGATCTATGCCTACTCCGATAAAAGCGCCGCTTGTTTTAGTCCTATCTACTATAAATGCTGAAATTTCAGGCAGATCGGTCGTTACACCAGAGCCTTCTCCTATGCCGGCGGTAGCTTCTGCGTTTATGCTGATGGTGTCTTTGCCGTTAAAGAGACTTGCGTAGGCCTGTGAGTTTTTAAACAAAATGATCGTGTCCGCAGAGCTTATGCCGGCTTGTGCTCCGATGCCTGCTACCGTATAGTTTATGAAAACGGGGCTCGACCACTCGCCATCGTCGTTTTTAGCTACGAATATCCCTTCTCCTTTAGCACCGGAGACGACAAATGCGGTCTTTGTGACGTCGGGGATTATCGCGATAGCTTTGATATCTTTAAATTTTTCGTTGCCGTGTAAATTTCGCAGACCGAAAGCATTTAGTATGTTTATCGTATTTTTGACCTTTTGGTTTTGTATGATGTCAGCGTTTGATATACCGCAAAACAAACAGATCGTGCATAAAAATGCAAAAATTTTTTTCATAAAATGTCCTTTGGAAAATTTCTCGCTATTATACCTTAAATTTTGATTTTTTTTAATATATATTAAGATTTTATTTATGATTTTTTATGCTATTAGATTATAAAATAGCGAAATTTCAATAAGGCTCAACATGCACATCATATTGATCATCGAATACATCGGCATCGCCTCGGCAGCCTTGAGCGGGTTTTTATTTGCCGTTAAAAAAGACTGCGACTGGCTAGGGATCTTCGTATCGTCTTTTTTGACCGCACTTGGCGGAGGTATAACAAGAGACGTGCTCGTCGGCAGGGACGTTTATTCTTTTACGCATTATATGCCAGTCAGCGTCGTTATTTTCATGCTTTTTGCCACGAAGCTTACGAATTTACACATAAACAAAGAAGGTCTTGAGAAAAAATTCGTTTTTATATTCGCCGATGCGATAGATGTGATATGCTTCTCGATAGTCGGAGCCATGGTAGCGACCGAGTATAAATACAACGTCTTTGGCGTCGTCATGGTCGCTTTTTGTAACGGCGTGGGAGGCGGCATTTTAAGAGATATGCTGCTAAATGAAATTCCTTGGTTTTTACGCACGGGACTTTACGGCACGATCAGCATGGGCGTGGGTCTGGCGTATTTTATTTTGCATTATTTTGAGATGGATAATCTATTTTTTATCCTGGTTTTGCTGGCACTTGGGATCTTGACGCGGATGCTGGCATTTTATAAGGGTTGGAAGTTGCCTGATCTGTAAGGAGTGAAAATGTATCTGATGAATACCTATGCTAGAGCCGATGTGGGCTTTAAATTTGGCCGCGGTGCGACGCTGTTTGACGAGAGAGGGCGAGACTATATCGATTTTGCAGCGGGTATCGGCGTAAATGCCCTTGGATACGCAAATAAAAAGATAATCTCCGCCGTCACGAAGCAGGCGCAGAATCTGCTTCATACCTCAAATATCTACCATATAAAGCCGCAAGAGAAGCTGGCTAAAGAAATTTCAAAGCAGCTTGGCTACAAAACTTACGCCTTTTTTTGCAACTCGGGAGCCGAAGCCAACGAATGCGCGATAAAGCTCGCCAGAAAATACGGCGCGCGAAATTTCAAAGAGAAAAAATACGAGATCATCTCCCTTGGCAGCTCCTTTCACGGCCGCACCTTAGCGACATTGCAAGCGACCGGGCAGGATAAATTTCACCCTGAGATATTCGCTCCTTATATGGACGGGTTTAAATTTTTTGACACGATCGAGGAGGCTACCAAAAACATAAGCGACAAAACGGTCGGCGTGATGATAGAGCTCGTGCAAGGCGAGGGCGGTATAAAGGCGTTTGAAAAAGAGGCGGTGAAAAAGCTGGCTAAAACGCTCAAAGAGCGCAAGCTGCTTCTCATCACTGACGAGGTGCAGTGCGGGGTTTATCGCACGGGCGAGTTCGTCACGAGTAAAATTTACGGCATAAAGCCCGATGTCATCACCTTTGCAAAGGCTCTTGGCGGAGGCGTGGGCATCGGCGCTTGCGTGAGTAGGAAAGATGTATTTGAGCCCGGTGATCACGGCTCGACCTTTGGAGGCAACTTCCTAGCTACCGCAAGCGGACTTGCCACTTTAAAAGAGCTAAAAAGGCTCAAAAAAGAGGGCAAGCTAGATGAAATTTCAGCGAAATTCAATGAGCATTTAGACGAGCTAGTCAAAAAATTCCCTAAAATTTTCGTCAAAAAGCAAGGCATAGGCATGATGCTGGGGCTTGTTTTACAAGAGGGCGTCGATCTGGCAAAGATTATCCGCCTAGCCCTGAAAAATCGTGTGCTCGTGCTTCGCTCAGGCACTAAAACGCTTAGGTTTTTGCCACCTCTAAACATCAGTAAAAAAGAGATGAAAGAGGGCTTTGGCAGGCTAGCCAAGGCGCTTGGCGAGTATGAAATTTAGCGAATTTTTTGAAATTTGGCTTCACGAGAGATACTATAAAAACGGCGCGAATATCGGCAAAAAGGGCGACTTCTACACGAGCGTCAGCGTAGGCTGGCTCTTTGGCGCGGCTCATGCAAACTATTTTTTAAAATGCCTCGATGCAAAGGAGCTTAGCGCCAAATGTAGCATCGTCGAGATCGGCGCAAACAGTGGCGACATGCTCGCTGATTTCGTCCAAGGCGTCTTCACACTACGGCCCGAGATATTAGGCGAGCTAAATTTCGCGATCGTCGAACCGCATGAAATTTTACGTGAAATTCAGCTTCAAACCTTTAAGGCTCGCTTTGGCGATGAGGTGAAGCTTACGCATTTTAAAAATTTCGACGAATGCGCGCTTGATGAGGCTTTTATCATCTCAAACGAGCTGTTTGACAGCTTTGCTTGCGAGGTGATAGAGGGTGAAAATATGCTTTTTATCAATGAAAATCATAAGCCGTTTTGGAGCGGGGCGGATGATGAAATTTTAAAAATTTGCACCGGATTAGGGCTTGAAAAAGGCGAAATTTGCCTGAAATTTACGAACTTTGCCAGGCAAATTTCAAAAGCCTTTAAGCGAGTGAAATTTTTAAGCTTTGACTACGGAGAGTGGGGCGTAAAAGACGATTTTAGCCTTAGGCTTTACAAAAATCATCAGGTCTTTAACTTTTTTGAAATTTCGGATTTAAGCGAATATTTTGGCGTCAGCGATATGACTTACGATGTGGATTTCTCGCATCTATCAATCGCTTTTGAGAGTGCTGGGTTTAAAACCGCTAAATTTAAGAGGCAAAATTTAGCTCTCGTGCAGGATTTTAGGATCGATGAAATTTTAGCCTTGACGCTTGAAATGGGCGGTGAAAAAGCCTATCAAAATGCCGCAAAACAGATGAAATTTCTAAGTTCGGCCGAGTTTTTAGGCGAGCGCTTTAAATTTATAGAATTTACTAAATTTTAATCCCTCGCGATGCTTGCAAATTTCGCTTCGCACGCGTTTGCTAGATCAAAAGGAGCTAGTCTTAGCTGCTTGCCGCGGACTCCTGCGCTCACATAAACAAAACTAAGCCCACGCGCCCGCTCGTCAATGAAAGTAGGATACGCCTTTTTCATCGCAAGCGGAGAGCAGCCGCCGCGGATGTAGCCGGTGATCTTTTCAAGATCGCGTAGATTTATGAGCTCGCAGCGTTTGACGCCAACAGCGTGAGCCAGGGCCTTTAGATCAAGCTCCAAGTCTCCTTGTAAGCATGCGACGATAAAATTTTTAGGCTCGCATACACAAACGATGGTTTTGTAGATGTTTTTGATGTCTTGGTGCGTGCTCACAGCCACATGGATGGCGGACAGATCGTTCTCGTCGACTTCGTATTCTACCAGCTCGTATGGCGTATTTAGCTTGTCTAGCAGCCTCGCCGCGTTTGTTTTATGTGTCATGCTTTCTAAATTCCTTAAAATTTTTGTATAATTATAGCCAAACTCAAAGGAGAATCAATGGCAGACGAAATAGAAGAGAAGCAGACTAAAAAAGGCGGCAGTAGCGCATTGATAATTATCATAGTAGCGATGCTCGTTTTATTGCTTGTTGTGGGTGGCCTCGTGGCGTTCTTGCTACTTGGCAATGACGAATCGCATGATGCAAGCATGGCGCAGCCTCAAGCTCAAGTGCAGCAAAGCGCACCGGCCAAGAGTGCTAAACCAGCCTCCAAACGCAATAACGACTACGCAAACATGGGTCCTATATATCCGCTAGATCAGTTTATAGTAAATCTTCTTAGTGAAAACGGCTCACGCTTTTTGAAAACCAAAATCGACCTGGAGCAAAGCGATGAGCTTTTAACACCGGAGCTTGATAAGAAAAAGGCGTTGCTACGAGATATCATAATCCGCACGCTATCATCTAAAACCTACGAAGAGGTCAGTACGGCAAAAGGCAAAGACCGCCTAAAAGACGAGATAGTAGGTAAGCTAAACGAGGTTTTGAGCGACGGATACATCAAAAATATCTATTTTACCGACTTCGTGGTGCAATGATCGGTATCGACATCGTCAGCATAGGTAGAATTTCAAGGCTTAAAGAGCGTCACGGAGAGCTTTTTTTGAGACGCTTTTTAAGCGAAGACGAGCTGGCGCTTGCTAAAAGCGACGCCAGTATCGCCGGGCTCTGGGCGGCGAAAGAGGCCGCCAGTAAAGCGCTTGGTGTTGGTATCGGCGCTGAGTGCAGCTTTTTTGACATCATCATCGAAAAATCACCAAAAAACGCTCCGATTTTAAAATTCTCTCCTAAAATTTACGAAAATTTCAATATAAAAGAGGCTACACTTAGCATAAGTCACGATGCAGGCTTTGCTATCGCCGTGGCGATTGTATCTTAAAAATTTTATATCCTCTTAATAAAAAGCAATATTGAATATATTAATTTATAAATATAAGAAATATTGTCAAAAATACTACATTTTTTATTAATATAAATGTATAAATTCCTATTATATCGATTAAATATATAAATATATATCATTAAGTATCAATTAATAATCAACGAAATATAATAAAAAAATAATACAATCTATATCAAAATAAGGAGAAAGCCATGAAATGTAGTAAAGTTTTACTTAGCTCTATGCTTATATACAGTTTCCTTTATGGAGCGGAAAATATCACTATAAATTCCGATACTCCGGCGTCCGAATACGAAAAATATTTAGAGGATGATCCTGCGGCTCAAGGATATTTTAATTTTAATCCCGGCAAAACAAGCAAAAGTTATTCTAACAATACTCTTGTTTGGAATGGAACTCCTGCTGATATAGGTGAAGATCTTGGAGTTTGGATATATGGTGGTCTTAATAATGATTTTATTCCAGACAATAGAAATTCTTCAAATAATAAAGTATTTATAAATGGTGGTGATAGAATACAAGCCGTCTACGGTGGATCGGCGGAAACGGGAGGAGAAAGCGTTTCAAATTATATTGTCATAAATGGACAAGTTCATATAGTACAAAATGTTTACGGAGGGTATTCTAATAGTAGCACCAAGCAAGTAGCTTCTAATTCTGTAATTATAAAAAATGGTACTATAAACATGAATGTAATGGGTGGGTACTCAATGAGAGGGGTGGCTACTTTAAATTCTGTGATTATAGAAGGAGGATTGATAAGCGGCGATGTGCGTGGAGCCTATTCGGAGGGTAGTGGCAAGGCAATCGGCAATATCGTAACCATAAAAGGTGGAATAATAAAAGGACAAATTTATGGAGGAAAAGCCGAGCAAGCTACAGACAATACTGTAAATTTAGATGCAAATTCACTTGAGCTTAATGCTATCTATGGAGGAAATGGCGCCTATGGTGGAAGATTTGTAAAAGGAAATACTTTAAACGTCCGTGGTAAGGATATAAAGGCAGGTAATATCGTAAATTTTGAATATATAAATTTTTATCTACCTTCAGATATCAAAGCCAATGATATCGTTTTGGACTTGAGTGGAAAAGCTTCATACAGTTATATAAGTACTGATCTTAAACGTTCACTTATTGCCGTCACCATGGGCGCACAAAGCAACAACCTCAATGTAAATGATAAAATAACACTAATAAGAAATCCTAAAGGAATTTTATACCCTACAGATTTCAAAAACCATAAGGAAAACTTGCAAGCCATAGCCGGAATTTCAACTATATATGAATTCGCCCTTCGAAAAGACGGAGATGCTAGTGCGGCAGAGGGAAATAATCTTTATGCGGTAGTGGCAAGTAAAATAAGTCCTATAAGCCCTGATAACGGTAGTAAAGAGAAAAAGCTGATAGAAACTATACAAAAAAGTACCATAGAGCCAACCGCCGGTGTAATGGCTGTGGTCAACCAAAGCTCAGAGACCGTATCTAATATGGATACAAGCACAGTGGCGGGCGGCAATGAGTCAAATGGTGGGGTGATCACCGGAACCAGCGCTTCAAGTACCAGGCAAAATTCCGGCTCGCATGTCGATGTAAAATCGATATCTTTTGCCGTAGGTCTAGCAAAGGACTTTAAAGATCTGATAACAGGAGCATTTATAGAATTCGGCGGCGGAAAATATGATACATTCAACGAATATAGCGGCACATTCAACTCAAGACGTATAGACGATATAAGAGGCAACGGAAAGATGCGATATTATGGAGCAGGGTTGCTTGCCAAATTTGATCTGGCTAGTGATTTTTACACCGAAGCTACCGTAAAAGTAGGCAAGATCAAGACCGACTATGAAAGCAATTTACCCACCGGAGCCAGGATAAGTTATGATGTTACAAGGAGCTATTACGGAGGACATCTTGGATTTGGCAAAATTTTAGAGATAAACGATATCTCAAATGCCAATATCTATTCAAAACTATTTTTTACGAGAGTTGGCAAAAAGCGAGTCGATATAAACGGTGAAAATATATTGCTTGGCAATAGCGACTCTTTAAGGGCAAAAGTCGGATTTAAATTGTCTCAAGATATAAACGATGATTTGCTATGGTTTGCCGGTCTTGCTTATGATAGAGAATTTAAAGGTAAAGCAAACGGATATAACCTAACATACGGCACAGATATAGCATCTCCTTCGATGAAAGGAAATACTGGTGTAGCTGAGCTAGGACTAAAATTTAAGGCTAATAGGGGGTTTGAAACGGATCTAAAATTTGAAGGGATGCTTGGGAAAAGAGAGGGCGTCATGGCTGCAGTACAACTAATGTATAAATTTTAATCTACATCCACTCGAGTACTTGGACTATGTCTTTTGCATAAAAGCATTTTAGCCCTTGTGTGTCGAGCGGTTTGTTTGGGATTATGGCGTTTTTAAATTTTTGCGTTTTTGCCTCTTTTAGGCGCTGGTCGAGGTTAAAGACCTCTCTTATCTCGCCGTTTAGACTAAGCTCGCCGATAAATACGCTATCTTTGCTTATCGGGCGGTTTTTGAAGCTGCTGATTATCGCTGCGACGACGGCTAGATCGGCCGCCGTTTCGCTTACTTTCACGCCGCCCGAGATATTTACAAATACATCGTAATGTCCAAGTGGTAGCTCTACTTTACGCTCGAGCAGGGCTAGAAGCATATCGAGGCGATTTCGCTCGTAGCCCGTGCAGCTTCGTTTAGGATACGCACTCTCGCAGACTAGGGCTTGCACCTCGACGCTAAGCGCGCGCGAGCCTTCCATTATGACCGTTATCGCGCTACCGCTCATCGCGCTGCCTCTGGTAAAAAATTTGCTTGAAATTTCGCTTGCGCTGACTAGCCCTTTGGTGCTCATTTCAAAGATACCGACCTCGCTTGTAGAGCCAAAGCGATTTTTAAAGCCCCTTAGCATCCTAAGCTCGCGGCTGGCGTCACCCTCGAAATAAAGCACCACATCAACCATATGCTCGAGCACTCTAGGACCGGCTATCGAGCCCTCTTTAGTGATGTGCCCGATGATGAATATGCAGATGTTTTTGTCTTTTGCGAGGCGCATGAGCTCAAACGTTATCTCGCGCACTTGCGAGATAGACCCTGGAGCCGAGCTCACTTCCTCGCTATAAAGAGTCTGGATCGAGTCGATGACTAAAATTTTGTAGTCGTTTTTTTGAATTTCAGCGGTGATGTTTTCTAGGCAAATTTCAGTCAAAAGATAGAGCTTTTCATCTATCGCTTCTAGTCTTTGAGCGCGCATTTTTATCTGACTGGCACTTTCCTCGCCGCTGACGTAGAGAGTTTTTCTGCCGTCTTTGGCTAAATTTGAGGCGATTTTTAAAAGCAGGGTCGATTTGCCGATGCCGGGGCTGCCGCCGATGAGTACGAGCGAGCCCTCGACCACTCCGCCGCCAAGTACTAGGTCAAGCTCGCTGTCCTTGGTGCTGAAGCGATTGATATTTTCTATCTGCACCTCGTTTATACTCACGGCTTTGCTTGGCGATGTTGAAATTTTAGCCATCTCTTTTACCGCTTTTATTTGCTCGCCGTTTAGCTCTACAAAGCTATCCCAAGCCCCACATTGAGGGCATTTACCTAGCCATTTGCTTTGTTGGTTGCCGCATGCTTGGCATTCGAAAATTATTTTAGATTTTGCCACTACTTACTCTTTTTAAAATTTTGACGACAATCACGCCAAAGGCTATTCCGACGCAATCGGCGAACACGTCTAACAGGCTAAATTCTCTATTTGGTAAAAAATGCTGGACTATCTCTATCTGAAGCCCAAATAAAAACAATATGCAAAATTTCGTGTAAAATTTTGATCTCCAGCCGATGCTTAGCAAAACGTAAAGCACGCAAAATGCGGCGAAGTGGTTTGCTTTATCCCAAGAATTTTCGACTATTTTTATACTGCGCGAGGTCGTCGCTAAAAACTCGATGACCGCCAAACAAACGAAAAATGAAAATTTTGAGGCTAGCTTTATATCAATCAAATATCGTATCCATAAGGCTATCTAGGAATTCATCAGGGTCAAATTTTACCAGATCCTCCATCTTTTCACCGACGCCGATGTAGAGTATCGGCAGCTCCAGCTCGCGAGCCACGCCAAATAGCGCTCCGCCTTTTGCCGTGCCGTCTAGCTTGGTGATGATGACTCCGTCAAGCTCGACGATCTCGTTAAATGCTTTTGCCTGAGCGACGCCCGCATTGCCCTGAGTGCCGTCAAGGATCAAAATTTTACGGTGAGGCGCACGCTCGTAGGCCTTTTGACTGATGCGAACGATCTTGCTCAGCTCGTTTGCTAAATTAGTTTGATTTTGCAGGCGTCCGGCGGTATCTAGTATGACACGGTCGATGTTTTTTGCGACTGCCGAGCTTATCGTATCAAAAGCGACCGCCGAAGGATCATGCCCTTGCTGGGTAGCGACGATAGGCACATTTAGACGTAGCGACCATTGACGAAGCTGCTCGATAGCCCCCGCGCGAAAAGTATCGCAAGCGCCGAGGATCACGCTCTTGCCGGCATTTTTATATAAATTTGCCAGCTTTGCGATAGTCGTGGTCTTGCCCGCTCCGTTTACGCCAAGTATCAGGTCTACAAAAGGCTTGTCCGGCTCTATTTTGCGCTCTTTTTCATAAATAAAATAGCTACTCATCACACGGCGCAGATCCTCGCGCCTGACATCGTTTTGAGGCGGCAGATAGTAGATTATCTCCTCTACTATCTCGTAAGTGACGTCAGCTTCGAGTAAAATTTCCTCTAAATTTTCTTTTGTTATCTTTTTTGAGGTTTTGGCTGAGAGTATCGCACCAAAGGTCTTTTCAAGGCCTTTTTTTAAAAAATTCATCATTATTTTATCGCTTTTAAAATATCGTTTTCCAGCATCTCTTCCGGCACTAAACCGGTGTAATGTATCGCATAATCGCCGTTTGGCTTATAAAGAGCCGACGAAGGTAGTCCTATGATGCCTCCTACCGCCTTTTCTAGCAAGAAGTTACCCTCTCCGACGGCAACATCGTATTTTATATTATATTTTTTCGCAAAATCCTTCACCTCTTGTTCGTTTTTCTCTTCTAGCAATACGCCGATTATATTTAGCTCCTCTTTAAATTTCTCGCTGAGGTTGTTTAGATGCGGGATCTCCGCTCTGCACGGTGGACACCATGTGGCGAAAAATACGAAAAGAGTGGCTTTGTCGTTGTCTTTTATATCAAAGCCGTCCTTGCGTTTTTGCAAATTTATCGTTTTGCCATTTAGCAAATTTAGATGCAAATCGACCACGGGCTCGGATTTGGTACTATTTTGACTTAAATTTGCATCCGTTTTGTTCGCTTCTATCTGCGCGTCGCTTGATGTTTGGCCATTTTTTTTATCGTCCCCACCGCATCCAAAGAATAAAAACGCACACGATAATGCTATAATGGTGTTTTTAAAATTCATAAATTTCCTTTGTTTTTTTAATAAAGCTCGGGAATTATACAAAAAAGACAATAAAATGAGCGTTAAGTCGGACAAGAAAGAGTATAGGCAAAAAGCCAAGAACGATATACGAAATTTGGCTCTAATAAAAGCAAAAGCAGCGCATTACAGGGCTGTCGATAGACTAGAAAAGCTGATAAAATTTAGCGGTACGAGGAAAATTTTGCTCTATTTGCCTCTTGATTATGAGGTCGATGTGTGTAGATTGAGGCGAAAATTATCAAAGGAGTGTGAAATTTTTGCTCCTTTTATGGTAGGGCTTAGTTTAAAAATGGTAAAATTGCGAATGCCGTTTATTGTTCATAAATTTAATGTCAGGCAACCGCTCGGCAGGAAAACGGACAAAATACGGCTCGATATGGCGGTAGTCCCTGTGATCGGGGTTGATGGGACTATGGCTAGAATAGGGCATGGAAAAGGCTTTTATGATAGATTTTTTAACACTTTGCCCTATCGTCCGAAAATGATAGTTTTTGTGCAGATAAAAGATTTTTTTACGAGTCAGATACTGACCGAGAAACATGATGTTCGAGGCGACTTTTACATAACCCCGAGAAAAAATTATATTAAACGAGGGACTTATGATAGAAGTTTTAATAGGCTTAGGAGCCGGTGTGGCGGGAGTTGGCGCAGGATATCTGTATGCTAAAAAAATAAATGATGCAAACTACAACATCTTTTTAGAACAAGCAAAAGCAAAAGCAAAAGCCATCGAATACGAGGCGGAACTAACGCTTAAGAATTCTAAAATTTCAGTGCAAGAGGCTGAATTTGAAGCTAAAAAAAGATATGACGATAAAACTACCAAGCTTCAAAAAGAGTATAGTCAAAAATTCGACGAACTAAACAAAAAAGAGCAAATTCTACTAAACGAGCAAGAGCTTTTGAATGAAAACAAAGAGCTTTTTGAAAAAGATCGCAACGAAGCCAAGCTCACCTACGAAGAAGGGCTAAATTTAAAAGCTACTTACCAAAGCAAGGTGCAAGAAGCCCTTAAAGTGCTTGAGCATGCCGCCGGTCTTACGGAGGATGAGGCTCGCGAAGTGGTGTTAAAAAAAGTAGAGGAGAAATCTCGCGCCGATATCGCTCACATCGTTAGGAAACACGAAGAAGAGGCTAAACGCGAAGCTAAAAAGAGAGTCAATTATATCTTGGCGCAAGCCACATCGCGCTTTGCGGGAGAATTTGCCGCCGAGCGCCTGATAAACGTCGTGAATATCAAAAACGACGAGCTAAAAGGGCGCATCATCGGCAAAGAGGGACGAAATATAAAAACCCTTGAAATGGTGCTAGGCGTAGATATCATCATCGACGATACGCCGCACGCGATCATTTTAAGCAGTTTTAATCTCTATCGCCGTGCGATCGCGACGCGTGTCATAGAGCTTTTGGTAGAGGACGGCAGGATCCAGCCTGCTCGTATCGAAGACCTACATAAAAAAGTAACGGAAGAATTTGAGCAAAGCATCCAAGAAGAGGGCGAAAATATCGTCATCGATCTAGGATTGAGCAAGATACACCCTGAGATAACCAAGCTGATAGGAAAACTAAAATTTAGAGCCAGCTACGGTCAAAATGCACTGGCTCATAGCCTTGAGGTGGCGCATCTCGCCGGTATCATCGCAGCAGAGACGGGCGGTGATGAAAAGCTGGCTAAAAGAGCCGGGTTGCTCCATGACATCGGCAAGGCATTGACGCATGAATTTGAAGGTAGTCACGTCGATCTAGGAGCTGAAATTTGCAAACGCTACAAAGAGCATCCGGTAGTCATAAATGCCATCTACGCTCACCACGGACACGAGGAGGCTACCAGTATAGAAAGTGCTGCCGTTTGTGCCGCCGACTGTCTGAGTGCGGCTCGTCCAGGAGCGCGTAGAGAGGTGCTAGAAAGCTTCTTGAAGCGTGTAGAAGAAGTTGAAAATATCGCAAAGAGCAAAGACGGCATCAAACAAGCCTACGCCATAAATGCAGGGCGTGAAATTCGCGTCATCGCAAATGCAAAGCTCATAAACGACGATGAGGCGGTGCTTGTAGCAAAAGAGATCGCAAAAGAGATCGAAGAAAAAGTGCAGTATCCGGGCGAGATAAAGGTCAGCGTCATCCGCGAGACCCGCGCGGTAGATTACGCAAAATAATTACGGATAAATTTATGAGGAATTTAGTTATTTTGCTGTTTTGCGCGGTATTCTCGTTTGCTAGCGAAGAGATCGTGCTAAGTGCGGCAAATTCATTCGTAACAACAATGAGATCTAGTAAAGACGCTCCAATAAAAGAGCTCATAGCACAGGCAAAGGCTACGATAATATTTCCGAGCGTGAAAAAAGTAGGCTTCGTCGTCGGCGGGATGGGTGGAGACGGCGTGATGATAGTGGGTCCTATGAGCTCTCCAAGCGAGATCGTCTCAGTGGGCATAAGCGGCGGGAGCATAGGGCTTCAGTTTGGTTATGAGGATAGCTCGCTGGTGCTTTTTGTAATGAAAGACAGTATAGTTTATGACATCAAGGACGCGAAAGTCACCATAGACGCCGACGTATCGTTTTCATTTGGCGATATAGGGCGTAAATTCAATAAAATAAGCGATTTTAAATTTTCAAAAGATATTTATGCTTACGCGGCAAATGACGGATTTTTTGCGGGAGCTAGCTTTGGCGGTGCAGTCATCAGCTCAAAGGATGAAAATTTAAAGCAAAGCGGCTATGCTTACGAGCAGCTTATAGGCGCAGCCTCGAAATTTTAAGGCACTGGATGCAAGATATCATAAATTTGCTTTCTACTTACGGCTACATCATACTTTTTTTATATACGCTTGGAGGCGGTATGGTCGCCATAATCGTCGCCGGAGTGCTAAGCTACGCCGGTAAAATGGATCTTAGCATCAGCATAACGGTCGCAGCGCTTTCAAACGCTATCGGAGATACGTTGCTTTTTTATCTTAGTAGATACAACAAAAGTGCGATAATGCCGTATCTTAAAGGCCATAAACGCAAACTGGCTTACGCCGGGGTGCTCACTAAAAAGCACGGAGATAAAATCATATTTTTTAAAAAATTTATTTACGGGTTAAAGACTCTCGTGCCCGTTGCTATAGGGCTTACGAAGTATCCGTTTTATAAATTTAGCGTTATAAATGTTATCTCTTCGATCGCTTGGGCATGCATACTTGGCATTTTGAGCTACTGGGCGGGAGATTTTTTCATAAAAGTAAGCGACTATATAAGTGATCACGGATATATAATGCCAGTCGCTATGCTTTGTTTATTCGGTGGAATTTGGTATTTTTTGAAAAAAGTTACAAAAAGAAAGGAAGTAAAATGAAAAAAATTTTATCTGTATTGCTTGTTGTAGTCGTCGTTGCAGTCGCGGCCGTGTATTATGTATCGGACAATGTCGCCAAAAACTATGAAAAGACGATCGGCGAGCTCGATAAGATCGACGGGATAAAAATTTCAAACAGCATGTATGAAAAAGGCTTGTTTGACTCAAATGCCACGTTTGATTTGATCGTCAGCAAAGACTTGCTCGATAAAATAGACGAGAGTGCCGGCGCTCAAGATCTTGTTTTTAAAGTCGATACAGAGCTAAAACACGGTCTTACGGCTTTATTTTCCGGAGCGCATGTAAAGTCTAAAATTTTTATTCAAAATGATTTTATTAAAAATATGGTTTCAGTATTTTTAGGCTCGAATTTAATAATGACAGCCGATGCGAACGTAGGTTTTGGCGGGAGTAAGGATGTCTTGCTAAATTTAAGCGATATTGATTTTAAAGACAATAAAAGCGTTACGCTAACGACAAAGGGTGTGTCTATCGCGGTCGACCTTGACCCTAGCAATAAAGCCAAGAGCGTAAAATTTAATGTTTCAAAGGCATATATAGAAAATAAAGATGAAAATTTTAGCCTAAATATGGAAAACGCTTTTGCGGACATAGACTACGAGCAGCCTTTGGTGATCGACTCTGTTTTTGACTGGAGTATCGTTCCTTACGCTTCTAAGAGCGGCTTTAAAATTTTTGAGATAAGCGCTGATAATTATCAAGAAAGCATTAAGATCAATATCGCAGACGTGATTTATGATTCGGTGTTGAAGATAAATAACGGTTTGGCAAATTTTAAAGAAAACGTAAAAGCGGCGGGCATATCTGTAAATGATAGCAAATATAAAGAGCTGGCCCTTGATGCGGAGCTTTTAAATTTTGATGTCAGCGTGTTGGAGGATTATATAAAAAATTTGGACAAAGAGCTGGCCAGTAGTGATTTTGGCGGATATGAGGAATTTTTATCGGATAAATTTAAAAAAGATAGAGATGAATTTTTATCAAGCGATCCTATCGTAAAGGTGAATTCACTGACGCTAAAAAATGTAGACAATAATGCCCTAAATTTAAACCTTACGCTAGGATTTAAAGGGTATGATAAAAAACTCACCGATGCACAAAATATCAAATCTCTCATTGTGAACGGAAAGATAAATATCGATACTACTTTGGCTGAATTTTTTGGTCAGATCCCGGAAGTTGGCATGTTTGAGCCTATGCTTAAAGAGGGTGAAATTTTAAAGAGTGATGGCAAAGGCGTAAAAACAGAATTTAAATTTGACAAAGATAAAATGGATATTATTTTTAACGAAAAAGTCGGTTTGTTTGATTTGATCAGGGGCTTTTAAAATTTATGGTTTGTTTTATTTAAATTTAAGCGAGTTTTATATACAATTCAATTTCCGTTTCACCAAAAATAGTTGAAACGAGATGTTCTTTAACCTACCATTGTTAAACTATTAGTCAATCTTTGAAATCTAAACAAGTGATCGATTGAGCCGATCTGCTTTTAGGCTTTCTTTGGAAAGTAATCAGCAGATCAAAAACTAAATCATCTTTTCTTTGTAATAGATAAAGATGTATTAAAACATAAAAAACAAAAGTTTTTAGATTAAAAACTTCATATATCAAAAACCACTTAGACATTATCTAAGTAAGTGTCAAACCTTACTTATGCAATAACGATTTGCGAAGCAAGGAGTGTTGCAGTCTTTAGGTGGGTCAAGGGAGCATAGCTCCTTGTCGCAAGGAAAGGCTTTGCCTTTCTGCGAAGTAAATATGGAGAGTTTGATCCTGGCTCAGAGTGAACGCTGGCGGCGTGCCTAATACATGCAA
>NZ_ALJJ01000018.1:0-369269 GCF_000287855.1 Campylobacter sp. FOBRC14 | reverse complement strand
ATTTAGGTGCAGCGGTAGTTCAGCTGGTTAGAATGCCGCCCTGTCACGGCGGAGGTCGCGGGTTCGAGCCCCGTCCGCTGCGCCACTCGTCTTGCTAGCTCAGTCGGTAGAGCATCTCACTTTTAATGAGGGGGTCGTTGGTTCGAATCCAACGCAGGACACCATTTTTTGGGTTTTTTTGACCCTTTCGTCTAGTGGCTCAGGACTCTACTTTCTCTGTGTAGAAACAGAGGTTCAAATCCTCTAAGGGTCGCCAGATATTTAAAATTTTGATAGGTCGCTTAGCTCAGTTGGTAGAGCGCCACCCTTACAAGGTGGATGTCATAAGTTCGAGTCTTATAGCGACCACCATTTAGGTGCAGCGGTAGTTCAGCTGGTTAGAATGCCGCCCTGTCACGGCGGAGGTCGCGGGTTCGAGCCCCGTCCGCTGCGCCATTGCCTTAGTTTAAGGCTTTTTGACTTTATATTGTAGTATCATTCAAACGGTTGCCTCGTTAGCTCAGTTGGTAGAGCATATCACTCTTAATGATGGGGTCGTAGGTTCGAGACCTACACGGGGCACCACTAACCTATATCTTAAAAAATCAAAAAACATATAAGAGTATATAAAAGCACCTAGAGAAAGGGCTTTTATATGTGTAGTTAAACATACAACAACATATAATAATATATATAAAAATCCTTGCAAATAATTATTTTTTACGGAACAATTACGGAGTAAGAGAAAAATGATAAAAGGAGCTCCGTAAAAATGCCAAAAATACCTAAGCCACTAAGCGATATGGAGATAAGATCGCTAAAACCTAAAGATAAAATTTATAAAAAATGTGATGGTAAAGGGCTATATATTTTTATCAATCCAGACGGACGCAAATATTTTGCACTCGAGTATAAAAGCCCAATAGATCAAAAAATAAAGCGCATAAATTTAGGCGAGTACCCCAAATTTACCCTAGCGATGGCAAGAGATGAGCGCTTTAAGATCGAGCAAAAGACGAGAGAGGGTATCGACATCAAAGCAAACGCCCAAAAAGACAAACAGGCAAATTTTAAAGTAATTACGCAAAAATGGCTAGATGTAAAATCCGCAAGCGTAACAAAGCAGACATTAAGTAGGGATATTAGACTACTTGAGACGCATATATACCCTTATTTTGAAAATTTGGACATAAGGAATATAAGTGTAGATGATGTGATAAATGTTTTAAAGCGAGTTGAGGGCAAAGGGCTACTTGATGGTACAAGGCGGCTATATTCATTTTTAAATCAAATTTGGCAGTCTGCCTATAATATCACGCCTAACAATATCATCGCAAGCATCAACTACAAATTTACATTTAAAAAACAAAAAGGGAATAACTACGCTACACTAACAAAAAAGGCAGACATTAAGGCGCTTTGGCATGGCTGTGACGAATATAACGGCGACGTGCGAACAAAATATGCATTAAAGCTTGCAATACTTACGGCTTTGCGCCCATTTAATATTAGATCGATGAGGTGGGAGTATATCGACTTTGAGCGAGAGACTTTAAAAATACCTGCTGGCGACATGAAAATGAGAGATGAATTTACGTTGCCACTATCAAAGCAGGTGGTAAATTTATTAAGAGAGTATCAAGGGCTAAGGCTTAGCAAAATTTATCTTTTTAGTGCCTTGCAAAGCGAGGATCGATATATGAGCGAAAACACGCTTAACGTGGCGCTTAGGCGGATGGGGTTTAGCAAAGACGAGATAGTATCGCACGGATTTCGTGCTATGTTTAGCACCATTTGCAACGAGTATATTGATGAACATGGATTAAATTTTGACATCATTGAGAAGTGTCTGGCTCATAAAGGCAACAATAAGATACGAAATACATATAATCATGCTGGCAACTTAACGCAAATGCGTAAGCTTATGCAGTGGTGGGCGGATTTTCTAGATAGTCTTTGAGTTATGGCAAAGGGCGACTACAAAATCGCCCCTTAAATTTAGGCAACGTTAAAAATTTGCCTTAATATCTCAACGCTATAAGTGTTTATTCTGCCGTATCGCGGATCGATCACCGCACCCATAAATGCTCCCTGCTCGTCGCTCATCTTTTTAGCCTTTTTGCCTAAACTTGGGATGTGATGCCCTTTTTGGCTGATGCCGTATAAATTCATAAATGCAATTATCGTCATATAGTTGTCGTTGTTTAAAATTCGGTTGATATTGTGCTTTGCTTTTAGTTGCTCTTTATGAATTTCATTCGTCTTATTTTCTAGCTCGTGTATTTTTCTATCCTGCTCTTTTAGATAGTTTAGTTGGATTTGCAGATAGTCGAGCTGACTAACGGCGATCTTATCTTTTTTGTAGGCCTTTTCAACTTCGATAAAGTAGCGCCTTACTTGTTTGCCTTTTTCGTTTCGCTCCAGCATCGCTATCTCTTTTGCAATGTCGGTTGTTAGGATATACTCGGTTATTATGCTTGCCTTTTTGCCGTACTCTGTGATCGTTTCTCTTTTTTGAGAAACGATTATATAATCGGCATTCAAGACCGCATCCGTCTCATCTAATCGCCTTTTGATCCAGTCTGCAAATTTAGTCTCGCTTTCTAAAACTTCGTGTAAATCTCTAGCGCTTACCGAATTTACTTCGGCATTGTTTATCATAGTTTGATTAATCGCGATAATCTCATTCATTTTTACACCTCTTAAAATGGTATCTCTTGGCTATCATAAGCGATATAATCGCTCTCTATCTCTGGCACGTCGCTATATTGTGGCTCGCTTTTGCGTTGAGCAACTTGGCTTTGCTGCGATGCGTTGCTAACTTGATATGTGTTGCTTTTTTGTGGCTCGCTGTCTTTGATGCCCAGCATCTCCATACTCTCTACGTTTATGCTATGCTTTGAGCGGTTTTGTCCGTTTTGATCCGTCCATTGCTCAAATTTAAGCCTCCCATCAACTAGTAACTTTGATCCTTTTCGTAGATATTGATTAGCTATTTCAGCACTTTTGCCAAAAAAATTAATATCAATAAAACAAGTGTCCTCTCTCTTTTCGCCATTTATGCTAAATTTATGAGTGGTGGCGATCGCACTTTTTCCGATCGCTGATCCACTTTGTGTATAACGTAAGTCTATATCTCTAGTTAAATGGCCGACTATAATAATCTTATTAAACATTTTTAGCCCTCATTTCGCTTAAATTTACTCCTTTTAGGATTTGTAAGGCCAGACTCTCTTTGCCTGCAAATTTCTCTTTTAGTTTTGTATCAAGTACGCTTAGCCAGTACTCGTCAAGCTTTTTATTAAACTCCGCTATTACCTCATTTTTAGGGCGTAGCACCTTGACGTCTAGCGTTCGATCTACTTTTTTGCGTTTTTGAAAAAACGCCACTGCGTCGTCAAAAGTCATTTGACACCTCCAAATCGTATTTAATCCAAGCAATCTACTACTTTACCGACAACTTTTGAGACGATAAAGCCGTCACAGCTAACATAGTAAAACTTTCTCCAGTATCTCGCCTTTTGTCCATCAATAAATCCATACATTGTTGATCCTTTTATGATGCGTGATTTAAAAATTTAGGTAAAGCCATCTTTAAATTTGGCTTGTACTCTGTTTTGTTTTGTGTGATCTGCTTTATCTCATCAAGCACCAGCGCGCGAGTTTCATCTATCACGCTGCTGACCATTTTTAAAAATTCGTCCTCTTTTCGCTTGATATTTGATAAAACGTTGATCTCTGCCTCGCTTGTCACTATGTAGCAATCAACTTCTTTTTTCTGCCCATATCTATAGACACGGCGCAGAGCTTGAAAAAATCCCTCAAAGCTATCGCTAAGGCTTGCAAATATTACGTTTTTGCAGTATTTTTGCCAATTCATGCCAAAGCCTGCGATCTTTGGCTTTGTGATGAGTACTCTTATTTTGCCATTTGCAAAGTCACTCATCATCTTGGCTTTATACTCGTCAGTGTCGCTACCCTTGATCTCGACTGCACCAGCTATTAGATCCTTTAATAATTTACCCTCGTCGTTTAACTCACACCATATAAGATAGTTTTCGTCGCTATTATTTACTATTTTGGCGACCGCCTCGCATCTATCCTCTAGGCTCTCTTTTTTTGCCTCTCGTCTCTCGCTTAGGGTTTGTGCTGATGTTGCAAAAAGTGAAGTTTTTGGCTTGTGCTCGACTTCGATATGGTGCATTTTTATGGGCGGTAGTTTAAATTTAGCGTCCTCATCAAGGCTATATCCTAGATCGCTAGGCTTTGTGAAAAACGCACTCCAAGAGCTTACAAAGCGCCAAAACGGCTTTTGTGCATGACCTTTTAATATCCATTTTGATGTGTCGCTACCATCGTGAATAAAGTAGGTCGCCAGCATCTCGCTAAGGCTCATCACGTTTAAAAACTCAGTATGGTTGCCTAGCTCGGTATAGTCATTTGGCGACGGCGTGGCACTGCAAGCAAGCTTATAAGGCGTATGCTTAAAGCCATCTATGATAATATCTCTACTCTTTGATGTGTAGCTTTTTATGCGACTACTCTCATCAAGCACGACGCCTATAAATCCATCTAGGTTAAATTTATCTAACTTTTCGTAGTTTGTGATATTTAAGCCGTTTATAACGTCCTCGTTACTCTCGCAAAATTTAACATCATAACCTAAAAGCTCTTTGATCTCGTCGATGCTTTGGTGGGCTACCGCTAAAGGGGCGATGATAAGTACTGGCTTGCGCTCTTTTTGCCACACTCTATAAGCCCACTCGCCTTGCATGGCTGTTTTACCGCTGCCAGTCATCGCAAATATTGCAAAATGCCCTTTTTTAAGGGCTAAATATACTAAATCCTTTTGATACTCAAAGAGCGAACTATGTAAATCCTCTCTTTTTATATCCACGCTTTTAAAATTTATCTTTTTCTCTTTTGTCTTTAAAAAGTTTTCATAGCTCAAAATGTCCATTTTTTGTCCTTTTTTAGTGCAAACAACTTTTAAAAAAATCAGGCAGTGATCTAATCTCGCCCCCATCAACTATCAAATCTCTAATCTCAAAATGCTCTTTTATGCTAAGTGACTTCATTAGCTTTGAGATAGTCACTGTCCTCGTAAATTCATAATCTTTTTTTAATAGGTCCATCTCTTTTTTGCCAAGCCTTGACAAGAAAAAAGACTTATTTATTGCCAAGAACTTCTTAATATCGTCTTTGCACGCCTCTTTTGCTTTTTGTCTATATGGCTCAAATTTATCATTCATATTAAGCCCCTAGAATAAGCTTTGCTCGCCACGCTCACGGAGTGCAAGCTCGCAATTTTTACGAGCAACATTAAAATAAGAGCTTTTTAGCTCGATCCCTAAGCCTCTACGCCTCATTTTTAGAGCTTGATAAACTTCTGAACCGATGCCAAGAAACGGAGTAAATACGATGTCATTTTCATTACTCCAAAGCTGTAAAGCACGCTCGATAACGTCAAGCTGCAAAGGGCAAATATGTTTTTCGTCGTTATCGTCTCGGCTGCCTTTTAGCGATAGAGTGTTAGACTGATTTATATCCATCCACACTGGGCTAGCATATCTTTGCCACACTTCGATGCTGCCTCGGTTGAGGTTGCCTTTAGTCTCGTCAAATTTAGTCGTTATCGGTGCGCCGTCTCCTGCGTAGTGATCAAAGCCACCGCTTATCGGCTCGGCGTTATCGCCTGGTTTTCTCATCGTTACTAAATAATCGGCTATGCCTTGCCTACACATCGCACTATCTTTTACGACTTGCTTATGCAGTAGTCCGAGCGCCTTAGTACGTTGTTGCGCCACAACTGGATCTTTCCAAATGCACACCTCAGAGTGAAAAATAAATCCCACGCTCTCAAAAAGTTTTATAAGCTCGCCTCTAAAATCACGGATGCCGATATAGCCATCCTTAAATTTAGAGTATGGTAAATTCATGCAGTGAAAACTCATCAAGCGACCATTTTTAAGCACCCTATAAAGCTCACTAGCCAAAAACTCAAAATGCACCATAAACTCGCCTTTGTCCGAGTTGCCCATATCACGATCCGAGTTTGAATAAGTATAAAGGCTATCAAATGGCGGACTATAAATGATATAATGCACGCTCTCATCATCAAAGCCCTTTATCACCTCGCAACTATCGCCGTTATAAATAGCGTAGTCGTCGCTTATGACTTGATCTAAAACGTCCATCTTATGCCCCTTTGCTCTTTATAAGCTCTAAAATCTCATCACGATCAACAAAAACACTTCTAGCAGTTACGGCGTAGCGCTTTATGATGCCTTTTTGTGCCCATTTTTTGATTGTTATGATGCTTAAATTTAGCATCGCAGCCGCGTCCTTGTAGCTAATATAATTTATTTTTTCTAGTTTCATATCTCATCCTTTAAAAATCGCTCTTTAACTCCTAAATTCTCAAAAACTACACAGATATGATTAGCTTTTGCGAATTCGTACTCCTCTTTTATCCCTTTGCTTTTGTCGTTAAAAAGCACGTCGGCGATAAAAAGAAAATCGCACTTTTTAAGCTCGTTAAAGCACATTTTCATAGCCTCATCGCGGCTTATGTTAAGCTCGCCAAATTCTAAAACTGGCACAAAGAAGCTAAATTTTGAGCTAAAGATATGATTAGCCCTATCTTGTGCTTTGCTCGCTAAATAAAAGGCGTCGCCCACGCTAAAGCCTGCATTTAGCACCGTATCGTAAGGGCTTGCGACATATACTCTAAGTGTTTTATCTGCTTTCATCGCATAAGCCTCCCTTAAATGCCTAATAGAGGGGTAACCCTCAACTAAATTTCTCAGCTCATCCTTGCTAAATGCAAATGCCGCTTTTTGTGTCTTATACATACTCTGCCTTTTTATGCGGATTTTGTAAAAGATAAATGACGTCTATTATCCTTTAAAAACTCCACTTGCTCGCCAAGCACACCAATATCCACGCCGTAAGGATAGGCGTTATCGGTTAGTCGGTTGATCATCTCATCCATCACGGCCACATACTCCGCCAAGCGGTCATATTCTGCGTGGTCGATAAATTTATCTTTGAGCTTAAATGTAAGCTCTAGTCTGTGCCATCCTTTTAAGCTCTCGTCTAGCTTTTGATGGTGGTAGTTTGTTTGTTTTTCAAATTTGTCATAAAAACAAATCTTTTTTAGGCCATAAAAACGCTCATAACACTCGTTTTCATATATAGTTGTTTTGTAGCTTATAAACTTGCCGCCAAAACGAGTAAAACGCTTTGCAAACCACTCTTTTGAGCTTGACCCTGCCTGCTCGTCGCACTTAAAGTCGTGTGCTATGTCAAATTCATAGGGCTTAAAACGCCTTAGAAATTTACTTAGCACCTTATAAGTCTCTTTAAAAATTTCACGGCTTGGCTGGTAAAGTCCTGCAAAGACTACTTTTATATAGTAGCCGTAAGGTTTTTTACGCTTTTTACAAAGATCATTTAGCTCGTTTGAATTCTCAATTACGATCATCGAGTTAGTTAAACTTGTAACGCCTCTTTTAAAGCTCACATAGCGGATCTTATACTTCACATCATCAGGCAATAAAAGCGCCTCATCTGGTCTATCTTTTTTATATTTTTCTTTGACGTAAGTCGTAATCGCTTTATTTCTGTTGATGTTTCTTAGTCTTGTATTTAGCTCTATCTTTTTCATAAATTTTAAAAAGCTCGACTTAGAGAGAATGAAGCGATAAGCATCGATGCCAGTGCTAAACTCGACTTTTAGCCCTTTAGCATTTTTAACACTCTTAAATTTAGTATCCATATCGCCTCATTTTTTTAAAATCTTTTAAAAACTCAAAATCAAAGCCGTAATACAAAGCAAAAATAAAAGCAAATCCATCATTAATCCCTTTTTGCCTTTTTTATGCCCCTAAAGTTGCCATCTTTTGTCAGCTCGACCTCATAGCCAAGCGCCGCCATCGCCTCGATAAAGGCTAAAATTTCGCCTATATTTCTATCTTTTTGGCTCATCTGTTGTCCTTTTAGCTTGCTTTGTTTTTATTTAGATAGATAGTGCCTGCACACGTGCCATCGCCTACTTTGGCGTTTGATGCACTTCGCCAGTCGATACCATCGCTTTCTAGTATTTTTGCATTTGCCTTACTCACATATCCGCCACTAAGTGCGTAATAAGCTATTCCCCTCATCTCGCAATAAGCCTTTAGCGTCCATCTTGTTTTGTCGTATATAAGTTGCGCTAGTGTTTTCATCTTACACCTCTTGTTTTGTCTTTTTGTTTAGCGTCTTGTTTCTCATCATTTTTTACCCTCTTTTGCTATAATTGTTTTATTGATGAGTGAATTATATGACAAATGAGTAGATTTGTCAAGATATAAAATAAAATTTTGAGTAGAAAAGAGTAAAAGATGATAAATGAAGCTAAACAAATGCTTGATAAATGGCTATTAGAGCAGAATTTAAAAACTTATAAAGAGTTGGCGGATTTTTTAGGAGTGGCACAAAATACGCTAGATGTGTGGAAACAAAGAGGCAAAATACCTGAAAAGAATATACTCAAATATACACATTTAGCATCTAGTGACGAAACGAGTACATCAAGCGAGTTAATAGATACACCAAATTTAAAACCCTATAACATCAAAAAGATAACCGCCTATAAAGCAAGCGCAGGCGGTGGCAATGAGATCGACGACATCAAGGCTTACGAGACTGGCGAGCTAATGCCAATCGCTAAGGCATTTTTTAAAACACCGCCTAAAAAAGAGCTAAATGCCATCGAGATAAGTGGCGAGAGTATGATGCCGATGCTGCACGATGGCGACTGGGTTATTTTTTGCGATGATGGTGAGTTTAGAGGCGATGGGCTTTATGTCGTAAATTTTAGCGGCCAGCTAATGGCAAAAGTGCTGCAACTAAGCCCAAAAGGTGAGCTAAAGATCATCTCGGTTAATCCAAATTTCGCAAGCTATGAGATCGATATAAACGAAACACAAGAACATTTTAGGATCATAGGCAAAGTGATAAAAAGCATAGTTTAAAGGAGTGAAAATGAAAAAGATAGTTTATGCAGTGTTGGCGTCGGCTGTGCTTGCTTTTGGCGCAAGCGAGGATAGTGCAAAAAGCCTAACAATGGAGTTTTTAAAGGCAGTGCAAAAGCCATATAAAGAATTTATGGATAAATGTTTAGGTGGCAAAATGCCAGATATGCAAGCAATGAGAGATGCAAAATGTGGGCTTTTCGATGATGGCAGAGACTACTCATACTATAAAAAACTCAGTGGCAAGATCAAATTTGGCGACAACAAAATAGAGGATATGCAAGAGTTGGATACCAACTATAACGAAGCAATGAGCACACTAGCCGATAGAGTGGCAAACCTAAAAGCAGCCAACCCAACAAAAGCCCAAAATATAGATGCAAACTTAAAATTTGTCAATAAAGTGGTGGATATAAAAGAGGAAGACGGCGAAACAAAAGTTTATTATAGTTTATCAAATTTACAAGAGCTTATAAAGATGTATAACTTAGGAATATACACAGAGGAGATACTTTATGATGGCATTTTGTCTTTAGAATGTGGGGATGGCAAATGTAAGATATTGCCTCAAAACTAAAAATGAAAAATCTATTTTTGATTTTACTTTTGGCGGTGGTAGCGATCGCCGCCGATAAATTTGACTGCTCGAAGCGATATTGTAAGCAGATGACTAGCTGCGCCGAAGCCTACCACTATCTAAAAGAGTGCGGCCGCAGTAGCTTTGACCGAGACGGCGACGGCGTGCCGTGTGAGAATGTATGTAAAGGCGCTAAAAAGAAATAAAATTTTAGGAGGCAAACAATGGATCAACAAACTGGCACATCACTTGCAACAACAATAATAACATCATTTATGTCACTCCTTGCAGTGGCTGTGAGTTTTTATACTGCTTATAATGTAAAAAATATTGAACGAGAAAAAAGTAAGCTAAAAAAAGTAGAGATACTTTTTAATATGCAAGTAAAGGCGGCAAGGGAATTTAATAAGATATATCACGAGTTTAGCCCATTAAATTTAGGTGACGTGCATGATGGCGAATTTTATGGTAAAACGCAATGGGAACAGATAAGATCAAGAATATCAAAGTATCAAGCAGATTATGCATATTTGTTTGATGATGATGAAATAATAAAAAAAATAGAAAATATAATGTTATCGTTAGATTTTGTAACACAAGAGTATGCGTACTACGAAGAAAAAGATCCAAGTACGGCACGCGATATAGAAGAATATAAATATATAGATACATTAAAATTAATAGCAGAGGCGAATGGCCTAATAAAAAAATATATGTTTAAGGAGTTAAAAAAATAACATAAAAACGGCCAATCTCCGACAAATATGCCGTATATTTTGGCTTAATCTCCGCTGAATATCCAAGGTAAATCTATGTTAAAAAAAGATCAATAACCGCCGATCACACCGATACACTTACACACTCCTACAAACACCGCTTAAGCATCAATTAAAAATCCAATCTCTTAATAGTGGCGAAAGAGAGTAAAAAATTCTCATGGGTCCTTCTCAAAGCATATTTTTAGATGCGGTGGCAAACCGCGAAAAAAAGAGGGTTGTAAGCGTTTTTTAGGGACTTCGTTATCGTTTTTTTATTAAAAATGGTTATTTTTTATAAAAAAAGTGTATCTTTCTTAAATAAATATAAAAAATGTGATGTTTTTTAATAATAAAATAAAAAGAAGTTTAAAAATAAAAAATAAAAGTTAGCTTAAAAATAGTTGGTTTTATTTGCAAAATAACGCAATAAAGGATATAATAAGCTCGTTATCGGTTATCACTTCAAAAGCCCCTTTTTTAAAATTTACAAATAAAATCAATGAGTAAAATTATAGAAATCTTTGCAAAATCCATTTTTATAAAGCCTCGCTTAAATTTACTAGAGTGGGCGGAGCGATATAGATTTTTGAGTAAAGAAAGCTCATCAAGTTTTGGCAAATTTAAAGCCTTTTCTTATCAACGTGAGCCTATGATCGAAATTTCAAATCCAAAACGTGAAAAGATTATTTTGCTTTGGGCGTCACAGCTGGGCAAGAGCGAGCTAATAAATAATGTTTTGGGCTACTACATCCACCAAGAGCCAAGCACTATTTTGTTTATGCTGCCTAACAAAGACGATGCAGAGGACTACTCAAAGAGGCGTTTAGCCCCTATGTTTCGAGATACGCACGAGCTAAGCGAACTAATAAACGCAAATGATGCAAACAATACAATACTTATAAAGAATTTTAGGGGCGGAAATTTAGCCCTAGTTGGATCAAATTCGCCATCAAAGCTAGCTAGTAAACCTATAAAAGTTTTGCTAGTCGATGAGGCGGATCGCTGCGAGGCCACAAAAGAGGGCGACAGCATAGAGTTAGCGCAAAGGCGGACGGCTACATTTTACGATCGCAAAATAGTCATAAGCTCAACGCCTACCATTTCAGGCGCTAGCACGATAGAGAGGGAATTTATAAATTCCGATCAAAGGCTATTTTTTGTAAAGTGCCCATTTTGCCAACACGAGCAAAAGCTAATATTTGAGCGTATCGTATATGAGCTAGATGAACACAAAGAGCTAATAAACGAAAGCGTAAAATATCAATGCAGCGAGTGCGGTAGCTTGCTAAGCGAGCAGGACAAGAACGAAGCCGTAAAAAATGGCCGATGGATCGCACAAAATCCAAAATCAAAAATAGCAGGCTTTTTCTTAAATGCCATATATAGCCCTTTTTACAAAATGAGCGAGATCGTTAAAACCTATCTTGACACCAAGGGCGACGAGCTAAAAATTCAAACGTTTAAAAACACGATCGAGGCGCTAGCATATGAGCCACCAAATACAAGCTTTAACGAAAATGAACTACTGGATAGAGTAGAGGACTATAACGATCAAAATTTGCCGCAAAATGTAAGCTTTGTAACGGCTGGCGTGGATATACAAGGAAACCGCGTTGAGGTTATTTTTATAGGTTGGTGCAAAGGTTACGAGGCCTACAATATCGACTATAAGCAAATTTATGGCAACACCGATCAAGATGAAGTTTGGCAAAAGCTTTTTAGAGAGCTTAAGCGCAAATTTAAAAGAGAGGATGGGAAAATCCTAAGCACTACTTTATCGCTAATTGATAGTGGCTTTAACTCCAGCCGAGTTTATGATTTTGTGAGCTTAGCGCCAAATTTCATAGCCTCAAAAGGTGCAAGTGAGGCGAGCCAAAAAGTAGAGTTTTTAAATAAAGTGAGAGTGATAAAAAAGGGAGTTAGGCTTATAAATATAGGCACTTTTAAAGGCAAAAGCGAGTTTTTTAGGTTGCTAAGTATAAAAGATCACGGCGAGGGGTATTTGCACTATAACAGAAATTTTACAAATGAATTCTTTTTGCAGCTAACGGCCGAGAAGCTGCAAGAGGTAAAAAACAAAAGGGGCTACACCAAACTGCAATACGTTAAAACTAGGGAAAGAAACGAGGCTCTAGACATCACAATACTAGCTTACGCAGGGGCGAAGCTAATAAAAAATGAGCTAAGACGAAAAAGGATTAAAAATGCAAATTCATAAAAAAGTGCTAATTAAAAAGACAAGATATGATCTAAATATGAGTGTAGAAAACGCATCGAAATTTGAACAGCTTTGTGAGGCCTATGAGATGAAAAAATCGGATATGGCGGATTATATTATAGAGAGCTTTTGCAAAGGAAATCCACGCTATAACCAATATTTAATAAATTTAGGGGTTGCAAAAAAGAAACTACAACAAAAAGCCGAGCAAGATATGAGCCTTTTTGAGGGGGCGATATGCAAGTAAGTACAAAGGAGCTAAGCAACGCACTAGGGCTAACCGATAGGCGAGTGCAGGAGTTAGAGAGCGAGGGCATTATAAGAAAGCTCGAGCGCAATAAATGGGACTTGACAGCTTGCATTGATGACTATATAAGCTACAAAATAAAGCTTGCCACTCAAAGCTTTGAGCTAAGCGAGGCTAGGGCAAAAAAAGAGTTAGCCGATGCGGAGCTAAAAGAGCTAAGGCTCGCCAAAGAAAAGGGCGAAGTAATAGCCATTGATAGGCTAGAAAAAGATTTAAGCGACATAGCCGCTGCCGTATCAAATAAGCTTTACTCGCTGCCAAATAAGCTAAAGCGCAGCATCGATCTAAGCGATGATGTAGAAAATGCGATCAATAATGAGGTTGAGAGCATATTAAACGAACTAAAAGACACTAAAATTTATAAAGATTTTTCTTAACTCTCAAAAATACATTTTACTCACTTGTAAAAAAACTTTTATTTTTTTTCTAAAATCAAGCAAAAAAGAAAAAGGGCTAAACGCTAATGACGACACAAGAGAGAATTTTGCTAATCGATAGAGCGATCGATGATGTCTTAGATAACCTCAAAGACGGCATTGAGATAAAAGAGTACTGGATCGATAATTTAAAAGTTGTCAAGCGCAGCCCACTTGAACTTATAAGCGAACTAAGAAAGATAAGAGCCAGCATCATAAAAGACGCACAAAAAGCAAAAGCGACTAGCAAAACTTACATTTTTGGGGATAGGTATTAATGAAGCGAAAAACAAAGCAAAATTTATCTAAAAACATATCTATGAAGCCAAAGATAAATTTTTTCAAATATCCAAGCTTAGAACCAAACCGCATAAATTCATATGAGATAAGCCAACTGCTGCGAAACCAAGACATCGACAAAGTAAGCGCAAAGCTAAGAAAGCAAGCACGTAGTATAAGCACGTCAGTATCTCTAACTAGCGGATTTTTTGAAACGCTAAGCAGTGAAATTTACGGCGAGCAAGGATTTATCCTCGACATCACGACGCCAAAGAAAAATTTAAACCAAGCCGTGCAAAGGTCATTTTTTGAGTGGGAACATATATGCTGCGAATATGGCATTTATGATTTTGGCGACTATGAGGAGATGATTTTAACGGCTCTTTATCGTGACGGCGAGGCGTTTATCAAGCTACATAAGGGCGACGAGCTAAAGATCGAGCTAATCGACGCTGAAGACATAGACAACGACCTAACCAATGAGGGCAAGCATATATATTACGGCATAGAATACGACGCCGAGCGTGAGATGACACCAAAAGCATACTACCGCTTGCTAAAAAACGGCAAATATGAAGTGATCCCAGCCGATGAGATCATACATATTAAAAAAGCCTCATTATCAAAACAAAAAAGAGGCATAAGCAAGCTAGCAAGCGCAATCTTTGATACTCACAGCAAAGACAAGCTAAAAAAAGCCGAACTAGACCGCGCAAGACTTGCGAGCGAGCTAACTGGATTTTTCACGCACAAAGATGAAAGCTCAGTACTTGGCAATATAGAGTACGCCGACGATGGCGAGATAAGACAAAAAGAGATAAATTTGCCTGAAAGCGTGCAGACTGGCACATTTACATTTTTAGAGGACGGGATAACGCCTCAATTTGTAGAGCCGCACAATCCAATCAATATGGAGTATTTTTTAAAAAGCACCGATAGGGACGTGGCACGATCGCTTGGGCTTAGCTACTCCACATATACTGGGGATTTAAGAGATGTAAATTATAGCTCGATACGTCAAGGCACGATCGCAGAACGCCGAAATTTTAGGCGAATACAAAATTTTATAAAGCGGAAATTTCACGATGAGATTTTTAAAAAATGGCTAGAGTGCGAGCTATTAGCAGGGCGCATCAAGCCAGGCGACTACAAGCAACTAATAGGGCATTTTACGTTTAAGACGCAGGGGTGGGAGTATATCGACCCAGTAAAAGAGGTAAATGCAAACAAGATCGCCATTAGCGCAGGGTTTAAGACAATAACCGAAGTCTTAAGAGAGAAGGGGGTTGAGCTTGACGACTTTATGGATGAGCTAGAAAAAGAGAAAGAATTAGTAGAAAAATTAAGAGAAATTAAAATTTTAAAAGGAGAAATTGATGAACAAGATCAATCTACAAAATGAGGATTTATCCAAATTTAGAGCCGTTTTAGCAGACAATGCGATAAACGACGAGCAAAAAACTATTAGTTTTTTGGCTCTTAGTCACAACAATCTACACAAACGCAGCTCATTTTTTGGTGACGAATATTATCTAAGCGTGGATTTAAGCAGTGTTACATTTGAAGCTACGACGCTTTATTTAGACCATGACGTAAGTTTTGAAAACGCTATCGGAAAGATCATAGATACAAAGCTAGATGATAAGGGCTTTAAAGTTATAGTGCAATTTAATGATGAGGTAAGCCAAAGTCGCGAAGCATATGCAAAATTTAAAGCAGGCTTTAGCGATAGTGTGAGTGTAGGGTTTAAAACATATGAACTAAAAGAGCGTGAGCAAATTGGCGGAGTAGAGCATTATGAAATAGTAAATGGCGTTATAAATGAGCTTAGCGCGGTGTGGCAAGGAGCAGATCCAAACGCAAAAGTAGCAAATTTTGCAAAAGAGCAAGAAAAACCAAAACTAGCAGAACAAGAGATGCAAAAAGAGGATGAAAATACGGAATTTAAAGCTGAAAAAAAAGACGAAACAAAAGAGATTATCGAGTTAGCCGAAATTTTAGGCAAGCACGCTGAAGCGATAGAGGCGATCAAAAACAAGATGAGTTTTAACGAATTTAGCAAAAAGATAAAAGAACAACAACAAAAAACCAACGACATAAAGGAGTTTAACATTATGAAAAGAGAAAACACACAAGACTTTAGCCTCGCTAAAATTATCCTAAGCGCAGGGAACACCACTGCCGATCTTGGCTTTGAAGTAGAAAACTACTTCAATAAAAGCAATGGCCGCTTTATTTTGCCATCTGATTTTGGCGCAAGATTTAGCGATGCTATCACAACGACTACAAAGGCAGCAGGCGCGATCTCGACTGATTTTAGAGATGATTTGCTAATAGAGGAAGTAAAAGCAGAAAGCCCACTTTTAGGCGAATGTACTTGGCTTGACGGCTTAAGCCAAAGAGTGGAAATTCCACGTAACAACTCAAATATTACGGCGGATTTTGTAGAGGAGGGGCAAAGCAGAGATAGCGAAAATCTAGCATTTGACAAGATCATACTCGAGCCTCATACTTTGCTCGCAACTATCCGCATAACTCGCACAATGATGAATATGTCGGCTTTTGGCCTTGAAAGCTTTGCATATAAAGCGATGAAATTTGCGATCCGCAAAAAACTAGAGGAAGCGATACTATACGGCAAAGGCGTAATAAAAGGCGTTTTTGAGACTAGCGGAGTGCCAAGCATCGCAGGCTATCTAACAGCTCCAAATTTAGAAAAGACTTTAAGCTTTGGCGATATGCTAGAAAACAACAACGGCAACATTGCAAACGCAAAATTTGCGCTAAAAAATAGCGATGTTAGCAAGCTAAAAGCCACACAAAGGGGAGTTTCAAATGAGAAAATGCTAATCGAGGAGCTAGGCAACTTACAAGGTTACCCATACTTTACAACGCAGCTAATTAAAAGCGGTGATGTTGTTTTTGGCGACTTTAAAGACATCTTTATCGGATCATTTAAGGGCATTGAGCTACTAACTCATAATGAGCGCGGTGGTGACGTGATACTTGAGCTTTATCTTGACGTAGATGCCAAGCTGGCACGTGAAAAATCATTTGTAATTTCAAAGACAAGTGCATAAAAATGTCAAATTTTGCTAAGTCTATGCAAATATTAATGAGGCTTGAATTTAATAATCCAAGCCTCGCATTGCATAAGAACGAAACCGAAGCAGGGCTAACATTTATGGGCATTTATGAGTGTGCGCATCCTGATTTTAAAGGATGGGATATTATAAAACAAGTACTAAAAGGTAAAAGCCTAAAAGATGCTAGCACCATACTTTATGGTAATAGCGATCTTGTGGGCTTTGTTTTTGAGTTTTACAAAAAAGAGTTTTGGGATAAGATGCGACTTGATGAGGTAGAAAGCGATTTAAAGGCTAGTGAGTTATTTTGTTTTGGCGTAAATGTAGGCACAAAAGCGGCCATAAAACTTACTCAAACGATGCTAAATGTAGCAGTTGATGGGGTTATGGGCACTCAAACGTTAAAGGCGTTAAACGCATACGACGAGGACAAATTTAACACTGATTTTGATAGCTACGAGATCGCATACTATGCAAGTTTAGTTAGCAAAAATCCAAAGCTTAAAATTTATGCTAACGGCTGGAAAAATAGGGCGCTAGCAATATAAAAAAGGGTAAAAATGAAATATAAAATTCTTTACAGCACGAGAATATCAACAAAAAACTATAAGGCAGGCGACGAGATAGAATTCGCAGAGGGCACGGACGAGCTTTTTATAAAAAGGCTCATTGACATTAAGTGTATCGAGCCAGTAGCAGGTAGTGAAAAGCCAAAAGAGCCTAAAAATCAAAGAGGCACAAACGTAAAAGAGCAAGAGAAACAAGGCAAAAAACAAGAAAAACAAGGCAAAAAACAAGCAGTCGAAAGCGATGATGATTTAGGTGTTGATCTGGACGACATCGAGGAGTAAAAATGCTTAATATGCAGATGGTAAAAAGAGATGTTAAAAGCCTTTTTGCAAAGACAAATGCCACTTTGATAAAGGGCGATATAGCGCAAAATTGTCACTTTAATAAATATACAAAAGTGATCTTTGACGATGGGGCAGTAGCGACGCAAACAACGGCGCTAATCAAAGATGACGAGGGCATAAAGCTAAGAGTAAAAGATGAGGTAACGATAAACGAACAAAGATATATCATTACCAAAATCGAGCTTGAAAACCAAGTCACAAAACGGCTATATTTAAAAGAGGCCTAAAAATGCAAAGAGAAACAATTATTAACGATCTTTTTACCCTGCTTAAGCCGCTTTGCGAAAATGTGGAGCTTTTTTTAACCCCAGCTTTTGAGCGTAAAGACCTGCCTATTATCATCATAAAAGACACCGACGACACCATAGAAAACGATGCTTTTATAAGCATTTCACACGCCCTAAGTGTTGAAATAAGGATGATAACTGCAAAATATAACGCATCAAATGAGATAATAAAATCCGTTTTGAGTGCGCTAAATAAGTATAAAAGTAAATTTTTAAAGATAGAACAAACAAGCCTAAACCGCGAGAGCTTTGAGTTATACGATGATGAATATATACTAAGCACGATCACACTAAAAATTTATTATAAAAGTGGGATATGGGAAGCATGAGAGAGCTATTTTTAGGCAAAATATGCGAGGTTAAAAACGATCTTGTAAGGGTTGATTATTTAGGCACTATAACGCCCTTGATACCCTACATGCAATTTGCAAATTCATACAAAAGAAGCTTTACACCGCCACGAGTTGATGAGCAGGTTATGCTAGTCGATTTTGGTGGAGCAAAGATCGCAATAGGCAGCTTTTTAAATTCAGATTTTAGCGCACCAAGCGGCGCAGGCACGACAAAAGAGATAAGCCAGTACGAGGATGGCACAATAATAAGTTATGATACTTCAAGCTCAACGCTTGAAATCATAAATCCAAAAGTGATAAATATAGTGGTGCAAAACGATATAAACGTAACTTGCAAAAACGCAATTTTAACCGCTCAAAAAACCACCATCAAAAGCCCTAACGTGCAAATTTTAGGCAACACAAATATACAAGGTGCGATCACCACATCAGGAGACGGCGGCGGAAGTGGCGAATTTAGCATAAATGGCAATTTAAAAATAAAAGGAAATTTAACTACAACTGGCAACATAACCGACGCAAGGGGCGATCTAACTGGTCACAGCCACAATGATACCGACGGCGGCAGATCATTGCCTAGATAATTTTTTGAGCTTTCTAAAATCAGATGGGCGAACTATGTTTTTATCAATCCAAAGCCCTTTTTTGAGTGATCGCGCGCTTTGCTGAAAAGTAATATAATCTTTTGAAAATTTATCATACGCCCACGCATAGCCATCGATAACCATTTGAGCATTTATATCTTGATCACCATTATACAAAACAGCTAAAGTGCGCCCATATTTGTCTTTGCCTCTTGCATTGATATTTAATGATTTGTTTGAAATTAGATCGATTAGGTGGCGTTTAGATGCCTTGCCAAATGGTTGCTTTAGCTCTGGTGCATCAATGCCATAAAGACGAATTTTAATCTTTTCTTTTTTGCTCGTTAATGCGGTGATAGTATCGCCATCATAAATTTTAATAATTTTAACTGGATCGGCGAATGAAATAGATATAAAAAGCAAAAATATATAAAAAATTCTCATTTAGTCCCCTTGTAAATTTTTATTTATGCCATTTTATACAATAAAAGCAAAAAAAGGGCAAAAATGCACCAAATCGAAGTAGAGGAAAATTTAAGGCGTATTTTTATCACGAATAAATATACAAAGACCTTACGCCCTCTTTTTGGACTTGATAGGCATATAGACAAAAGCGCCGATCTCTATAACCTACTGGCGCTAAAAGAGGATATAACTGAGCAGATCAAAAAGCACGAGCCACGCATACAGACTGACAGCATAAGCTTTGAGGACGATAACGGCTCGATCATCTGCGAAATATCATACACACAAGACAAAGAAACTAAATTTTTAAAGCTGAATATATGAAAGTGCCAAATTTTATAAAACCACTCGATATAGACAAAGAGCGAAAAGCTATCATAAGCGAGTTTAAAACAAAGAGCGGAAAGCTAGACTATATCCCACTAATAGGGGATGATTATATGACGCTTATTGATATATTTTTATTTAAACTTAACAACTTTATAGAACTTACAAATGTTAAAATTTCTCAAAATTACCTACTTTTCAGCAAAGGCGAGTATCTCGATGAACTTGTGAAACTAATCGGCATAAAGCGAAATGAAGAAATAAAGCCGATCGCAAAGGTTGAAATAAAAGTAAATAGCTCAACATTTCTAAGCAAAGACACTAAATTTACAGACACAAAAGGACATTTTGCATATCTGCTAAAAGATACTTTTATAAACGATACATCGGTAGTGCAGATCGAAGCGGCAGACTATTTTAAAGAGCCATACGAGACCACGACACTCGAAATACCAAACATCTACATAAGCGAAATAAATATAAAAGAGCCATTTAGTGGCTTTAAAGCACGCGAAAGCGATGATGAGTTAAGAGAGCGATTTTTACTTGCACTTCATCGCTTTAGCACGGCTGGCAGCGAAAAAGCATATCTTTTTCACGTTTTAAGCGTCGAGGGGATAAACAAAGCTAATGTATATCAAGTAAGCGCTGGCGTGGTGCAAGTAGTATATCTATCTAAATTTGAACCTCAAATCGCCAAAGAAAAGATAAAAGAGGCACTAAAAGACAAAATCCCACTAACTGATGATGTTCGCATAAAAGAGGCGAATAAAATCAATCTTGATCTCGTCATCGAGATAGCACCAAGAGAGAATTTTATATTTAATGAAATTTTGGCGAACGCAGACACAAGGCTAAAAGAGTTTTTTAGCACGCTAAAGATCGAGCAAACGCCGCATATTTCGCAGATCATAGAAGTAGCTTTTGATGAGAATACGGCATCCGTTGAGGTTAAAACGCCTATGCCAAGAGCCGATCGAGATAGCATTATTGTGTTAAATTCACTTCAAATCAATAAGGCTAACAATGCTTGATTTAAGAGCCTATAATGATGTGCTTTTTAGGGTCGATGAGGTCTTTGGCTCAAAGATGGATGAATACTTAGCCTTTGATGAGCGATTTTTTTATAACCAAACCGACGTAAATAGAGCGTATTTAGCCCATCAATTTGATACCGAGCCAAAAAGCCTAAGTATCGAGGAAACAAAAGAGCTACTAAAAGCACCGCTAAAAACCTATTTTTTTGAGGGGACGAGCGAGAGCTTAGAAACTGGACTAAAGGCATATTATAGCGGTGCAAGTACGAAGCAGTGGAGCGAATACGGCGGCGAGCCTTATCATTTTAAGCTTATTTTGGACGCAAGCAAAGGACTAAGCAAGGAACAAGTAGCAAAGACCGATAAATTAATCAAAACATATAAAAACGTGCGTAGCGTATATGATGGAGCAAGCATAAAAGCGACTGCTAGCATAAATTTAAAAGCCTACTCTTACACATTTAGCGGAGAGAGCATAAGTGTAGATCCTTATGTAATATCAAATATAAACCAAAGAGCAAGCTTTAAAGCTGGTGCTACTACGCAGATAAACGAGATCATAAGCATACCAATCAATGCAACAAGAGTTTTAACAAGATAAAGGATGGATAAATGAAGCAATACACACTTTTAACAGCAAGTGGCATAAATAAGCTACTAAAAACCGCTAGCGATGGATCAAGGATCGCATTAAAAGAAGTTGTAGTAAGCGACTTTGAAGGAGAATTAAGCGAACAGACGACGTCAATACCAAATGAAAAGTATAGGGGTGCAATAAACGCCATAACTATAGACGAAAACGATAATAACATCCTCGACGTCGATGCCATCATACCGCCTGAAGTTGGCGGATTTTATATAAAAACGGCTGGAATATACTGTGATGATGGCTCGCTATTTGCAGTTGCACGCCTTGCAGATACCTATAAACCGCTTTTAAATGAGGGGTCAAGCAAAGACATCACATTAAATTTTAAACTTCAAATTTCAAACGCAAACGAGAGCATCATTTTAAAAGTCGATAACAACGTCGTACTTGCTACAAGAAAATGGAGTGACGCCACTTTTCTAAAAAAGACCGACAAGATAGACGCATACACAAAAAAAGAGAGCGACAATAAATTTGCTTTAATAACTAGCCTGCCAGAACTTGCCACCGAAACAAAAGCAGGCACCGTCAAAATCAAGAATTCGATCACCGGGCAGCAAGAAGACGTAGCCGTGAGCGAGAAAGCGGTCGCAGGCATAGCAAGTATCGGCATCAATCAAACATGGCAGGATGTGACGCAAGAGAGGCAAATTGGTATCACGTATACAAATACTACGGACAGACCTATCATGGTATCAATAACAACAAACGACAACCTAGCGGAGCTACTCGTAAATGGCATAAAAGCCGCGGTAGGAAACGATGGCTCAAATGCTCTCACTAGCCTTTGTGCCATCATCCCGAACAAAGCCACATATGTTCTCAAAGGCTCGACCACACTATATCACTGGGCCGAGCTTCGATAGAAAGGACAAACAAATGAAATATTTCAAAGATAAAAACAATCAAATCTACGCACTGGATGAGAAAGACGTAGCAGAATTTAAAAAATCAGAATGGATCGAAATTTCAAAAAAAGAAGTGGATGAGATACTCAATCCCGCACCAAATGAGGAGCAGATCAAGCAAAAAGAGCTAGCCGAGCTTGATGAACAGATCAAAGAGACCGAGGGCTACATCAGGCACGCACTTTTGATAGGTAATGATAATGTGCTTGACGAGCTAAGGGCTGAATACAAAGAGCTTCTAGCGCAAAAGGAAAATTTAGAAAAAGGAGAGAGCGATGAAAAATAAAATTAAACGTTGCAATATTTGTAGTAGCAAGCTAGACAAAAACGGCGAGTGCACTTGGAGCGAGTGTCCTAAGTGTCCAGCATACAAAGCAAAAGAGCAAGAAAAGCCAAAAGATAAAAAGGGTGAGTAATGTTTAAATTTAGAGAGATTTTACAACTTTTAGCCATTATCATTGTTGAGTTGCCACTTGAAATAGTTGGCTATATCGTTGTGCCGATAGCTCTGCTATTTTGCAACAAACAAAGCGAGCATTTGCCAAAGTGGGCTAGGTACTTCGAGGACGCAAACGACAACTATGACGGCGAAAACTCGGCGATAAACGGCGATAGTGGCTGGCGCAAAGAACACTACCCAAATGGCAAAAATAAGACATATTTTGCACGTCTTAGGTGGCTATATCGTAACCGCATAGGCTACTTTTCAAGCAGGATAAACGGAGTAAAAGTAAGCGAAATAGATCCGTCAAGCGTAAGAGTGCAAGGCAATCCAAAAGCCACAAGCAACGGCGGAGTGATAAGCGACTTTTGCAAAGTGACGCTAAAACTAAAAAACGGACGCTCACGTTTTGGGCTTTATAAAACTATCCGCTACAAAGGCTTTTTAAGTGGCTTTTATTGCCGTATCTATGTAGGTTGGAAATTGCTCGACGTAGCAGAGATGAACGAATACAACAAAGATACATTTATTCAGCCAGACGATAAAGAGTATCTTAAGAGCGTGTGGGCGATCAACCCATTTAAAAGGGTAAAAAGATGAACGATAAAATTTACGTTTTTATTATTTTTGGGCTTAGCTTTGCGTGCGGCGTGCTCTTTTGGCTAAATAGCAGGGCAGCCGACAAAATCGACGAGCTAACAACCAAGATAGCGCTAAAAGAGGCAAGCAATGCAGTAGTTGTTTCCAATTTGGAAACATGTAACGCAAAGATAGGGCTAACAAATGCGACAATAAAAGCCCTAAGTGTGCAAAGGCAGGACGAAAACAAAATAAAAGAGCGTATTGTAACTAGAGTTGAGCGTGTGGCAGTGCCTATCAAGGACGCCGCATGCGAGGAGAAATTAACCTTTTATGAAAGGCTACTCAATGAAGCTAATAGTAAGTAGTCTAATCTTGGCGTTTGTTTTAATCGGTTGTGGTGCAAAGCCTGAAGTGATCGTAAAAACACAATATCAAGATGTATATGTGCCAGTGGCGTGCATTGAAAAAATGCCAACAAAGCCAAAATTTAGCCCTGAAAATTTAGAAAGTGCAAAAGAGCTTATGGGCTATTTTTTGACGTGTGAAAAGCTACTCGAGGGATGCGTAAATGGAAGCGATCATAAAAAGAACTAAGAAATTTTGGCTAAATAAAATGGTTGTAATTGAAATAATCCTATCCGTCATAATAATGTACATTTTTACTTATAAATTTTAAAAAAAGAGGCGGATAATGGACGATCTTATAAATAAAGTAGGCATTTATTTTTGGGTTGTAGTTGTAGGCTTTCTAGGTGGAGCGCTAGGGTCTATAAACAACAAAGAACAAACCATAAACAGAGGGCGTAAAATATTAAATTTTATAGTTGGCACTATTAGCTCAGGCTTTATTTGCTGGATATTCTTTGAAATAACATCATTTTTTACAAATAATAATGATCGCTTTAGTCTTGCAGTCGGTGGCTTTTTTGCTTGGCGTGGCACAGCTTGGATATGTGCCATAGTTGATAAAGCGATTGATAAAAAAATAGAGAGCTTTAGCGGTGGCGGTTATGATGATTTTTCTACAAAACCGCCAAGAGATTTAAATTTTTAAAAAGCCCTTGTAAACAAAAAGAACACCTTTTAAATAAAATCACTTAAATTTAATAGCCAAAAAGAAAAGGAGCAAAAATGAGTGCAAAATTTGGCGTAAATGTTGAGTTATATAACGACTCGCTAGCACCATACAAGATAAACAATGAGCGACCTATCGCCATCATCGGCGATGATACAAAGCTAACTGCTGGACTATATCTATATAGTGATATATTAGAGGCGCTTAAAGAGGTAGGCGATGGAACGATAAAAGACACGCTAACCGATCTAAAAGCTACTGGACTGCACAATCAAATCGTACTTAGTGTTTTTAAAAAAGTTGGCGATCAAAATACTAACGAAACTGCATGCCAAAACGCCATCGATGAGCTAAAAAAATGCGAGGCCACGATCGGAACAAAGCCAAAATTCTTTTTAGCCGTCGGTTACAACGATAAAGGCACGCACGAGAAGCTAAAACAAGTCGCAGCATATCTGCGTGGAGTTTATGCGATTGAGCTAAACAAGACAAAAGAGAGTGAGATAAATACGACATTGCAAGAATACAGCACCAAAACAGCGATCATCACATATCAAAAAGTGATAAGAGTTGATAAGGTTGTCCGCCCTGCTAGTGCGTTTTTGATAGCACTTTATGCAAAAACTATGGCAGAAACCGAGTATGGCTTTTCGCAAACTTACTCAAATAGGGTTATTGACGGCGTTATCGGCATTCAGGATAAAGTAGAGCTAATACAAGGTGAGGATTGCGAAGCGGACAGACTAAGAGGCAAAGGCATAAGCCTTATAATCGCCGATGATGGAATAAGAGCGTGGGGAGGCGAAACTTGTAATGATGACTTATTTAGCTCGATACATACTTATGTTATTTTTTATACCGCCATAGATACTATTTTCAAAGCTCAAAAAACGGCTATCGATAAGAGAATGCGCGACGTACTCAAAAATGTAGTTGATAGTTTAGAAGCATTTTATCTAAGGCTTACGGCCAATAATGTAGTAGTAGGCTTTGAGATAACAGTGCCAAAAGAGCTAAACTCAAACGAGACTATAAGCGAGGGCATAGTCTATATTAAACATAACGTACAAGAAATGCCGCTAATAAAACGCATAGTCAATAGAATTTACCGAGTAACAGACTACTCACAAAAACTAATAGAGGAATTATAAGGGGTAAAAAATGTTAAAAGCGCAAGCATTTACAGGCGGAAATTTATTTATTGATGGCATCGGCTTAATGGGGGAAGTCGTTGAGGTGGAGTTGCCAAAGATAGAAAAAGAGACGATCGAAACAAGCAGTGGCATAGGTAAATTTGAAGCAGTTTTACCAGTTGTTAAGCCATTAAGCACAAAAATAACCGTAAATAACCTAAACGAGCTATATTTTAAAATGCTCGATAGCTCAAAGACGCAAAAGCTATACTTAAAAGCAAATGCTACAAACTCTAACGGCGACGATGAGCAAGTGATCGCCACTTTTGAGGGCAAGATTAAAAGCCTCGACGGTGCGAAATTTGAGTTTAACAAAGAGGCAAATTTAAGTTTTGAAGTAAGCCTTACATTTTATAAGCTCGAAGTAGCGGGATCAAGAGTAATTTTATATGATGCACTAAATCATATATTTGAAAATGACGGCATCGATATGTTTTCAAAAATACGCAAAAATATACTCTAAGGATAAAAAATGCCATTACAAAAAATCGAATTACCAAAAGAAAAATTTACATTTTCAGACGGCCAAGAAGTTTATTTAAAACCGCCTACATTGCTACAAATCCAGTCAGCAACAAAGAACGCAAAGGGCGATGAGATCGAGCAGGCTAAAAATTTACTTGTAGATATGAGCGAGGGCGAATTAAGCAAAGAATTTTTAAACGCTCTACCAATCGGCGAGTGGATGGAACTAAGCAAGATGATAAGCGCATTTATGGGCGTTGATGTAAAAAACTAATCGAGGGGATTGCGCTAATCACGCACTCCCTAAATTTTACATTAGCCGACGTTATGGGCTTAGAGTTTAATGAATTTGTAGATTATTTTGAGATCGCAAAACGTATAAATTCAAATTAAAGGGCGGCGTTGCTGCTCTTGCTTTTATAAATTTTAGCGATGGCAAAAAGAACAAGCAAAGGCACGCTTATATACCAAAACATGCAAGCTATTAATCCACCAACTATAAAAATAATCGGAAGTATCAAGCCAGCAAAAAGAGCACCTAGACAATCAAACACTTTAACCACCTTGTATAAAAATCACTAATATTTTACTAATATCAAAATAAAAAGGCAATATATGGCACAAGAAGCAACATTAACCTTTAATATGGAGCTTAAAGGGTTAAATAATATCTTAAAAGCCGTAGATAAAAGCACGATCTCGCTAGCAGATAAGCTAAACCAAAACATCAAAGCAGGCGTTGAAAAATATAATGAAGCTCTAAAAGAGCTAAAAGCGAACCCTTTTCAAAAAGCAGGTTTTCACACACAAATGGCAAAACTAAAAGCCGACTTGCAAAAGGCCACACGAGCTAAAATCCGCCTTGATATGGATGAGGCGAAACAAAAACTAGCAAATTTAAAGACGGAGATTGTTGCAAGTGTAGCATCAATAGCAGCAATAGCTGCGCCAATAAAAAGTGCCATTGATTTTGAAAGTGCAATGGCAGACGTTAAAAAAGTAGTGGATTTTAAGGACGATAAGGAAATAAAAGGCTTTTCAAACGAAATTTTAAAAATGAGTCAAGTAATACCAATGACCGCAGAGGGCTTGACGCAAGTTGCAGCAGCTGGCGGACAAATGGGACTAGCAAAAGACGAGCTTTTAAAATTTACCGAGATGGCAGCCAAAACCGCAGTAGCATTTGACATCACAGCAGAAAGCGCAGGCGATACGATAGGAAAGATAAAAAACATCTTATCACTAAGCCTTGATGAGACTGGTGAGATGATGGACGTTATAAACCACTTATCAAACAACAATGCCGCCAAAGCTGGCGAAATAGTCGAGGTTATGAAAAGGATCGCAGGCATCGGCAAACAAGTAGGCCTAGCAAAAGAGCAAACAGCCGCGCTTGCATCCACATTTATATCACTTGGTAAAGCACCAGAGACCGCAGCGACTGCATCCGAAGCTTTGTTAAAAAAATTAAACAATATAGAGTCACTCGGAGCCAAACAAAAAGCCGCTTTTAAAAAAACTGGGCTAAGTATAAAAAATTTCTCAGCGATGATGAGAAAAGATGCACAAGGAGCGGTTTTAAAATTTCTTGAAACTATGAATAATATCGAGCCACAAAAAAGAGGCGCTTTGCTTAGTGCCATTATGGGAACAAACTATGATAGTGATGTAGCCACACTTATAAGCGGTATGGATGTATATAAAAAATCACTTGATGAGGTTAGTAGCAAAGAAAAATTTTTAGGATCAAATGAAAAAGAATTTCAAGCTAGAAGCAACACTGTCGCAAATAAAATCCAGCTAATGAAAAATACATTAAATTCACTTAGTATAAGTATCGGCAATGTCTTTTTGCCATATATTAGCACGGCGATAGAAAAGATCACTGGCTTTATAAAAAAAATAACCGAATTTGCACAAAACAACGAGGAGCTTGTTAAAAAGATAGGCTTTAGCGTAGCAGCTTTTTTTAGCTTTAACGTGGCAATGACAACACTAAAGGCATCATCGGCACTCTTAACTCTATCGCTTGGCGGATACCGCCAAATTTTAACAATGTTGCCTTTTGACTGCCTAAAGCTAAGTGCATCATTAGCACAGTGTAATTTTGCATCCTTGGGATTTGTCGGCGGACTTAAAAAGATAGTTTTGAGCTTTAGGGCGTTAAGCCTTGCATTTTTAAGCAATCCAATCGGTGCTATTTTGGCAGCGATCGCAGTAGCTGGCGCACTAGTTTATAAGTACTGGGATCATGTAAAAGCCTTTTTTACTGGCTTTTTTGATGGACTAAGAAAAAATATAGCACCAGTTACGGACGTGTTTAATGGTTTTTTTGGCGCTATAAAATCGGCTTTTTCGCCTTTGATGCCTATATTTTCTAAAATATCAAGCTTTTTTAGTTCGCTCTTTGGGCAGAGTATCGCCACAAAAGAGGAGATCGAGGGGCTAACAAACGCAGGGGCTAAATTTGGCGAGATAGTCGCAGCGGCGATCAACTTTGTACTATCCCCTTTAAAATTTATGATCGAGCTTATCACATCGGCAATAAGCGGCGTAAATACACTAATAGATAGCTTTAAAAAGCTCGATATAAGCGGTGGATTAAAAGATATGCTAGGAGTTGGCGACGGCGCAGATCGGAGTTGGTACAATCCTTTAAATTTATTCTATGACAGCAAGCCAAAAGCGCAAAACACAAATGGAGCGATCGGTCAAGCCATCGAAGCCAAGAATTTAAGCGTAGCAAATAGCAAAAATAACACGATCAACGACAATAAAGTCGTAAATATCACAATGCAAGGATCAAGTGCCACGCCGCAAGCAGTGGCTAAAGCGGTGCAAAATTCAAGTTATAGTTATGGAGATTGATAAATGAGGATAATCACGATCGACAAGTATATCTTTAGTGTAGATGACAATGTCGCAGGCATCGAAAAAAACTTAAGCGTGAGCTATGACAAGCAAAATACGATCACAAGACCGATTTATACACATTTAGGCGGCTTTGATGAGGAATTTAGCTTTGAGGCGACTATCTTGCTCGATGATGTTTTTAAATTTAGGGGCTTTGAGGATCTGGTAAAGCAGGCACGCCCACTAAAAATATCTGCCTTTGATCTCGTGCGAGATAACTATATACTCATCTACTCGATGACACAAAGCACCGATAACTTTGTCAAGCTCTTTTTTAATGGCATTTGGTACTACACAAAAAAGATCAGAATTTCAGGCTATCTAATATGAGCGATTTTAATCAATTTAGCAAAGAAGTCACGAGAGTGTTAAGAAATGCTATGAATAGGACACTTACGAAAGTATCAAAAGAGCAAAGAGATCTAATCGCAAAAAGAGTGTCGATAAAAAAGCGATACCTTGATAAAAAGCGACTTGTAAGACGTGGAGCGAGGGCGGATGATCTAAGTATAAAAATCTTTGCGATGCCAAAGGCGATAACCCCTTTTATGCTCGAGACTCACGCAAGACCAAAGGCAGGAGACTATGGCATACCAAAAGGCAAGCATTTTTATGTTAGAGGGCTTACCAGCACAAGACAGAACAAAGGCAATACAAGCGGCTTTTTAACTGGGCAAGCAGTAGCAAAAGATGGCCGCCGGTTTTTTTATCTGCGTAAGCTATCCGATCTTGACACAGAGGCGCTAAAAATAAGCGATGCCATACTAACAAAGGCGGAGTATATCTTTTCTCAGGAGTTAAAAAAATGAAAATTTATATTGCAAAAGATGATGAGAGTTTGGATATGATATGTTTTAAATTTTACGGCTCTTTGGATCAAAGCGTATATAGCGAGTTTTTAAGGGAAAACGAGCATTTACTGAGCAAAACAAAGCTAAAAAATGGCGATGAGGTTAATTTGCCTCAAATCGAGATAAAAACAAAGACAAAGGCAAAATATCTATGGGAGTAGCAGGATTTAGAGCGCCACAAATCAAAATTTTATATAACGGCGTTGATAAAACGGATTTGATACCTTGGATCGATATAAGCATAGACGACTACGAAAGCGACGAAAGCGACGTTTTAAATGTGCTTATGCACTGGAGCGCACCACTGCCACGCGAAGAAGACGAGATTAAAATTTACATAGACGGCGCTTTTTTGGGCGATTTTACGATCGCCACGATCAAATATAATTATAAACAAAGCTACGAGATTGAGGCAATATCGGCGAATTTTTTTAAAGCCTTTAGGGAGAAAAAGAACCGAACTTTTAAGCAACAAAGCTACGAGCAAATTTTAAGATCGATCGCAAAAGAAAATGGCTATAATATCAAGATCGACTTTGCGAGAATGGACGAAGTAGGCGACATCGAGCAATATGATCTAAGCGACTGCGCATTTTGTAAAAAGATCGCCGATGATCTTGAAATAACCTTTTGCGTGAAAAATAAAACACTCATTTTCATAGATAAAGACCACGACCACGACCGAGTAGAATACACGATCATAGAGGACGAGATCATCGACTTAAACTACCAAATCAATCATACGAAAAAATATAACGCTTGCGAGATAAAATGGTTTGATAGCGAGCAAAACAAATCAAGAGTTAGCAAGGTTGGAGTAGGCACGCCAGTTTTAAAATTTAGCGACTTTGCACGTGATGAAGCGGAGGCACTATCAAAAGCTCAAGCAAAGCTTAAAAGGCAGCAAAATAGTGTATTAGCTGGCACAGTCTCAATACATGGCCGCCCATTTTTTGCAGGCGGTTATATCAATATCAAGCTAAACGACGAGCCAAAGACACTAAGAGCAATAATCTCAAAAATATCGCATAAAATAAGCAATAACTGGCTTAGCACAATCGAATTTTTTTAAGCAAAATGTTACGATAGGAAACGAACCGAAAAAATAAAATTGCTTTACGGAGCAGTTACGGAGTTAAGCAAAGCTTAAAGTGTTAAGTGCTAAACTTTCGGCGTTTTTATGCAGTTTTGCGGTCTCTACACGGGGCACCATTTTCGGCCCATTCGTCTAGTGGTTAGGACACCAGCCTCTCACGTTGGTAACACGAGTTCGAGTCTCGTATGGGTCACCATTTTAATTTATAAAATATCAATCTCAATAATCTATATCAGCAAAAAATCGTTCGAAATTTTATATACTCCAGAGCAATCAAATCTTATGAAGCGATACTATCGTCGTCGTTTTGATGTTCGTATCTATGTCAGGCGATCCTAGAGTGAGTAAAATTCGCGAAGGGCCTTTTTAGGTGTTTAAGATAGAGTCAAATTTTATATTTAATAGGCTCTGTTTTAATAAATCATTGACACTCGCTTCGCAAACCTTGCTCGCTCCAGGAGCGACCTAGCACGGACGCGAACAGCGTTTGTGCGGGAGCGAGTAGCCGAACATATAGCACGATTTTTTCTGCTTCGTTGCACTCGCAACTGCGAGCAGACCGCGTTTAGCCTGTGGCTTCTCTGGAAATCGGCGGTGATAGCGTCGCTTCACAAGGTTTTTACTCGAATGCTGTTCGCATTCTCCTGCTTTGAAAGCTAAAAATCAATGAAATATTGTAGCAAAGCCATTTAATAATATAGTGATCAATGAAAGTAGATAGAGGGCAAAGTCGCCCTCGATGATTATTTTAGAGTTTGGATATACTCGGCTACTGCCTGAGCGTCCGCATCGTTTAGTGGAGTCGCGATAGGCTTCATCATAGCTCCCATGCCGTAGGAGTTTTTGCCTGTTTTATACTCTTTTAGAGCGGCAACGATAGTGGCTGTATCAAGAGATGAGAGCGCAGGGACTTTGTTGTTGAACATTTTCTCGGCTTTTTGCCCGTGACAGGCGATACATTTTTTGTATATAGTCGCGCCATCAGCCGCGAACATCGAGCTTGCGAGCATAGCTGCAATACCAGAAACGATCAGAATTTTTTTCATTTTTCATCCTTTTTAAAAAAATAGTTCAAATTATATTATAAAAACATAAATTTAAACTTGATTGCGAAGTTTATATCGGTAATAGTTTAAATAATTTTAGCTATAATCACGAGATGAGTAAAATTTTAGGCAATAAAGCGCTATTTCTAGATCGAGACGGCGTCATAAATGAAGATACCGGGTATGTTTGCGATATCGCAGATTTTAAATTTCGCGAGGGAATTTTCGATGTTTTGCGTAAATTTTGCGAGCTTGGTTACAAGCTCATCGTCGTGACGAACCAATCAGGCATAGGACGAGGCTACTACACGCAAAAGCAATTTGAAATTTTAAACGATCATATGCTGGGCGAGTTTAAAAAGCGCGGTGTAAATATCACAAAGGTATATTTTTGCCCGCATGCTCCCGAGGCTTCGTGCGAATGTCGCAAGCCAAAACCAAAAATGATCCTGGACGCCGCTTTGGAATTTGGCATAGACCTTGAGGGATCCGTCATGATAGGCGATAAGCCAAGCGATGTATTGGCCGGTCAAAATGCCGGCGTAGGGCAAAATTTCTTACTTGACGGGCAAAATTTCAAGAGTGTGAACGATGTTTATGAATATATGAAAAAGGAAAAATTATTATGAATTTAGACGGTAAAAACATAGTCGTAACTGGAGGCGCAGGCTTCATCGGCTCGGCCTTGGCGCATTATCTCGACGAAAATTTCAAAGACGCGCGCGTTTTGGTCGTGGATAAATTTAGAAGCAATGAGACCTTTAGTAACGGGAATTTAAAGAGCTTCGGGCATTTTAAAAATTTACTGGGCTTTAAAGGCGAAATTTTTGCAGGCGATATAAACTGCAAAGACACCTTGCAAAAGATAGCGGATTTTAGGCCGGACGTGATCTTTCACGAGGCGGCGATCTCGGATACTACGGTTCGCGAACAAGACGAGCTTGTAAAAACTAACGTAAACGCCTTTGTAAATTTGCTAGACATCTGCGAAAGCGGTGGTACAAAAATGGTTTATGCGAGCTCCGGCGCTACATACGGCAACGCAAAAAGCCCGCAAAAAGTCGGCGAATGCGAAGCCCCAAACAACGTATACGGCTTTAGCAAGCTCGCGATGGATAATATCGGCAAAATCTACGCCAAGCGCGGTGTAAGTGTAGTCGGACTGCGATATTTCAATGTTTACGGCAAGGGCGAGTTTTTCAAAAACAAGACCGCATCGATGATCTTGCAGTTTGGGCTTCAAATTTTAGCTGGCAAAGCGCCGCGATTATTTGAGGGAAGCGACAAGATAAAAAGAGATTTTGTATATATAAAAGATATCATAAATGCGAATTTAAAGGCCCTTGACGCGCCAAGCGGCGTTTATAACGCAGCGACGGGAAGGGCCAGAAGCTTTCAGGATATCGCCGATATATTGCAGCGTGAGATCGGCGTAAATTTGGGGAACGAATACATCAAAAACCCATACCTAGGCTCTTATCAGTTTCACACCCAAGCTGACATCGAGCCGACCAAAAAAGCCCTGGGATACGAAAGCCAGTGGAGTCTCGAAGAGGGCATAAAAGACTATTTGCCGGAGATAAAGAGGATCTTTAAGGAAGAGATAAATGACTAAGAAGGTTGAAATTTTAGTCGTCGGCGATCTTATGCTCGATCATTATATCTGGGGTAGCTGCGATCGTATCTCGCCAGAAGCTCCCGTGCAGGTCGTCAAGATAGCAAAGGAGACGCATCGCCTAGGCGGAGCGGGCAATGTCGTGCAAAATTTGCTCGCTCTTGGAGCGAAGGTCAGTGTCGCAAGTGTCGTCGGAGACGATGAAGTGGGGCTTCGCATAAAAAATATGCTTAGCGAGCTTGGTGCTGGTGGTGGGCTGATACTTAGCGAGAAGGGTCGCGAAAGCTCAATAAAAAGCCGCGTGATGGCTTCTCATCAGCAAGTCGTGAGGATAGATAAAGAAAGTGCCGTCAAAATAAATTTAGAGTCCGAGCTCGTGCAAAAAGTGACTGAAAATTTAAAGAATTTCAGCGTCGTTTTGCTTAGTGACTACGGCAAAGGCGTCCTTAGCGACAAGGTCTGTCAAGACATCATAAACGAGTGCGTGCGGCTTGGTATCCCGGTGCTGATAGACCCTAAAGGCAACGACTATTCAAAATACAAAAACGCAACGCTACTTACTCCAAATCGCAAAGAGGCGAGCGAGGCGACCGGCATCGCTATAAAAAATACCAGCGATCTAAGAGCCGCCATAATGAAGCTCAAAAACGAGCTTAACCTAAAATACTCCATCGTCACGCTCTCGGAGGAGGGCATCGCGCTTTTTGATAAGGAGCTTGAGATCTTCCCTGCCGAGGCTAAAGAGGTCTTTGACGTCACTGGTGCCGGAGATACGGTGCTCGCGACGCTTGGGTTTATGCTGGCTAGTAAAAAAGATATCAAAGAAGCTATCAAAATGGCAAATTTAGCCGCCGCCGTGGTAGTCGCAAAGATAGGAAGCGCGACGGCAAATTTTGGCGAGATAGAGGAGCTTTTACGAAGTAGGGCGAACGCGGAATTCGAGCATAAGATAAAAAGCGCTGAGCAGGTGGCTGAAATTTTATCTCAAAGAGGCGAGAAAAAGGCCGTTTTCACGAACGGCTGCTTTGATATCTTGCACGCAGGGCATACGAGGTATCTTGCTAAAGCGCGCGATTTTGGTGATATTTTGATCGTAGGGCTAAATTCCGACGCATCGGTGCGCAGGCTAAAAGGCGAAAGCCGCCCGATAAATTCGCAGCTTGATAGAGCTTGCGTGCTTAGCGGGCTTGGATTTGTCGATTATGTCGTGATATTTGACGAGGATACGCCCCTAGAGCTCATCAAAAAGCTAAGGCCGGACATCCTCGTAAAGGGTGCGGACTACGAGGGCAAAGAGATCGTTGGAAGCGATATCGTAAAAGACGTTAGGCTCGTTGAATTCGTAGATGGCAAGAGTACTAGCGCGATAGTAAAAAGGATAAAAGATGCTGATAAATGAGATGATAAAAAATGAATTTAATGCGCATTTGCAGACTTTAAACGAGACTGTAAAGATGAGCGAGCAGCTACAAAAAGCTTGCGAAATGGTCGTTCGCGCCCTAAAGAACGGCGGTAAAATTTTGATATGCGGAAACGGCGGGAGCGCGGCTGACGCGCAGCATTTTGCCGCCGAGCTTACGGGTAGATACAAAACCGAGCGCAAGCCACTTGCCGGCATCGCCCTCACTACGGATACTTCGGCGCTTACGGCTATCGGGAACGACTACGGATACGACACGGTGTTTTCTAGACAGCTTGAAGCGCTTGCGCGTGAGGGCGACTTGCTCGTGGCGATCTCGACTAGTGGAAATAGCAAAAACGTGCTAAACGCGCTTGAGGTCGCTAAACGCCTTGGCGTGGCTACGCTTGGCTTTAGCGGCAAAGGCGGCGGAGCTATGAACGAAAAATGCGATCTAAATTTGGTCGTCCCAGCCAGCGATACCGCGCGAATTCAAGAGATGCATATCTTTTTCGTGCATACGATCTGCCAAGCCGTAGATATGGCGTATTGATGCAGCGCGCGGTTGGTTTTACTCCGCACACTTTCCAAATTTACAAGCTCGCTTGAAAAGCGCTTTTGCCTTGGCTTCGTCATTGCTTAGCTTTGCTAGCAGGTAGCAAGCCTGTGCGTATTCGAGTTCGCAGCTTTTAGCGAGTAGAGAGAGGCTTTTTGCCGCGCTTTTATCCTTGTCGGTTTTGTTCGCGCTTGAGCCATATACTGCCAAAGCCTCGTTATAGCAGCCTACGCCGTCGCCATTTTGGCAGGCTAATTTATATAATTCAAGCGCCTTTTTAAGATCGATCTTCTCATCGACTAGCCCTTGCTCGTAAATTTGACCGAGATTTGAGCATGCAGTCGCTAATCCGTTGTCGCAGGCCTTTTCGTAAAATTTCTTAGCCTCGCTAAAATTTTTAAGCGTGCTGAAATTTACAGCCAGGTTGTTGCAAGATATCCCGTCGCCGCTTTCGCATTTTGCGCTCAAGGCCTCTTGCTCGGAGGCGGCTTTTTGCCGGGCGACCTCCTCGTCGCTTTGCCAAAAGCCAAAGCTCACGATCTTTTGCCATGACCAGCAGCCGCTAAAGCCAAACGCGACCGCCAGTACGATGGCGAAATTTAAAATTTTAGTTTTCACTGATCTGACCTAGCTTGACCCCGAGCCGTTTCATCTGCGGGCAAGCCTTATTTAGGCCGCGAAAGCACGCGACTTTGTAAATTTTATATGCGCGCATCTCGTCTTTGTTCACGCCAAGTCCGAGCTCATACATCGCGCCTATGTTTGCGCACGAAGGGATGTCGCCGGACTCGCAAGCGTTGGTATAAGCGCGCATAGCCAGGTAATAATCCTGCGCGACGATCTCGCCCTTACGATATGCGTTGCCTAGGTGGTAGCAAGACTGCATGCCGCCGTTGTTGCAGCTGGTTTTGTAAATTTCGATCGCACGTTTAGGATCTTTTTTCGTTCCCAGACCTTGCTCGTAAAGAAGCCCCAGGTTCGAGCAGCCAAGCTCTACGCCCTTATCGCAAGATTTTTTATAGTTTTCAAAAGCCTTGTCGTACTCTTTTAAAAACTCGTAGTTTGCGCCCAGATCGTTGCATGCGCCAGCATCGCCGTTAGCACATTGTGGCGTCAAAACGACGATAGCGTTTTGTGAAATTTGCTGTTTGTTTTGCAGCGTCGTTTGATTGTCGTTTTTTTGCCATTCGTCGGTGCTAGGCTGACCGACTTTGGCCGTTTGCAAACATCCCGTGAAAAAAAGTGCTATCAAAAACACTAAAATTGCTCTCATGATCGTCCTTTAAAACTGCCCAAACAAGTCGTTCAGAGCTTCGCTGATGCTTGGGTGTGTGAAGATTTGATTTTTAAAAAAGCCTGCGTTCGCCTTAAAATTCATCGCTATGGCGACCTCGTTGATGATCTCGTGCGCGTAGATGCAGTGAAACGCCGCTCCCAAAATTTCGCCGCTTTTGTTATCGACTATCGCTTTTAGCATGCCGATATCGTGATTTACGACCTTTGCGCCGGGGACTGCGCTCATGCTAAGCTTTAAAATTTTGATATCTTTGCCAAGTGCGGTCGCCTCCTTTTGGCTAAGACCGACTTTAGCCAGGGGCGTTTGCGTAAATAGCGTATTTGCGTGTATGGCGCGGTTTTTGGTGCTTCGCTCGCCTTTACCGAAAATTTTGTCAAACACTATGCGAAAGTCATCTAGGCTCGTGTATGTAAAGAGCTCGCCGCCTCGCACATCGCCCACGGCGTAGATGTTTGGCGTATCGGTTTGTAGAAATTCATTTACGACGATATTGCCTTTTTCGTCTATCTTGACACCGACTTTGTCTAAATTTAGCCCCTCGGTCACGGCTTTGCGTCCCATAGCGAGCAAAAATGCGTCGGCGATTATGCTTTTTGACATGCCGCCTTGACTGAAATTTAGGCCTCTGCCCATTAGGCTCGAGATGTTGCAATCCTCTAAAATTTCGATGCCCTGTGCGACTAGCGCCTCTTTTACGCTATTAGCGACGTCATCGTCCTCGTTTTTCATAAATTTGCCACGTCCTACGATCGTGACCTTCGAGCCAAAGCCTGCAAACATCGAGGCAAACTCCAGCCCGATAAAGCCGTTTCCTACGATTACCAGGTGCTTTGGCAGGGTTTTTAGATTTAAAATTTCAGAGCTTGTATAGGCGATATCCGACTTCACCTCAAACGGCGCGTCGGCCTCTTTGGAGCCCGTGTTTATGACGATGGTGTCACCGTCGATCAAGCATTTGCTGCCGTCTGCGGTCAAAATTTCGACTGAATTTTTATCGAGGAAATAGCCCACTCCATCGATGACGTCGATGTTCGGGTTATCTTTTAGCATGCCTAAATTTTTAGCTCTGAGCGCGGTTATGAGTTTATCTTTCGTCTGGATAGAAAGCGTGTAATAATCACCCTCGACGTTATTGTTTACAAATTGCGCCTCTTTTGCCGCGGTGACTAGACGCTTTGTGGGTATGCAGCCTATGTTGATGCACGTTCCGCCGTACATTTGCGGCGATCTTTCTATGAGGGCGACCTTTTTCCCTAGCGCTCCGGCCTTTGCGGCTAGCGTCTTGCCGGCCTTACCAAATCCTATGACTATGATATCGTATTTCATATTTTTCCTTAAAATTTACCTAGTATGTAGTATGTCGTATCGTTTATTTTTTTTAGTTTCATTTTATATTTTTTGGACCAATTGTCGATGATCTCGTCCACGCGCTGCTTGATCTCGCCAATGGTCGCGATATTTTTTATCTTTAGCCTATCCTCGCTGCCGCTCATCGCCACGAAGCAAAGATGCGGCTTTAGATGATCGTTTAAAACGACGACGCTTTGAGGCTCGAGCCCGTCGGTGTTGTTTAAAATCCTGCGCATCTGCTCACCCGTAGCGCTATCGACATTATAGCCCAGCTGCGTTAAAAGTGCGTTATGATCCATTTATCCGTCCTTTAAAAATGTAAAATTTTTATTAGGATTATAAGATTTTTTAGGATAAAATTGGCTAAATTTTGGGGGAGCGACGTGAGAAAATTTATATTGAGCGTTTTGGCGGTTTTGCTTTTTGTCGGGTGTGCGAGTGAGCAAGTAGATGAAATTTTAGGCCTTTCAAAGCCTAAGGACGATCCTGAAGTCGTCCAGATGATGGACGCGATATATCTTCACAATCAAAAAGAATATAAAAAGGCGTTTCGTCGCTTCGAGCGCTATGCAAAAGAGGGTAACGTGCTTGCGATGTATCAAGTGGGCTTGTGCTATCGCGACGGCCTTGGCGTGAGTAAAGATATGCTGCGAGCGTTGTTTTGGTTCAAGACTGCCGGCAGATACGGACACAAAGATGCACTGCGAAATGCAGGATACATCTACGAATACGGCCTTGGCGTGAACAAAAACGTCAAAAAGGCTATGGCGTATTATTATGAAGCGGTAAATTTAGGCTCAAACGAGGCTGCTTTCGAGCTTGGCTCGCTATATCTTTTGCAAAACGAATTCAAAGACGCGAGATATTTTTTAAACCTCTCTTGTGGCGGTGGCGTCAAAGAGGCCTGCGATAAGCTGGCAACGATGAAATTTTAAATTTGCCAAATTGTAAGCATTTTGCTTGCAAAATTTCGTTATCTAGCTTTGATCCGTGCTTTTTTGACTGATCAGCACGCCTTCGATCATCTTTTTTATATCGCCGTCAAGTATCGCATCGGTCTGGCTAAACGCCTGCCCGCTGCGGTTATCTTTGATTTGCTGATAAGGGAAAAGCACGTATGAGCGGATCTGATGACCCCAGCCGATCTCGCTTTTTTCCACGCTGTTGCTTGCCTCTTGTTGTTTCATGAGCTCCAGCTCGTAAAGGCGCGATTTTAGCATTTTCATCGCTGTGGCGCGATTTTTGTGCTGGCTACGATCGTTTTGACACTGCACGACGATGCCTGTTGGCATGTGAGTGATGCGGATGGCGGACTCGGTTTTATTTACGTGCTGGCCGCCTGCGCCGCTAGCACGGTAGGTGTCGATCTTTAGGTCTTTCTCCTCGATCTCTATCTCGATGTCATCGTCTATCTCGGGGCTCACCATAACGCTTGAAAAGCTCGTATGGCGGCGTCCGGCGCTATCAAACGGGCTCGTGCGTACGAGGCGGTGGATGCCGTTTTCCGCCTTTAGATAGCCGTATGCGTTCTCGCCTTTAACGATGAAGCTCACGTCTTTTAGTCCCGCTTCGTCGCCCTCTTGAAAGTCCAGCGTCTCGACCTTAAAGCCCTCTCGCTCGCAAAAGCGCAGATACATACGATATAGCATGCTCGCCCAGTCGTTGCTCTCGGTGCCGCCGGCTCCCGGGTGGATCGAGATGATCGCATTTTTATTATCATCCTCGCCGCTAAGCAGCATCGAAATTTCAAGTGCGGTTATCTTATTTTCAAGCTCAGTAGCGTCATCAAATAGCGAATTTAACGTCTCTTCGTCGCTTTCAGAATTTGCCAGCTCGTAAAGCTCCTTTGCGTCATCGACGGCAGCCTTGGCGTTTGTAAATTTTGCGAGCATATTTGAAATTTTAGTCTTTTCTTTGTTCAATGCGCCCGCCTTTGCGATATCTTGCCAAAAATCAGGCTCATGCTCCAGCCTTTCTATCTCCTGTAGGCGCTCTTTTATGCTTTGTGGCTTGATGATCGAGCCGATGTTTTCGACCTTGGTGTTTAGTCTCTTTAAAAGCTCGGTGTATTCGTAGTTATCCAAAATTTTCTCCATTAAATTTTTAGCGCATTCTAGCCAAATTAAGCTTACATTTTAAATTTAATCCTTAGTTCAATCCTTTTTTGTTAAAATGACCGCTTAAATTTTATTAAAAGAAGTAAAAATGTTGATACTAAAAACAGTAAAACAGCTACAAGAATTTGTAGCTTCGGCTGGCGACGAGATCGGCTTTGTGCCGACTATGGGTGCACTACATGACGGGCATATGAGCCTTATCAAAAAATGCGTGAGCGAAAATGCTGTGAGCATCGTCTCGACCTTTGTAAATCCTACTCAGTTTTTGCCGGGTGAGGATCTGGAAAAATATCCTAAAAAAGAGGAGAGCGATATCAAAATTTGCGAGCTTTGCGGCGTTAGCGCGATGTTTATCCCGGACGCTAAGGAGATGTATTTTGACGATGAGCCTTGTATAATCGCGCCTAAAAAATACTCGAGCATTTTGGAGGGCAAGAGCCGGCCGGGGCATTTTGACGGAGTTTTGCGCGTATTGGTAAAGCTTTTTAACCTTACTCGCGCAAAGAGAGTTTATATGGGCAAAAAGGACGCCCAGCAGCTAGTCATTGTACAAAATATGGTAAAAACGCTATTTTTAAATTTGCAGGTCGTGCCTTGTGAGATCGTGCGCGAGAGCGACGGACTGGCGCTTTCTAGCAGGAACGCCTATCTTAGCGAGGAGGATAAATGCAACGCTCTTCGTTTGTCGCGCGCACTCATCAACGCTTCAAATTTGATCAAAGGCGGCGAGCTTGACACCTCCGAGATCAAGACGGGCATGCTAAAGACGCTTGAGCCGCTTACGGTCGATTACGTCGCGATAGTGGATAGGGATTTTAACCAAATTTCAAAAGTCGAGCTTGGCAATACGATAATCCTGGTCGCCGCAAACGTCGGCAAGACGCGCCTCATCGATAACATCTGGGTATAAAATGTCTGCAGCAAATTCAGCAAAAAGCGGCGGTAAGCTTCATCTCGTATCGCTTGGGTGCAACAAAAATTTAGTCGATAGCGAGATAATGCTGGGGCGTCTTAGCAACTACGAGCTTACAAACGAGACCCGCGAAGCAGACGTTATCATCGTAAATACCTGTGGCTTCATCGCCTCTGCCAAAGAGGAGAGCGTGCGGGTGATACTTGAGATGGCGGATGCCAAAAAACAAGGTGCGACGCTCGTAGTAACGGGCTGTCTCATGCAGCGCTACCGTGAGGAGCTCATGCGCGAGCTTCCGGAGGTAGATTTATTCACTGGCGTGGGGGATTATGACAAGATCGATGAAATTTTACTGAAAAAGCAAAATTTATTTAGCCCCGGCACTTATCTGCAAAGCAGTGAGGATCGCGTGATAACGGGCTCAAACTACCACGCGTATATCAAAATTTCAGAAGGTTGCAACCAAAGATGCAGCTTTTGCGCGATCCCAAATTTTAAAGGCAGGCTAAAGTCTCGCTCGCTTGAAAATATCGTGAACGAGGTAAAAAATTTAGTCAAAAAAGGTTTTTATGACTTTAGCTTCCTCTCGCAAGACAGTAGCTCTTATATGCGCGATCAAGGCGTGAAAGACGGGCTCATAGAGCTCATAGACGTAGTCGAAAAGATAGATGGCGTAAAGAGCGCGCGCATACTTTATCTCTATCCTAGCACCGCTTCAGACGCACTCATCGAGCGTATCATCGCCTCGCCAGTGTTTCACAACTATTTTGATATGCCTATCCAGCACATCAGCGAAAAGATGCTTCGTTTGATGAAGCGAGGAAGTGGCAAAGATCGCATAATGCAGCTTTTAAAGATGATGAGAGCGGCTCCTGGTTCGTTTTTGAGAACGGGCGTGATAGTGGGCCATCCGCTTGAGAGCGATGATGACTTTAACGAGCTTTGCGCACTGTTTGACGAGATAAAATTTGACCGCGTGAGCGCGTTTGCGTATTCGCGCGAGGAGGATACGGCCGCTTTTGATATGGCGCAAGTGCCTACAAAAACGATCTCAAAGCGGCTAAGTATGATCGAAAAGATAATCAAAAGTGAGATAGACGCGAGCTTTAAGGCTCAGCTTGGTAAGCGCGTAGTAGCGAGCCTGGAGGGGCAAAGCAGCGAGGGCGAGATGTTTTTTGGCGCCAAGATGGACATCTGGGATAAAGATATAGACGGTGAAATTTTGATAAACGAGAGCGAGCTGGAGGAGCTTGAAGTGGGCGGAAGGTATCTTTGCGAGATAACGGACATCGCACCTGAAAAGCTGATAGCTCGTGTGCTAAAGCGAGCCTAGGACAGCGGCCATGAGCGAGTGGATAGAGGCGCACCTGCTTGAAAAGCTAAAGGGCGTGAAAAATCTGCTTGCTTTCTCTCACGGTGTCGATAGCACCGCGCTTTTTTATATTTTAAACGACGCTGGCGTAGGCTTTGATATCGCGATAGTAGATTACAACGAGCGCGCCCAAAGTAAGGACGAGGTCGCGTCAGCCAGGGCTTTAGCGGCTAAATTTGATAAAAAATGTTTTACTAAAAGCGTGAATCTTAGCCGATCGAATTTTGAATGCACCGCAAGAAAGGCGAGATATGAGTTTTTCGCTGAAATTTGCGCCAAAAATGGCTATAAAAATTTGATCTTGGCACATCAGCTGGATGATAGATTCGAGTGGTTTTTGATGCAGCTTGCCAAGGGCGCCGGGCTAAACGAACTGCTTGGAATGAGCGATTTTGAGAGGCGAAAGGACTACGATATACTTAGGCCGCTGCTTAAATTTAAAAAGTCTCAGCTCGAAGCTTTTTTAAAAGAGCGAGGGCTGAACTACTTCATCGACGAGACGAATTTCAGCCATAAATTTAAACGAAATTTCATGCGTCAAAATTTTAGCGAGCCGTTTTTGACGCGATTTTCAAATGGCGTGATAAAAAGCTTCGAGCTTTTACAAGGCGACGCACAGACGTTACGCTCTAGCTTTACCTCGGTCACAGATAAAATTTATCTCGTTAAAAAGGACGAGAGCGCTATGCGCGGTGTGGATAAGGTCTGTAAAATTTTAGGCGTTTTGATGAGTGAGGCTCAAAGAAAAGAGTGCGAAAGATGCCTCGAAAAAGGTTGCGTCATATCGGGCAAGGTCGCGGTCGGAGCTAATGAAAATTTCATCCTCGTAACGCCGTTTGTAAGTGCGAGCATGGATAAAAATTTTAAGGAGAGATGCCGCGTTTTAAGAGTGCCGCCGATCAATCGCGGCTATCTTTACAGCGTAAATTTTGACGTCGGGATTTTAAGGCAAAATCTTATCTAAGCCCATAAACTCGTATATTAAAGGTCGTATGGATCTTGTCGTTCTCGCCCTTCATCGTTATAGGAAATTCCGCTTTTATGATGCTTTCGTATTTACCCAGTGCGTCAAGGAAATCGTAAAATTTCTGCGGAGTTCTGAGCGAACTCGTGACATTTAGCTGATATCTGAAAAATTTCTCGGTGCTGTTTGCGTCTAAATTTTCATCGCCAAGCTCGCTGAGACTGACCTCGCTAAAATATGTCGAGGCGAAATTTATGAATTTGTCCTTATCGAATTTTTTATCATAAGAGCCGATTATGAATTTATCCTTTTCTTTCATTGCCTCAAGAGTCGCAAATTTTGTATCGTAGCTTTGCTTGACTTTGGCGTAAGAGGCCATTTGAGAGCGGTTCTCGTGGTTTAAATTTTTATATTCTTTGATGTTTGGGACGATAAAACCAAAGATCATCACGAGGCAAACTATAATGAAAATAAAAATATACAGCAAGAGCTTGACCATGTCGATCTTTTCTAAGCTCGTGTCTTTTTTACTCATTGTAGCCCTCGGAGTTGTCTATTTTATTTGTGCTTATAAAGCCGTACCAGCCGTTTTTGGTCTGATAAAAGCTTGTATTTGATGTCGTGAATATCGATCTTAGCGGCGAGGCCAAGAGCTGGTTGAAGACGTCTTTAGTCGGCGTTATGCCTCGTATGATGAGTGAATTTTTATCCATAAAAACCTCTTCAAGCGTTATGCTGTCAGGCACTAAGTCAAAGAGGTTGTGAAGGCTTTGCTTGAGGATAGAATTTGACGTATAGATGTCCATCGCAGCGTCTATTTGTGTAGATAGTTTTGCCGTAAGCTCATCGGTCTGGATACTTCTTTGATTTAGATGCTCCTGCTCGATCGCCAGTTTTTGGGTGTTTTGCGAGATCGAGTAGTTTTTATAAACGATGAAAAAATTTATCACTAAAAGCATCGCGAAAACAAAGCTGATAAGTAGCATCCACAGCTTGCTGAATATGCTTAATAGCGGCCTTGGCTCGGGTGTAACGAAACTAAAAGTCATAGCGGTATCTCTTTTTGCATGAGCTCGTTCATTATATGTAGCGTATTTATCGGATAGACGGAGGTTTCGACGAAGAGCTCCGCTTGCAAGTATTGCACGAAAGTCGCGCTCGTTTTGGTATTTTCAAATATCACTACTTGCTCTATGAAATCGCCATCGTATATTGGATTTTGATAAAATTCCTTCATCGCTGCGGTGATATAGCTAAACATACTCATATCTCGGCCAAAGATCGCGACCGATTTTTCGACGTTTGTGGACGCAGGCATATTAAGTTCGTAGTTTAGGTCTTCAAAATCCTTTAGTTTATCGCCGTTTAGCATCTCGTCTAGGCTCTTGAAATCATCTAAAGATCCCGCGTCCTCTTCTTCTTTGATGATGAGGTTGTCGATATCCGTTATGTCCTCTTCTTTGAACATTTGATCGTCTGAAGGAGCGCTTTGACTATCCTCTATCCTAAAAAATGTCGATAGCTTCATTTGCTTGTTTTTAAAGATAGAAAGCGCGAAAGAGTCCGCGTGTATATAAAGATAAAGTGTGGTCTTGGGCGAAATTCCGCGTTTTAAGAGCTCAAAAAACATCAAAGATATAGGCGAGTAGATGAGATCCACGCTACCATCGCCAAAGGTATCTCTGACCTTTTTAATAGCCAAAAGATCGGCGTAAATGCTCCAATCATCTTGCATTTTCAGGCTTGTTAGGCCATATGAGCTTATGTTGAATTTTTTGTATTCTTCCTCGTGGACGGTCGGCACCGCTCCTTGCGAATCCTCATTGAAAAATAGCGAGACATATACGCCAAAATAGCTCTTTTCTTGAAGCTTTATGTAGTCGATGACCTTTTGATCGACATTTTGCGGGTCTATATCGGTAAATTTAGCGTTTATCGTTTTTATCACCTTGCCATTTCTAAAAACGCGTCCGTAAAATAGGCATTCCGTTCCTTCTATGACGGCGCTTAAAAATAAATTTGAAAAGAGGCGGCGGATAGAAAACGACATGATGCTCCTAAAATTTAATGCGTGATTTCATAATATTACCCAAAAAACGCATTAAAAAAAATTAAAAGAGTTCATTTTTTAATTTGACGAAATTTTCTCTCATATTTTTCGCCTCATTTTTTAGATCGCTGTCAAGTAGCGGGCTGTCTTGCAGCTGCGAGTAGCCCTCTATCATGATGTCGCACATCAGCTTTATGCGCTCACGGTCAGCGTTGCTTACTTCATTTTGGCTCATTTGTTTTATATTTCGCAGATATTTTTTGCCCTCGTTTATGTAGGCTGTAAATTTCAGCGCGATCTTACTTTGATTTACGAGAGTGCTCGCCATTTTGTTGTAATGATCAAGCTCTAATGCTCTTTGACTGAGCTTGAAAGCCTCGTCGAAATTTCCTATCTCGTAGTAAAATTTTGCTTTGAAAGAGAGCTGATATGAGCCGTTCGTCTCGAAAAACAGCCAGCCTGCTATGATGATGAATATCGACAAAAATACAGCTGCCAGCTTCGCTCTCATTTTGCTTCTTTTTCTAAAATTTCTCTTAGTTCATTGCTGATTTGAGGATTTTTGCTCTCGTTTTTCGCCCACCAAATTTTTAAATTTTGGATAAAGTCGTGTTTGTGGCTTTGCACGCTTTTGCCACCGTCTTTTTGCGATGCCGTCCAAAGCTCGTTTTGTATCCGCTCTTTTGCTGCTTCGATGCTAAGGGCATTTACGTCAAATGGGCGCGAGAGGCTGAAATTTATCTTGCAAAAGGGCTTTGGCAGTATCATCTTGTCCCAGCTTTTAAACTCCCAAAATGAGCTTGCCTCGTAGTTTAGCACGTAAATTTCGCTATTTGTTTTCTGCGCGATGATGACGGCTCCGTCTGCGACGCTATGCCTTGGCCCGCGCGGGCCATCAGGTGTAATGATGACATCTGTGCCGCTTTTTATGTCTTGCAGTGCCGTTATCAGCGCCTTTGCACCGCCTTTTGAGCTGCTGCCCCTTATAGCGCCTATGTCAAAAAGCTTCATTACGCGAGTGATGAGCTCGCCGTCTTTGTGATCGCTGATTATCACTTTTGCCGGTTTTTTGATCGGTTGCCACCATTTTTTGTAGGCGTAGCTCATAAAGGCCAGTCTGCCGTGCCAAAAGACGACTACGCAGCCTTTTTGAGGCACTTTTACGCCGTTATCCCGGTAGCTTTTTTTGCAGGTTAAAAAGATGAGTCGCATGAGCGCATAGATGAGATAAACGCTTATGCTTATTTTGAAATTTTGCCATTTGCTAGTTTGCGAGCTCGCCATAAAGCACCATTCGCTTTGGATCTGTTATCTTTACTTTTAGCGTCCTGCCCAGTAGCTCCTCGCTGCCATTTACTTGAACGAGAAAGTTATTGAAGCTGCGTCCGGCAACGCCGCCATTTGCGCGAAGCTCTTCGAAATATACATCTAAAATTTTGCCCTCTTGCGCCGCGACGATCTCGTCTAAAATTTCGTTGTGGCGGCTTTGCAGGCGTGTTAAGCGTGCAGACGCGGTGGCTTCGTCGATTTGATTGGTAAATTCCGCCGCCTTTGTCATCGGGCGTGGCGAATACTTAAAGCTAAAAATTTGCTCGAATTTTACCCTTTCAAGCACGTCCATCGTGTCCTCAAACTCCGCGTCGCTCTCGCCAGGAAATGCGACGATGATGTCAGTCGAGATGCTCACGTCCGGGCACATTTCGCGCAGTTTTGCGGCTCGGTCTAAAAACCACTCTTTCGTGTAGCCGCGCTTCATCTCGCGTAGGACTTTGGTGTTGCCGCTTTGAAGTGGCATATGCATGGACTTGCAAATTTTAGGATTTTGCGAGAAAATTTCAAGAAATTTATCGTCCATGTGAAGCGGATGAGGGCTGGTGAAGCGGATGCGCTCGACGCCTGCGACTTCGCTGATACGCACGAGCAGGTCGCTAAAATCGATCTTTTCGTGCGCGCCAGAAAAACGTTTGCCGTAGTTATTTACGTTTTGCCCGAGCAAAAATATCTCTTTTGCTCCGTTTGTGGCGGCCTTTTCGACCTCACGCAGGATCAAATTTGCAGGGATGGAGATCTCGTCGCCGCGTGTGTGTGGGACGATGCAGTAGGTGCATTTTTTATCGCAGCCTATCGAGATATTGATATGGCTTTTGTAGGGCGAGCCGCGAAATTCGCCGAATGCATACTCGCTCTCGTCGTGGTTGATGTCGGTGCTGATAAATTTAGGTGTCTTGACGGCGGTTGAAATTTTACTGACGTTTCTTGCGCCAAGCACGAAATCAACGTAAGGAGCGCGTTTAAAAATTTCGTCCCCGAGGTGGCTTGCAGTGCAGCCGCAAACGCCGATTTTTGCGCCGTTTTTTTTGGCTTTTTCAAAAGCTCCGACCTCGCTAAAAAGCTTATGCACGGGCTTTTCGCGCACCGAGCAGGTGTTGATTAAAATGAGGTCGGCTTCTTCTAAATTTTGCGTGAGCGTGTAGTCCTCTTTTTGCGAGAGCTCGGCGATGATGTGCTCGCTGTCTCGCACATTCATCGCGCAGCCTAAGGTCTGTATGAAAAGCTTTTTACTCATTAAAGTATGTGGACTTCATACATATAGTCATTGTCGTCAAGCCCGTATCTAACGGTCCTGTGATAGACGCTTAGCCCTTTTTCTTCGAAAAATTCGACCAGGGCGATCAGCTGTTTGTGGCTGTTTTCTTTATCGAAATAAAAAATTTTCTGCCCCTCTTTGCTAACTGCGGCCTCGATCTTATCAAGCGAGATAGTTTTTGGTTTTGCGTCTATCTCGGTTCTAGCAAGTTTTAGCTCCATTTTTCATCCTTATTTTAGCTTTTTTGAATTCGTGAGTATATCAAAAAGGTAATAAAACTCTCATTAAAGTTTTTATTAGTATCAAAATTGTATAATTGCCAAACTTCACGATTAAAAATCCCCAAAATTTTATCGTCATAACGGAGGAATAATGGAAAGAATTTCAGATATTATCGAGTCCATAGCAAACGAAAAAGGCTTGCAGATAGACGATGTCAAAGAGCGCGTCATAAGAGCGCTCATAAACACCGCAAAACGCGTTTATAGCGAGAACTACGAATATGACGTTACAATCGATGCAAATAAAAATTTAAAGCTTTATCAAAAAATTTTAATAGTCGCAAACGATGATGAGCGCCTAAATGAGGATAATGAGCATTTTATCAGTCTAAAAGAGGCCAAAAAGATCGATAGTGGCGTTGAAGTGGGCGATGAGCTCACATACGAGTTAAGCCTTGATAACCTCGGCAGGACCGCAGCTCAGACGCTTCACAAAGAGCTTGAATACCACATCCAGCGCCTAGTCGAGGAGAAAATTTTTCAAAAATACGACGAAATGGTCGGACAGATGGTCTTTGGCTCGGTCGTACGCGTAGACAACGACGAAAATACATATATCGAGATCGACGAGCTTCGGGCGATCTTGCCTCGTAAAAACCGCATAAAAGGGGAGAAATTTAAAATAGGAGACGTCGTAAAAGCGGTTATCCGCAAGGTATTTACGGATAAAAATTTAGGCATCAGAGTCGAGCTGTCTCGCACATCGCCTAAATTTTTAGAAGCTCTGCTAAAAGCCGAAGTACCGGAGATCAAAGACGGTGGCATCATCATACAAAATAGCGCCAGGATACCGGGCGAGCGGGCTAAGGTCGCGCTCATCTCGACTACTCCAAACATCGATCCCGTGGGAGCTACCGTCGGCACGAAAGGCGTGAGGATAAACGCCGTCAGCAAAGAGCTTCATGATGAAAACATCGATGCGATCGAGTATGCGAGCGAGCCGGCGATATTTATCTCTCGTGCGATGGCACCTGCGATCATCAGCTCTGTCAAGATAGACGGCAACAAGGCCATCGTTAGCCTAGTAGGCGAGCAAAAGAGCAAAGCCATCGGCAAAAACGGCATAAATATCCGCCTAGCCAGTATGCTGACAGGATTTGAGATCGAGCTAAATGAGCTTGGAGCTAGAAATGCCGCCGATAGCGAAAACAAAGAGCCTGTCAAGGACCTAAAAGCGCTTTTTGGCGACTGATCGGATTTAGCGCACCTAAGCTCAAAATTTCAATATCGAGCAAATTTTAAACCCTCCGTAAAATTTACAAAAATATGCTCTTAAATTTAATGGTTCTGTTTTAAAAAAGCGTTATTGCTCTTACACGAACGCTTTACAAATCTTATACGCTTCCAGGAGCGACCTAGCACAGACGCGAACAAGGTTTGAAAGTTAAAATAAAATAGAGCCAATTTAATAGCCTTTTTAGCTTACCCCTAAATTTGCTCGTCTTTTGCCATTTTTATAAATTCAAGTGCGAGTTTGGGTAGTTTTTTGTCTTGTTTGTGAGCTAGTATCAGCGTTTGCTTAAGTAGCGGCTCGTCTATGTCAAAAAGCATCACACGCTCTTTGGCCTCGCCTTTTATAAACTGTGGCGGCACAAAGCAAGCGCCTATCCCGGAGGCTACTATCGATACCGTGATGTCGGCGGTCTCGGACTCGCAAAATATATTTGGCGCAAAGCCGGCTTTTTTAAAAATTTTATCAAATTCAAAACGCTCTCTTTGATAGGCGTTTGGCAATATGAATTTTTCATTTTTCAGCTCTTTGAACTCGATCTTTGGGTATCGATCGTCGTCGTTTTTATATTTTTTGACAAGCTCGTGTGTGACTGGCAGTACGAGGTATAGCTTATCTTCTTTTATGATCTGATATTCTAGCCCTTGCGTATCCATCGGATATACCAGCATCGCTAGATCCAGCTCGTCTTTCATCAGTCTATCTCTCACGTTTATGGCGGAAAATGCCTGAACGATCTTGATATCGGCTTTTGGGAATTTTTTACAAAATTTAGGTAAGATGTTTGGCATTAGGTTGTAGCCGGTTTGTGAAAATCCTATCCTTACTTTGCCTGTCATGATGCCATTAAGCTCTTTGATCTGATCGTTTAGCTCCTGAAAGGTTTCAAGCATGATTTTTGCCTTTGCTGCGTAAATTTCACCGGCTTTTGTAAGAGTAAGCGGTGTAGTTCGCTCAAAAAGCGAAATTTTAAGCTCGTTTTCAAGCGATATTATACTTTTTGAAAGCAGTGGCTGACTCATTTTCAGCTTCTTCGCAGCTTTTGTGAAGCTTCTAGTCTCTGCCAATGTCACTATAAATTCCATATATCTTAAATTCATATTTTTCCTTTAAATTTTCTACATATTATAATGTAATAGTTATATGATTATACATAAAATATCATTTGACATATAATAAAATTTCATTTATAATCCGGTAACTTAAATTTATATTAGTTTATAAATTTAAAAATAATATTTAAAAAGGAGCGAGTATGCAAAATATATCAAGGCGCGAAATGCTAAAAATGGGTATGGCAGGAGCCGGTATTTTGGCGCTTAGCACAATGAGTGCGGCTGCAGATGAGGCAAAAGATATCAAATTTGACGAGCAATACGATGCCGTCATCATAGGCTCTGGCATCTCCGGACTAGTAGCCGCACTTAAGGCGTCAAAGCGCGGATTAAAAGTGCTGGTGATCGAGAAAATGGGTCGCATCGGTGGAAATTCCGTCATAAACGGCGGCACGATGGCAGTGCCGAACAACCCTATCCAAAAAGCACAAGGTATCAAAGATAGCAAGGAAATTTTCATCGCTGATTGTATGAAAGACGGGCTAAATTTAAACCACGCCGACCTTTTGGACGTTATTTATGATAGAGCCAACGATGTGTATAGCTTTTTTAAAGAGGCAGGGGTCGAGATCCTAGAAAAGGTGCTTCCAGTCGCCGGCCACTCGGTAGCTAGGGCTATCCAGTCAGTAAATGCCTCAGGAGCCGACTTTATCTTGCCTTTGCAAAAATTAGCCGAAGCGGACGCAAATATCACCATCAAAAAACGCACTAAATTCGATGAATTCATACAAGATGAAAGCGGACATGTCGTAGGTATAAAATGCCGCGAAAACTATAAATTTGACAGTAAATTTGCAAGCGACGATAAAGAAAATCTAGGCGGCGATGTAAAATTCATAAAGGCGAACAAAGGCGTAGTTTTGGCCGCTGGCGGATACAGCTCGGATAAATGGTTCAGGGTGCAACAAGTGCCGTTTTTAAAGGAAAATATCGAAGCTGTCAGTCAGCCAGGCTCGACAGCGGGGCCATAGCCATCGGGGCAAATCCTTTGCAGCTAAGCTGGATACAGCTAAATCCAAACACCAACCCGCACGAAAAGGGTTTTGGCACCTCGACGATGTTTGTTAATGACTGTTGCAACAGCTACGGACTAAGTGTCGATCCGAAAACCGGTAAACGCTTTGTAGATGAACATGCAGGCCGTAAGGTGAAATGCGACGCTATATTTAAGATAATGGCCGAAAGTGCGGGCAACGACAACTATCCGGTGCATATCTGCGATCAGCAAGCTGTGGATATAAATAATCCAAAACATACCGCAAAGGGGCTTGAAATGGGCTCTATCAAGAAATTTAACACTCTTGAAGAGCTCGCAAAAGCATACAATATCCCGCTCGAACCATTTTTAAAGACGATAAGCGACTTTAACGGATATGTTAAAAATGAGAAAGACCCTGACTTTGGCAAGCCGCTAACCAAAGCCGACGTCAAGGGCATAGATGTATCAAAGCCGCCGTTTTACGCTAGCCAGAGCGTGCCTAAAATTTTATACTGCATGGGTGGAGTCGAGATAAACCAAAAAGCGCAGGTCATAAGCATGAAAACTATGGAGCCTATACCCGGGCTTTACGCCGCAGGGGAAGTCACCGGAGGCGTCCAGGGCGCGAGTAGGCTTGGCACTATGGGGATGGCTGATGCGGCGGTCTTTGGCATGATAGCGGGCGAGAATATCTAAAATTTCGATCTATCTCAGGCGACCAGTCTGGGATAGATCCTTACTTAAAGCTCAGATTTATCTTTGCGCTTTGTCGCCTCTTTTTTGCGTTTTTCTAGCTCGTATGCGTCGTTTAGGGCGTCCTCGTCGTCAAATTTCGCTCCGTCTAAAAATTTTAGGTAGTCCTCAAATTGATTGTTCTTTATGCCCCAAATAAGCCCCACAAGCCCAAAAGCCCCCATCAAAACGGATATCAGCAGTATCAAAGCAAGCGTCGTATTACTCATCGTTTTCCTTAAATTTCGCCCTTATCGTGAGAGAATTCAGCACCACCGCAATCGAGCTAAAAGACATCGAAAGCGCCGCAAACAGTGGCATCACGTATCCCATCGTCGCAAGCGGGACAGTCAAAAGATTATAGCAAAGGCTAAAGGCTAAATTTTGCTTTATCTTGCCAAGCGTGAAGCGCGCTATTTTAACGGCGTTTAGCAGGCTTTTTAGACTGTCATCAAGCAGCACGACATCGCTTTTTGCTAGGCTGGCGTCGGCTCCGCTACCCATGCAAACGGCGATTTGTGCCAGGCTAAGTGCGAGCGTATCGTTTATGCCGTCTCCTACCATCACGATCTTAGCGCCGTTTTGCTGTAAATTTTTGATAAATCGCGCCTTTTCATCGGGCAGGCAAGAGGCCTTGAAATCCGTTATGCCAAGCGCGTCCGTGACCTCTTTTGCGACGTTTTGATTATCTCCTGTGAGCATATAGGTTTTAAGCCCCATCGCTTTTAGCTCCTTTACGCAGCTTTTCGCGTCGTTTTTGAGCTCGTCGCTTAGCTCGAATTTTGCTGCCAGCACGCCCTCAAACGCTACGTAATAGCTCGTCTTGTCGCTTTTAGAGTGTGATATATCAACGCCAAGCTCACGCATGAAATTTTTGCTGCCGGCGGCTAAAATTTTGCCTTTAAATTTAGCGCTCACGCCCTTTGCGGCGATCTCTTTTACGTCGCTAAGCTCTAAAGCTTTTGCGCCATTGCCAGCTAGGAATTTCGCCACGCCTACGCTTACGGGGTGTTTTGACGCACCGGCTAGCGAGAAGATCACGTTTGTATCGATGTCGCTAAATTTTATGAATTTACTCACGCAAAGCTTGCCAGTGCTGAGCGTGCCGGTCTTGTCAAAGACCACCGTATCGCAGTTTGCGAGGGTTTCTATCATCGCGGCCTCTTTAAATATCACGGCCTTTTTCAGCCCAACGCCAAGCGCTACTAGCGTGCCCACCGGTGTCGCTAGAGCCAGAGCGCACGGGCAGGCGATCACGATGACCGAGATAGCCAAGATGAGCGCGTTTTCAAAGCCGCCCTTAATATACCAAAACGTAAACGTCACGAGCGCTACGCAGATGATACCAAGCGAAAATTTAGACGAAATTTTATTTGCCAGCTGCTCGATACGAGGCTTTTTTAGGCTTGCATTTTGTAAGAGGGCGACGATCTTGCTCAAAAATGAATTTTCAAAATTTGCGCTGGCCTCGTAGATCACGCGTCCGTCAAGGCAAATGAGCCCGCTTTTTACCTCATCTCCCACGCCAAGCCAGACAGGTGCGCTCTCGCCGCTTATGGACGAGGCGTCAAAGCTGGCTTCGCCCCGGACTATGAAGCCGTCTATAAGCGCCCTTTGTCCCGCTCTTAGCACGATCTTGTCCTTTATACTGACGGCTTGCGGATTGATCTGCAAAATTTCGCCGTCCTTTAGCACGCTGACGTCGCCAAGGAGCATGTGATTTAGCCCGTCGATACTGTCGGCAGCGCGCTTTTTGCTCAAAATTTCAAGGAATTTACCGATAAAAACGAAGGTGATGATCATCGCGACCGAGTCGAAATACACCTCTCCGCTACGCGAAAACATCGCATATACCGAGTAAATGTAGGCCAGGCTGGCTCCTGTGGCGACTAGCAGATCCATATTTGGCGTGCGGCCTTTTAGCGCGGTAAGCGCCCCGGCAAAAAACGCGCCGCCCGTGTAAAACAGCACAGGGGTGGCTAGCACGAACTCGGCGAAATTCAAGATCGCTTTCACATCGGCTCTGATACCGCTAAAATAGCCGGAGTATTGCGCTACGGCGATCCACATAATATTCATCGTGCAAAAAATGCCGACTAAGAGCTTGGCGTAAAATTCCCGCCTTTTAGCGCTCAGTCTCGCCTCCTCGCCCTCAGCGTCGTAAGGATGCGCCTTGTAGCCCACACTGTTTAGCCTGCGTAAAATTTCATTCAAGCCTACTTGCGACTCGTCCCAGACGATGAGAGCCTTGTTGTTTGTAGCGTTCACGCCCGCTTCTAAGACGCCATTTGTGCCAAAGAGCACCTTTTCTACGAGCCAAATGCACGCAAAGCAGTGGATGTCCTCGATGACGAGCGAAATTTTGCTAAATTCTCCATCTTTTTTGATGAAATCTCGGTATATATCTCGCGCCGAGTCGTCGAAATTTTCACTCTCTTTTGCGGGCGAGAGCGTGTTTTTGCCGAGCCTTTCGTAAAATTCCTCAAGCCCGTTCGAGCGTAAAATTTCATAGACGTTCTTGCAACCAGAGCAGCAAAATTTATTACCATCAGGAGCTGATATCATCGAGCTTTCGTCAAATTCCAGCTGACAATGCGAGCATTTACATTTTTTCATTTTCGTTACATTTTGCTTTCAAATTTATTCGCAAGATTATACGACACTTCGTCTTAAAATTTTTATCGTTTAGAGTAGTAGCGTTTTTAAAAAGACATTATTAAATCAAAATTTTAAGGTAAAATACAACTCATAAAACGACGAAATTTTAAAGGAAAAACATGAAATTTTACCAAACCGAGGCGTCAAAAAAGAAAAAGGCGCACTATGTCCCTGCAATGGAGCACGCAGGGATACTGTATGTTTCTGGACAGCTTAGCATCGATCTGCGGGCGATGAAGCTGCCTGAGGGCGGAGCTAGGGCGCATGCGAGGCAGGCTCTGGCAAATTTAGACGAGGTCTTAAGGCTCGCCGGTGCAAAGAGGCAAGACGTGCTGATGTGCCGCGTTTATACGCCCGATGTCGCGTTTTGGGACGAGATAGACGATGAATACGCGAAATTCTTTGGCGAGCATAAGCCGGCTCGCGTCGTAGTACCCACGTCGGGGCTTCACTTTGGCTGCCTGGTAGAGATAGAAGCGACCGTGGCGATGTCGCAAAGGACAGACGATGAAATTTAAATGCAGTAAATGCGGTGCCAAAGCACCGCTTGAGAGCACGAAATATCGCTGCGAGTGTGGCGGGCTTTACGATCTTGACTTCACACCGCCTAAATTTTCGACGGATCTTATAGATAAGAGCGAATTTAGCCTCTTTAGGTACCGAAATTTTATGCCTTTAGAAAATGAAATTTGGCGCGAGATCACGCTGGGCGAGGGCATGACGGCGACGGTGAGATTTGATGAAAAGCTATTTTTCAAGCTTGACTACGCGATGCCCACGCTTTCTTTCAAAGACCGCGGGGCGGCTGTTTTGATATGGCTTTGCAAAACTATCGGCGTGAAAAAGGTCTTGCAAGATAGCAGCGGCAACGCCGGCAACTCGGTAGCGGCATACTGCGCCAGAGCGGGCATCGAGTGTGAAATTTACGTACCGAAGGGCACATCGCAAAAGAAGATCGATATGATAAGGGCGTTTGGCGCTACTGCGACGGTCTTTGATGGCTCGCGCGACGAGACCGCCGACGCATGCCGTAAAAAGGCGCTAGATGAGGACGTCTACTACGCAAACCACGTCTACAACCCGATGTTTTATCAAGGCACGAAGACATACGTTTATGAGATTTTCGAGCAGCTTGGCCGTGTGCCTGAAAATTTCTTTTTGCCGGTTGGCAACGGCACGCTTCTAATCGACTGCGAGCTCGCCCTTAGTGAGCTTCTTAGAGCCGGAGCGATCGCTAAAGCACCTAAAATTTTCATCGTGCAAAGTGAGAACTGCGCTCCGCTTTTTGGCGCGACAAACAAGCCTCGCGATATCGTGCCAAAGCCGACCCAGGCCGAGGGCATAGCCATAGGAAAACCGATGCGAGGCGAGCAAATTTTAGCCGGCTCTTATGAGGGCGAGCGCGAGGTCATCACGATCCCGGAGGCCGACATCGTGCCTACCAGACAGCGTCTAGCGCGAGGCGGATTTTACGTGGAGCACACGACAGCCGCGATCTACGCCGCGTATCTAAACTATATAAAAACGCACGAGCTAAAAGGAGAGAGCATCATATCGCTTTGCGGAGCGGGGCTAAAGAGCGAGCATTGAGCGGCGGATTTAAAAGAGCGAGGCAGATCGACTCGCCCCGCTCAAAGCGTAAATTTAAAGCTAAATTTAGCCGATATTCTCGCCCGCGATCATACCAAACGTGAGGCAGTCTAAGATCGCGCAGCTGCCAAGCCTGCTCGCTCCATGTGTGCCTCCCGTGATCTCGCCCGCCGCGTAAAATCCCGGTATTGGCTCGTCGTTGATGTCTAGAACCTGCGCTTTAGTATTGATCTTCACGCCGCCCATCGTGTGGTGCAGCTTTGGAGCGCCGCGCATCGCGTAAAATGGCGCAGTGGCGACCGTGATGCCATCAGTCAGCTTCATCGGCTTGCCAAAGTCCTCGTCGACCCCACTTTTGACAAAGCCGTTGTAGCGCTCGGCAGTCTTTTTTAGCTTCTCAGCAGGGATCTTATACTCTTTTGCGAGCTCGTCAAGAGTGTCAAATTTTTTGATCACGCCGCTTTTCATCGGGTTTTCAAGATCGCTTTGCACGAGCTTTGCCGCGGCGACGGAGTCGCATAGATTGATCGGATAGCTGTTTGCCTTGGCGTCGATTATTTTAAACATCGCGTCGGCTCTGATTTTCCTGTCGGCAAGCTCGTTCATATAACGTTTGCCGGTCTTTGGATCGACCGAAAAGCCGTAGCGAAAGCTCGCCTGCGCCGCAAATTTGCTCGTTATGCCGTTGCCTTTTTCGTCCGGGCATTTATACGGGATGTATTGTATCCAGCCGATCTGCACCGGTAGTGCGCCTACTTTGAAGGCTGAAATGAGCGCACCTGCGGTCGCTCCAGGGTGGTTGGTGGTGTCAAATTCCGGCACTGCGCGAGGGTCTTGTAGCTTTCTAAAAAATTTATCGCTGCAAAAGCCGCCGCTTGCCAGCAGCCAGCCCCGCAAACCCCGAGCCTATGATGACGACGTCAAAATCCTCGTCCCATTTGACGTCTTTTCCTTCATGACCGCCGCGTCGGCATTCATACCAAGCGCCATCATACCGGCACCAACAGCACTCATTTTGACGAAATTTCTTCTTGAAAGATCCTTCATCGTACTCTCCTTTGGTATAAAATAAGGTTTTATTAAATAAATTATATATGAAAGCAGATAAGTTTAAGATAAAAATTTAATTTTTTTACTTTATATAAATTTTATTTTATAAGAATATTAGCTAAATTCCCTATCGATGACGATGAAAATTTTATATCCCGGAAATCTCTCGCGCACGATGTCTTCGATATTTGCTCGAAGCTGGCTTAAATTTCGCTCTTTAAAATCCACAACAACGTCAAATCTCACGCTCTTTTTAGCATCATCGATAAAAAATGCATGCAAATTTAAGATACTTTTAAACTCCGCAAGCGCGCTTTTGATGCACTCTTTTGCCTGCGTTTGCCCCAAATTTACGCTATAAACGCCAAAAACGAAGTAGGTGCGATACTTTTTGTAAATTTCGATTTGCAGTTCGTTTAAGGTCTGTGAAATTTCGCGAATAGGCAAGTGTTCATCGATTTCGACATTTACCGAGCCCACAAACCGCTCCACGCCGTAGTTGTGTAGGATCAGGTCATACGAGCCGCGCACGATCTCGCAGCGATTTACGGCAGCGTAAATTTCATCTACGACCTCCTTTTCTACGCGTCCGCCGATGATTTTGTCAAAGGTTTCTTTTATCAAAAGCACACCGTTGATGATAATAAAAAGCGACGCCAAAGCCCCCGCGTAGCCGTCGATCTGCACGCCCCAAAAATATGAAAGCGCGGCTGAAAAAAGTATTACGCAAGAGATGATCGCATCGCCCAAAGCCTCCGTGCCGACGGCTTTTAGCGAGATGGATTTTGTGTTTTTGCCCACTTTGCGGTAGTGCGCGCCCAAAGCAAATTTAACAAAGATCGCGATAAATAAAATCAGCAAAAGTGGCGCGGTAAATTTAGTCTGCACGGGTGAAATGATGTTGCAGATAGAGGTTTTTAGAAAGTCAAAGCCAAGCATCAGCACAACGATCGAGACCACCAGACCGCCGATGTATTCGACTCTACCGTAGCCGTAGGGGTGATCTTCATCAGGCATTTTAGCGGCAAGTTTTGAGCCAAATATCGTTATCACGCACGAGCTCGCGTCGCTTAGATTGTTTATCGCGTCGGTAATGATCGCGACAGAGCCGGAGACCAGTGCGATGCAAATTTTAGTCGCGGCGAGGCAGACATTTGTGATGATGCCGATGAGAGCGGTCTTTATGATGAGTCGCTCGCGTGCGCCGTCTTTAAAATCCATCATTTTGATCATCCTGTTTTGATTTTGCTTTTCAAAAATGGCGCAATTATAGCATTAAATTTGCTCTATTTGAAAAAGCGTTAATTTCTTGATTTGTAAAATTTGCAAAGTAAAATTTTAATAAAATTTATTAAGGGGCAGAAGGGGCTCTACTTGCGGGAGAACGTGACCAGCGTTCGAGTAGCCCTTTCCGCCCTTGCCACTACTCGCTCGCACCGCAAACGCTACTTGCACGCTGTCCGCGTACTCCTGTCTGCTAACGCGCTCGTTCCCCCACACTACACGCCTAAGGTTGCTGCCACTGCGTGGCAGATTTTGAACTCGTAATATTTTAAAACAGTGCCTATATTTTCGCCCCTGCTTGACATCAAAGCCAAATTTATATAAAATGTGGGCTTCAAAAACTTCTTTTTGAAACTTATTTTTAAATCTACAAATCATTCCGTAATTTTAAAGAGGATACATGGAAAATACCCCAAATCAAGCCATTGTGGCTGAAAATCAAAAAACGACTAAAAAATACCCGAGCACTCGCACGCATATCCCAGTCGACGGACACAAGATCGAGGAGCTTCGCACCCTAAGCCTAGAAGATCTCATCGCTATCGCAAACGAGGTCGGTGTCGAAAATCCGCGCGAATTTCGCCGTCAAGACCTCATTTTTGAAATTTTAAAAGCCCAGACCAAACAAGGCGGCTTCATACTTTTTACCGGCATTTTGGAGATCACGAACGAAGGATATGGCTTCTTGCGCTCGGTCGATGCAAATCTAAGCGACAGCTCAAATGACGCCTACGTCTCAAACTCTCAAATCCGTAAATTTGCCCTGCGCGTGGGCGACATCGTCACGGGACAGGTTCGCGAGCCAAAAGATCAGGAAAAATACTACGCTTTGCTAAAAATCGAAGCGTTAAACTATATGCCCCTCATTGAGGCAAAAGAGCGACCGCTTTTTGACAACCTGACGCCGCTTTTCCCGACTGAAAAGCTGCACCTCGAATACGATCCGATGAAGCTCACCGGACGCGTACTCGATCTTTTCACACCGCTTGGCAAGGGTCAGCGCGGGCTCATCGTTGCCCCGCCAAGGAGCGGTAAAACCGAGCTCATGAAGGAGCTGGCTCACGGCATCGCTAGAAACCACCCCGAGGCGCATCTGATGGTACTTCTAGTCGATGAGCGTCCCGAGGAGGTTACCGACATGCAGCGCTGCGTCAAGGGCGAGGTGTTTAGCTCGACGTTTGATCTGCCAGCACTTAATCACGTGCGCGTCGCCGAGCTCGTCATCGAAAAGGCAAAGCGACTTGTGGAGATGGGCAAGGACGTCATCATCTTGCTTGATAGCATCACGCGTCTAGCACGCGCTTACAACACCGTGACCCCGCCAAGCGGCAAGGTGCTAACTGGCGGCGTGGATGCAAATGCGCTGCATAAGCCAAAACGCTTTTTTGGAGCGGCGAGAAATATCGAATTTGGCGGTAGCCTGACCATAATCGCGACCGCGCTCATCGACACCGGCTCGCGTATGGACGAGGTTATTTTTGAGGAATTTAAAGGCACGGGCAACAGTGAGATCGTGCTGGATCGAAACATCTCCGACCGCCGAATTTACCCCGCTATCAACGTCCTAAAATCCGGCACCAGAAAAGAAGAGCTGTTGCAAAAGCCTGACGAGCTGCAAAAAATTTGGGCTATCCGCTCGGCGATCGCGACGATGGATGATGTGGAAGCGCTTAAATTCTTATACGCGAAGATGCTTAAAACAAAAGACAATAAAGAGCTTCTGTCTATACTAAACGAGTAAAATTTACGTTAGCCGTGCAGGAGATCACGGCTCGGCTTTTACTATCGTAGGCTCGCCAAAGAGCTTATTTGCCTCCCTTATGACGGCTTCTTGCTTTATTTTTTCCATCTCTTGCGGGGACTTTGAGCTGTTGAAATTTATCGCAGCGATCATCTCTTGCGGTTCGGTCGGTTTTGGCTTTGGCGCGATGCTAGCTTGGGCTGGCTTTGATTTTAAAAGCTCCTCGTCGAGATTAAGATCGTTTCGCATTGCAGGCGTGGCGTCTGCCTTGGGGCTTAAATTTTTATCCTTTTGCACTTGCTTTGGTGCGTTTGCCTCTAAATTCGGCCTTGCTTCATCTTTTTTGGCGTTGATTATCTTCGCCTCTTTTCCAAAAAGCAAATGCAAAATTTCATTTACTATCTTCCAGTTTTTGCGGAAAAATACCATCTTTTCATCATTTGCATTTACGATCAGGCTTAGCTCGTTGTTTTTAAAATCTACAAACTCGACATGCTCTTTGAAAAACTCGCCAAGCGAATAATCCCTATCATAAATCTTAGCTACGAAGCTCTCATACGGGCTTTGCGTTTTAGGGCGCGCGATCTGCTGCGGTGCACTAGGCGTGGCAGCCTGGCTTGGACGTACCTGCTCTGCGTGCTGAGCGGACTCTATGACCTCGTCTATGCTCTTTAAATTTAGCGCCTCGACCATCATGAAAAGCATGATGCTAAGCACGAAGCCGTTGTCACTAGAGACGTTTAGCATGCTTTTTGCCTGGGCTAAGATCCTAAAAAATCTCTCGTAGATAAGCAGTGAAAATTTCGGATCGTTGTCAATGAATTTTTGCTTTAAATTTGCGATGAGTTCGTCGATTATCATCTCAGGCTCGTAGATCTCAAGCTCCGCGACGAGCTCTCTAAGCCCCTCTTTGTCGCTTAACATGACGAGGCTTAAGATCTGCTCTATCCTGCTTGGGTCAAGTAGTCCTAACATCGATGCGACCGAGCTTTGAGTGATATTGTTCGCGCCGTAGATTATGGCTTGATCAAGCAGCGTCAAAGTATCGCGTAGTGATCCGCGTCCGCTGCGAGCCAGGATCTCCAGCGCCTCTCTCTCGTAGCTTATGCCCTCTTTGCTAAGGATAAATTCAAGATGTTTTATGATGCTGTTTTTGCCGATTTGTTTGAAGCGAAAGTGCTGTGTGCGCGATAGCACCGTGGCAGGAAGCTTTAACGGGTCTGTCGTCGCGAGGATAAATTTCACATAACTTGGCGGCTCTTCAAGCGTCTTTAAAAGCGCATTGAACGCCTCTTTAGTCAGCATATGTACTTCGTCGATTATGAAAATTTTGTAGCGCGCCATTGCGGGTTTGTATTTGGTCTGCTCGATGAGCTCTCTTATGTCGTCGATCTTTCGGTGGCTGGCTGCGTCCATCTCGATGATGTCCATATGGCGTGATTCGTTTGCCATTATGCACTGAGGGCAGGTCTCGCAAGGCCTTGATGTCGGACCTTTTTCGCATACGAGGGCTTTTGAAAATATCCTAGCGCTTGAGGTCTTGCCGCTTCCTCTAAGTCCCGAAAACAGATATGCGTGGCTTATGCGCCCCTCATCTAGTGCGTGCGTGAGGCTTTTGCTGACGGCTTCTTGACCTATCAGTTCGTCGAAATTTTTAGGTCTATACTTGAGTGCGAGTGCTTGCAAGGCGTTTTCCTTTTACAGATTAGATTTGCAGATTTTACAAAAAAATGGATAAATTTTTGATATAATGCGCGAAAATTTTAAAGGAAAAAATGTATGAAAAGCTTGGTATTAGCCGCTTTGATCGCTCTAGCGGCAGTCTGCTTTAGCGGCTGTGAGCGAAACGACTATCAACATCCGCTTCACCGCTCTACAAAATCAAAATAAATCTACCATGAATTTTGAGGGATACGCCCTCAAAATTTAGCAAGAAAAACAAGTCTTGAACTCATAAGCCGTAGGACGCGCCTCGTATGGCCAAACCTGCGTTTCAAATTTAAAATGCTGATATGTATCGATCATAAATTCGCTCATCGCCGGTCTTAGGTATTCGTTGTCGCGGATGAGCGCCTCAAGACTGCCGCGAAGCGTGTGCGGAAGCTGCTCGATGCCCTTTTCTCTGATCTCATCAAGCGTTAGGACAAATAAATTTTCATCCATTGGGCCTACCGGCTCGTATTTGTTTTTCACCCCGTCAAGCCCGGCCATCAGCATCGCCGAAAAGGCTAGATAAGGGTTTGCCGTGCTATCTGGAAACCTCATCTCCGCACGGACGGAATTCTCGCCCGCACCGTAAGGTATGCGGATACTAGCCGAGCGGTTTTGGCTGGAGTAGGTGAGTATGGACGGCGCTTCAAAGCCCGGTATCAGGCGTTTATAGCTGTTCGTGCTAGGGTTTGTAAAGGCAGCTACGCTTCTGGCGTGTTTTAATATCCCGCCGATGTAATGCCTCGCAAAGTCGCTTAAATTCGCGTAATTCCCCTCTTTGTAAAATAAATTTTTACCGTCTTTCCAGACTGATTGATGCACGTGCATACCGCTTCCATTATCGCCGTAAAGAGGCTTTGGCATAAACGTCGCCGTCTTGCCGTTTAGATGAGCGACCATTTTGACGACGTATTTGTAAATCTGCACGTTGTCGGCAGCCTCGACTAGGGTGCTAAATTTCACTCCGATCTCGCCTTGACCCTGGGCGACCTCGTGATGTCCTAAAAAGACCTCTAGGCCCACTTGCTCGAGTACTTGCATCATCTCGGCCCTTAGATCGACCATGCTATCGATCGGCTGTGTCATCAGATAGCCGCCTTTCCTACGCGGTCGATGGCCCGTGTTGTAGCTGTCTTTAAATTCTCTATCGTCGTTCCATTCGCCCTCTTCGGTATCTACCTCATACATCGCGCAGTTTGGACGATCGACGATTTTGACGTTGTCGAATATAAAAAATTCGTTCTCCGGCCCAAAATACGCTACATCGCCAAGCCCGCTCTCTTTTACGTAAGCCATCGCTTTTTTGGCGATCGAGCGTGGGCATTTCTCATAAATTTGACCTTTGTAAATATCGTAAATATCGCAAAAAACGACCGCGGTGACATCTGCGGTAAATGGGTCTAAAAATGCGCTCGTGGCTTCCGGCTTCATCAGCATATCGCTTTTATCTATCGGCTGCCAGCCGCCAAGAGAGCTGCCGTCCATCGGTATGCCGTGCGTGAAATTTTCTTTCGTGACGGCTTTGAGGTTGTAGCTTATGCTGTGCCAGCCGCCGTTTAAGTCGGTAAATCTAAAATCTACGAATTTGACCTCGTTTTCTTTACAAAATTCAAAAAAATGATCGATGCTCGTTACGAATTTTCCCATCATATCTCCTTTGGTTTGGTTTTAATTTTCGTATTGTATCATAAAATTTAATATTTAAGATTAGCTTTATATTAAATTTTTACTCATTCTAAAATTTTACAAAATACCTATCCCTTTTCTCGAAACAAACGCATTTGTCATAGCCTATCTCATGGGCTAAATTCTCACAAATTTCGCCGTTTGCGCCGACATCTTTTGGCGAGTGAGCGTCCGAGCCGAAGCTGATCGGGATGTCCATCTCGTAAGCTAGGTTTAAAATCTCGCGGCTTGGATACTGCTCGCCGATAGGTTTTCTAAAGCCTGCAGCGTTTATCTCGATCGCTAAATTTGCCTTTTTTATCGCTTTTAAGGCGTCTTGGATCAAAATTTTGATGTCCGTCTTTGGGAGGAATTTAAAGATTTTTAAAAGATCGATATGCCCTACGATGTCAAATTTACCGCACTCTGCAAGAGCTTTGATGCACTCAAAATAATCGCGCCAAATTTTATCTATGTCTTTGTTCTTGTATTCGCCTATGAATTCGGGATTGTCAAAGCCCCAACTGCCGATAAAATGCACCGAGCCGATCAGATAATCGACCTGCCTGGCAAAAACTCGCTCGTCCATGAATCCCGGTAAAAAATCTACCTCGTAAGCCAGTAAAATTTTGATCCTATCGGCGAAAATTTCGCGCGCTTCAAGCACCATTTTTTCGTATTCGTCCATCTGCTCGAAGCTCATCCTATAAGCCTCGTCGAAATTCATGGGATTATGATCGCTAAAGCCGAAAACCTCGGTGCCACATTTGATCGCAGCCTCGATATATTCGCTGACGCTGCCCTCGGCGTGGTTGCATAGGTATGTGTGATTGTGCAGATCTATTTTCATTTAAAGCCTTGCAAATTTTTGCGATTTTAACAAAAATGCAATTAAATTTTAATCAACCGACTATAAAATTTAAAGTTAGCTTTTAGCGGAGTGGTTGTATAATCCTTACATTTCATTTTCAGGAGCTTTTATGACCCAAGAGGAACTTGACGCCCTTATGGCGGGCGGACTCGATGATATGGACGACACCGGCGAGACCGAGCCTAAGACAGAAGAGACAAAAACGCAAGAGATAAAAGAAGAACCGACTCCGGCTAAACAAGCCAAAGATGATGGCGTGATGACGATAGATCCTAGCACTTACCGCGTCAGTGCGGAGGCTGCGTGGCCACCGCCACCACCGACCGAGGATCATAAAATGGTGCATCAGCTCGACGATGTCACGCGCGACAGCGAGGCTAAGGCCACCGAAATGCTCGATAAACTAGAGACCATAAATAACTTTTTTATGGATGCAGAGAGCGGTTGCGGGGCTATAAACGACGGGATCTCGGCAAATATCGAGCTTTTTGGCACGCTTAAAGAGAAATTTCCTAATGTCGCGGCTTTTAGCGAGGCTTTCGAGCGAAACGACGCCCTAAAATCAAGCGTCGATGAGATAATCGGAAATCTGCAAATGGGTCAAGACGAGATAATGATGGCTATGGATATGATGCAGTATCAAGACATCCATCGTCAAAAGATAGAGCGCGTCATCAACGTCATGCGGGCGCTTAGCAAATACATGAACACCTTGTTTGAGGGCAAGATAGATGACGATAAACGCGTCGGCTCGGCGGTGCATATCGCAGGCGACACTACGACTGAAAATTTAGTCAGCAACGACGATATAGAAGCGCTTATCGAAAGCTTGGGCAAGAAGTGATAAAGCCCGAGCTACTCTGTCCCGCGGGAAATTTCACTAAGCTTAAAATCGCTCTAAACTACGGCGCGGACGCGGTTTACGGCTCGGTGGCCAGTTTCTCGCTACGCACCCGCTCGGCACGCGAATTCAACCTCGAAAGCTTTGAAGAGGCCATAAAATACACGCACGCTAAAGGCAAGAAATTTTATGCGACGGTAAATGCTTTCCCGTTCAACGGGCAGATCGAGCCGCTAAAACGCCACCTGGAAACGATAAGCGAATTTAGGCCGGACGCTTTCATCATCGCAACGCCCGGAGTGATGAGCCTGGCAAAGCAGATCGCACCCGATATAGACATACACCTTAGCACGCAAGCAAACGTCATGAACTGGCTCGATGCTAAAATTTACCACGAAATGGGCGCGACTCGCATCGTCGTAGCCCGTGAGATGAACCTAAAAGACGTCATAAAGATAAAAGAAATTTTACCCCGGCTCGAGATCGAGATTTTCGTTCACGGTTCGATGTGCTTTGCGTATTCCGGGCGCTGTTTGGTGAGCTCGGTGCAAAGTGGCAGGATGTCAAATCGCGGCAGCTGCGCGAACGACTGCCGTTTCAAATACGAACTTTACGCTAAAAACCCTGAAAGCGGCACTCTTTTTCGCCTCGAGGAGGACGAGGAGGGCGGCACTCACGTGATGAACTCGAAGGATCTAAATTTAAGCGCTCATATCGAGGAGATAATGAAAAGCGGGGCGGTAGATAGCTTCAAGATAGAAGGACGCACAAAGAGCGAATACTACGCCGCATGCACCGCTAGGGCTTACAGGATGGCGATAGATGACGCCGCGGAGGGTAAATTTGACGCTGAAATTTACGCAGCTGAGCTTAATACGCTCAAAAATCGCGGTTTTACAGACGGCTATCTCGTTCATCGCCCTTACGAGCGCACCGATACGCAAAATCACATCTCCAGCCTCGAGGAGGGCACGCATCAGGTACATGCCATAAGCGAGGACGGAGAATTTTTAAAGTGTAAATTTAAGCTCGTGGCGGACGAGGAGTATGAGATAGTAGCTCCGCTTGGCGCGAGTATCTGCGAGTGCGATAACGAAATAGGTGAAATTTTCGCACACGATGGTAAAAATTTTGTGAAATTTCACCGACTAGTGACCAAAAAAGGTAAGATGATGAGCGAGATTCACAGCGGAAACGAAAACGAGATAAGATTGCCGGCAAAACTGCCTGAATTTAGCTTTTTGAGAAAGGAATTTAAATGAAATTCGTATCGATCATAATGGGAAGCAAGAGCGATTATGACGTCGTGATAAACGCGGCGCACGAGCTTGAAAAATTTGGCGTCAAATACGAGCTCATCATCAGCTCCGCGCATAGAAGCCCGCAGCGAACGGCTGAATATGTAAAAGAGGCCGAGGCCAAGGGCGCGCAGGTGTTCATAGCAGCTGCCGGGATGGCGGCTCATTTAGCGGGCGCGATCGCTGCAAATACGACTCGTCCGGTCATCGGCATACCGATGAGCGGCGGTGCGTTAAACGGGGTCGATGCGCTTTACTCGACCGTGCAAATGCCAGCCGGCATGCCCGTAGCGACCCTGGCTATCGGCAAGGCAGGGGCGATAAATTCCGCATATTTGGCGATGCAAATTTTAGCGCTTAGCGACAGTGAGCTGGCTCAAAAGCTAAAAGCCGACAGGACAGCCAAAGCGCAAGGCGTAGCTAGCGACTCGGCTAGCGTGGAAGTCATACTTTAAGGAGGCTTTATGCAGACTTTTTTAAAGATAGATGAATTTTGCCAGCTCGTGCATTTGCAGCGCGAAGTTATCGAGGGCATGATAGAGCGCGGCGTGCTGAACACCAGGACTGATGACGGAGAAATTTACATCGAGGCCAGTCAGGGTATGATGAGCGTCGTACCGGCTGCAAATACGAATTTAACAGCGAGCCCGAATGCACTAAATGGCGAGAGCTTCGTAGAAAAGACGATAGGCACGATATTAAATTTACACGAGAAGGTGCTTGACGCGAAGGACGAGACGCTTGAAGTGCTGCGAAATGAGAATAAATTTTTAAAAGAGGCGCTTTTTTCGATGCAAGAGCTTTACGACGAGGACAGAAAGACGATCGAGACGCTCACGCAGCAGCTAAAGCTCGCACAAGACGAGGTCGAGTTTTTGAAGCGAAAATACAAGCTGATGTGGAACAAAGCGGTCGAAAATTTTAAGGAAAACTAAAATTTATGCGGATCGTTGAGGTAAAAAGCGGCTTTGAAATTTGCGGGCTAAAGACGCGAACGAGCAATGCTCTTGAGATGAGCGGACGCGGCAAGATCGCGGCGCTTTGGGATGAATTTTTAAAATTTAGCTACGATGAAACGGGCGAGATCTTCGTGCCGCAGAGTGAAATTTACGCCGTGTATTATGACTATGAGAGCGATTTTAACGGCAAATACTCGCTTCTTATCGGTGTAAAAGCAGATACTTTAAAGCCGGGTGCGAATTTAGAAAAGATTTATGTGCGTGCGGGGCGATATGCCGTTTTTGGCACCGAGGATCTAAGTGATGAAAATTTAGGCGCTAAGGGGGCGGATCTAACCATCGCACTTTGGAAAGCGGTCTGGGCAAATTTTGAAAATTCAAGCTTAAAGCGAGCGTATGACACGGACTTTGAGCTATATTTGGGCGATGAGACTAAAATTTATATATCGATAAAATAAAAATAAAGGCAAAAAATGACATTTTCAGAGATTATTTTAACACTTCAAAGCTACTGGAGGGAGCAAGGCTGCGTGATACTTCAGCCATACGATATGCCGGCTGGTGCGGGCACCTATCATCAAGCGACCTTTTTACGAAGTCTTGGACCAAAACCTTGGGCGACAGCCTATGTAGCGCCTTCACGCCGCCCGACTGACGGCAGATACGGCGAAAATCCAAACCGCCTCGGAGCCTACTATCAGTTTCAAGTGCTTATCAAGCCAAGCCCTGAAAATATCCAAGAGCTTTATCTAAAGAGCCTCGAGCGACTCGGCCTTGATCTGAAAAAACACGACATACGCTTCGTAGAGGACAACTGGGAAAGCCCGACGCTGGGTGCTTGGGGGCTTGGCTGGGAGGTCTGGCTAGATGGTATGGAAGTGACGCAGTTTACTTACTTTCAGCAAGTAGGCGGCATCGCATGCGAGCTGATCAGTGGAGAGATCACCTACGGGCTTGAGCGCCTGGCTATGTATCTGCAAGATATCGATAATGTCTATGACATCGTTTGGGACGATAAAAACGGTGTCGTGACCTATGGCGACGTGCATAAGCAAGGCGAATACGAGTGGAGCAAATATAACTTCGAGATCGCCGACACCGCGATGCTTTTTAATCAATTTGAAAACGCATTCAAGGAGTGCAAGCGCTGCCTTGAAGCCAAAATTTCGCTGCCTGCGTATGATTATTGTATGCTGGCGGCGCACACTTTTAATGTCCTTGATGCGCGCGGAGCGATCTCGGTAACGCAAAGGCAGGAGCATATCCTCAAAATTCGCGAACTAGCCAAAGAGTGTGCGCTCACATATAAAGCTAGCCTTGAGGAAAAAGGTGAGTAAAATTTTATGAAAATCATTGAAATTTATAAAATTTTAGATGCCATAGCTCCATTTGATATCCAAGAGAGCTGGGACAATAGCGGTCTGCTCGTTGGCTCGCTAGAGAGTGAATTCGAGCGGATTTATCTAAGTCTAGATCTAAGCCGTGAAATTTTGGAAAACGCCTTGCCAAATTCCCTTTTCATCACTCATCACCCACTGATATTTAAAGGGCTAAAAAGCCTAAATTTCAGCTACTACCCGAGCAATCTGATCCGAAAAATGATAGAGAAAAACATCAGCCTCATCTCTATGCATACAAATGCTGACTTAGCGTTTTTAAACGAGCATTTCACGCGTGAAATTTTGGGCTTTGAGCCAAGCGAAAAAGATGGATTTTTGATGTATTGCGAGGTAAAATTCAGCTTTGATGAGCTCGCTTGTTTTTTAAAAGAAAAGCTCAGGGTCGAGACTATAAGAGCGGTTCATGCAAAAGATGAAATTTCAAGGATCTGCGTTTGCACCGGTAGTGGAGCCGATCTTATCGGCGAGGTCAGAGCGGATGCCTTTTTGACCGGAGATCTAAAATATCACCAAGCTCTCGAGGCAAAAGAGAACGGGATAAATTTATTTGACATCGGACATTTTGAGAGTGAGCGCTATTTTGGGGCTGCTTTGGCAAAATATTTGCAAAATCTTGAAATTGAGGTTATAATAGCGGACTTTAAAAACCCATTTACGCATTGCTAATAAAAGGACACACATGAATAAATACCTAGAACAATTGGTCGAGCTTTCAAAATTTGATAAACAAATCGACGAATTCACGCCTCGCATAGAAAACGTAGAAAAAGCCTACAAGGCTATACAAGACGAGTGCAACGAGCTTGCGCAAAAGATAGGCGAACTAGAAGACGAGATGAACGAGCTAAAATCTCAAAAATCCGGCACGAACGCGCATATAGCGGAATTTTCAGCCAAGATAAAAGAGGTCGCCAAAAAAAGCGGATCGGCAAAAAGTGAAAAAGAGGTAAAAGCCCTCTCTCTTGAAGAAGATATCGCAAAAGAGCAGCTTGAGGCCGCAAACGAGGAGATCGCGAGACTTGAAAAGTTGATCGATAACAAAAATTCTCAAAAAGATGAGCTTGGCACTAAAAAATCCGAACTCGAAACAAATCTGAGCAAGATCGAGAGTGAAATTTCATCTCAGCTAGAAGCCATCGAAAAAGAGCGCGCCGAAGTCTATGCTAAAAAAGAGAAGTTAGTCGGACAGATGAATCAAAAAATCCTTACGTTTTACGAGAAGATCCGCAAATGGGCGCACAACACCGCTGTCGTTCCAGTCAAAAAACAAGCTTGCTACGGCTGTTTCATGCAGATAAACGACAAAACGTTCTCGGCCGTCGTTCGCGGCGAGGACATCATCACTTGCCCGCACTGCGGAAGAATTTTATTTAAAGAAAACGTAGAGGCATAAGCCTTTTTGTGGTTGCGATCTATTACGTTTTAGCCCTGATGGTTTGGCTTTTCGGGGCTGTTTTCCTACTTTTTTTAAGCCTTAAAACAAAATATCGTCGTTCGATCCCGGCTAGATTTTTTTTATATAAAAATGCGAAATTCGCCCCATCAAAGGTGCATTTTCACGCCTGCTCGTTTGGCGAGATCCAAGCCCTTAAGCCTATTTTAGAGCTTTTTAACGACAAGGCTATCAGCGTCGTAACGAATACCGGCTATGAAGCGGCTAAAAAAATAACACGGAATTCACGTTTTTTACCGTTTGAAATTTTCATACCTTTTTGGCTGCAAAAGAGTAAAATTTTAGTCGTTTTTGAGGCTGAGCTTTGGCTGATGCTCGTTTTTTGGGCGAAATTCCAAGGCTCTCGCGTGATACTCATAAACGCCAGGATCTCAGACAGAAGCTATGAAAGATACCTGAAATTCGCCTTTTTTTACCGCGTCATATTTAAGTATATCGACCGCGTCTATGCGCAAAGTCAGATCGATAAAGAGCGTTTGAGCACGCTTGGGGCGAGGGAAATTTTGGTTTGCGGCAATATAAAATCAGCCTTTTTGCCAAAGCCAAGTAAAATTTATGAAAAGCCAAAAGAGCGGGTCATAGTGCTAGCCAGCACGCACGAAGGCGAGGAAGCGGCCTTGCTAAATGGGCTGAATTTAGGCGTTAATGATAAGCTCATCATCGCTCCGCGCCATCCAGAGAGATTTGGTGAAGTCGCAAATTTAGCGGCCAAGTTTGCCACTAAAGGCGGCCTTAGCTTTGCGAAATTTAGCCAAAGCCAAAATTTGGGTGCACAAGTAAATCTCATAGATAGCCTAGGCGAGCTCGTAAATATCTACGCGATCAGCGATGTAGTAGTGCTTGGCGGTAGTTTCATGCCGGGTATCGGAGGGCACAATCCCATCGAGGCTGCGCAGTTTGAGCCGGTACTGATAAGTGGAAAGCACATTTTTAATCAAAAGGCGCTTTTCTCGCTGGTCAGCGATGTGAAATTTGCAAGCGCGGACGAGGTGGAAAAGCTCATAAATAGCGAGTTAAAAAGGTGTAAGATCATGCAAAAAGGCGACGTGTCGCAAATAATCGAGGACATCAGGAGCGCTTATGAATGAGGAAAAAGCATATAAAATTTTAGCCATGCAGCTAAATATATCAAACAACGAAGCTAAGGACTTGATAGACAGCGGGCTTGTTTTTGCAAAGGGGCAAAAGGTCGCTATCGCAAGGGCTTTGATGAACGTAAATACGAAATTTAGCGTGCAAGAAACATCAAAACCAAGCGTCATCTTTGAGGATGAAAATCTACTCGCCATAAATAAACCCGCTTTCATCACGAGTGAAAAGATCTCTCAAATGTATAAATTTCCTCTCTTACACCGACTCGACAAGGAGACTAGCGGCGTTTTGTTGCTCGTAAAAAACGAGGAATTCGCTAAGCGTGCGATAGAGGAATTTAAGCATATGCGCGTGGAGAAAATTTATATTGCTGCAGTGCGCGGGATTTTAAGCGAAGAGACGAGGGTGAGCGAGCCCATTTTGACGATAAAAAGCAAAGGCGCAGCGATCTCTAAGATATCAAAAGACGGCAAAGAGGCCGTCAGCGATGTCACGCCGCTCATGGTAGTGGGTAAAAAGACGCTCGTGAAAGTAGCGATAAAAACGGGCAGGACTCATCAGATCAGGCTTCATCTAGCAAGCATAAATGCGCCTATTATAGGCGATGAAAAATACGGTAAAAATCGTGCGAAAAGAATGTATCTGCACGCTTATTTCATAGCTCTTTTGGGGTATAAATTTAAGGCTGATGTCCCAAAAGATTTTAACGAGCTCGGGTTTGAGATATCAAATAAGTTTGATATTTAAAGAGCAATAAAGAAAAAATTTAGTAAAATACGCCCTTTAATGAGAAATTTAGAAAGGTAGAGTCGTGTTTGAACAAATCAGCGAGTCGTTTCGTTTAGCCGTCAGCAAGATACGTTTCGTCGATGACGAAAAGGCTTTGAAAAACGCTCTTGACGTGCTAAAAAAAGCTCTTTTAAAAGCTGATGTTCACCATAAAGTCACCAAAGACCTCCTCGCCGCGATAGAAAACGATATAAAAAAGACAGGTGTGGGTCAAAAGAATTTCCTAGATGCGATAAAGTCGAATTTGACAAACATCCTGACTGCACCGGGCAATCAAGGCTTTGTATACTCAAGCTCAGCTCCTACGATCGTTTTGATGGCCGGTTTGCAAGGATCTGGTAAAACTACCACGACGATAAAACTGGCGAACTATCTAAAGCTCAGAAAAAAGAAAGTCCTAGTCGCGGCGTGCGATCTACAAAGACTCGCTGCAGTCGAGCAGCTCAGGCAGCTTTGTGAGGCAAACGAGATTGATCTGTTTTTCATAGAAGGTGAAAACGACCCGATAAAAGTGGCAAGGGCTGCTTTACAAAAAGCCAAAAGTGGGCTCTATGACGTTCTTTTGGTCGATACTGCGGGACGCCTTGCGATAGATGAAACTTTAATGAATGAGATAAAGCTTGTGAAAGAAGCGATAAAGCCGCATGAAATTTTTTATGTAGCGGATGCGATGAGCGGGCAAGACGGTGTCAAGTCAGCAGCTAGTTTCAACGAAGCGCTAAATATCACCGGTGTCATTCTTTCTAAATTTGACTCCGATTCAAAAGGCGGAGTAGCTATAAGCATCGCAAAGCAGCTTGAAATTCCGCTTAGATTTGTCGGTATCGGCGAAAAAGCGAGCGATCTTGAGAGCTTTATACCAGAGCGCATAGTAAGCCGCATAATGGGTGAGGGCGACCTTGCTACTCTTGTAGAAAAAACAAGCATGGTGATCGATGAGAAAGAGGCCAAGCGATTAAATCAAAAGATAAAAAAAGGTCAGTTTAACTTCAACGACTTTTTAGAGCAGATGGAAAGCGTAAAAAAGCTTGGAAGTATGAAGTCGCTAATAGGCATGATACCCGGGCTTTCAAATATGGCAAATCAGATAAAAGATATAGATCTTGACAATTCAAAAGAAATTTTACATATCAAAGCGATGATAAATTCCATGACTCAAAAAGAGCGTGAAAATCCCGAGCTTTTAAATAATAGTCGCAAGCGTCGTTTGGCAGCTGGGGCAGGGCTGAATCAAATAGAGGTCAATCGCTTTTTAAAGCAGTTTGAAAATGCCTCGAAACTAGCAAAGAGATTTTCAGGAAAGGACGGAGCGAAGGGGCTGGCGAATATGCTGGCACAAACAAACGTAAAGCATCCTATGTAAAATGGGTTTAAATTTAGACAGCTTTTGTGTCTAAATTTAAACCTTATTTAAAAATATAAAAGGAGAAATCAATATGGCAACAGTAGTGAGACTAACAAGAATGGGACGTAAGAAAAGACCATTTTATCGTATAGTTGTAACAGATAGTAGAAAAAGACGCGATAGCGGCTGGATAGAGAATATCGGCTATTATAACCCTATGGCAGAGCCTGAAGTCGTTAAATTTGACGCTGAGAGACTTTCTTACTGGAAAAGCGTAGGTGCGAAACTTAGCGACAGAGTAGCTCAAATAACAAGCAAATAATAAAATGGTTGAAGATTTTTTATACGAATACGCCAAACTGATAGCGGACTATCCTGAAAAGATCAAGATCGAACGAGAAGAGCTTGGCGAAAATTTTGCCGAGATCATCATAAGCGCCGATAAGGTCGATACCGGGAAGCTTATCGGAAAAGACGGCAAGATGATAAATGCCATAAAAACCGTCATCATAGGCTGCAAGGCAAAAGATCCGACTAGTTATAGAGTAACGGTAAAAGCGCTTGAACAGTGAATTTGTAGAAGTTGCGATAATAGGCAGATGTGTTGGACTAAAAGGATGTGTCAAGCTTCATAATAAGGGCGACTTTCCCGAACAATTTAAAAAAAATGCAGTCTTTTTTGATAAAGACGGTAACGAATTTATCATCAAAAGCTACGACGTATCAAAAGAAACGGCTTTGTTCGAGGGATACGAGGATATCGACTCGGCAAAAAGCCTTGTAAATAAAATTTTATATACTACAAAAGAGCTTACTCGTAAAAATTGCAAACTTAAAGAGGGTGAGTTTTTTTATTTTGACGTGCTTGGCTTAAATATAGTCGAAAATGGCGAAATTTTAGGCGTAGTAAAAGATATAGAAGACAATCTAAATAATGCCTTACTATATGTAAAGACAAGTGACGATCTCGTCTCTATCGGCTTTGCAAAAAACTTTTACGTCCCATATATAGATCGCTTTGTTATAAGCGTGAGTTTGGAAAATAAAGAGATTTTAACAAAAGACGCTAAAAGCATACTTGAAAATTCATGAAATTTACTTTTGTCACGCTTTTTGAAAATTTAGTAAAACCTTATTTTAATGACTCGATCCTTGCAAGAGCGGTCGAAAATAACAAAATCGATGTAAATTTCATAAACCCTCGTGATCATACCACACAAAAACATTTCAAGGTCGATGAATATATGATAGGCGGTGGAGCGGGGCTATTGATGATGCCTCAACCGCTAAACGACACTCTAAAAAAGATCAAAGAAAACGATCCTGATGTGCATATAGTATTTTTAACGCCTGCGGCCAAAAAATTTAACCAAAAAGACGCGAAAAGACTAGCCGGTAAAAAGCATATTTGTTTTGTATGCGGCAGATATGAGGGGATCGATGAGAGGATCGTTGAGCTTTGGGCTGATGAGGTGTTTTGCGTAGGGGATTTTATCTTGACCGGTGGAGAGCTCGGAGCCCTTTGTCTAGCTGATGCTATCGCTCGCAATATAGAGGGGGTGTTGGGAAATAGTCAAAGCCTTGCGATAGAGAGCTTTGAAGATGGTTTGCTTGAGGCGCCGTCCTTTACTAAGCCCGATGTATTTGACGGGAATTTTGTAGTTTCAGAGTTTTTAAAGGGAAACCATGCTAAAATCCGTCTTTTAAAAAACAAGATGGCGCATTGTAAAACAAGGTTTTTTCGCCCTGATTTATACCAAAAGCTCAAGCCACAAATTAAGGAAAAACATGAGAAATAAATATATCCAAGCATTTGAAGACGCTCAAATTGCTAGCAAAAGCGTGCCTGATTTTCGTGCAGGAGATACACTTCGCGTAGCTATACGTATCCACGAAGGCGATAAAACTAGAGTTCAAAATTTTGAAGGTATCTGCATAGCTAGGCGCGGAAGCGGTGTCGGCGAGACCTTTATCATAAGAAAAATCGGCGCAAATAGCGTTGGCGTAGAGAGAATTTTCCCTATTTATAGTGACAGCATAGAAGAGATAGTGGTTCTTAGAAAAGGTCGTGTCAGAAGAGCTAAGCTATTTTATCTACGCGATCTACGCGGTAAAGCTGCTAAGATACGCGAGCTTAGAAAATAATACATTAATCCAAAAGAGAAATTTCTCTTTTGGATTTCCTTCTTTAAACATCTGCTCTTATTAAATATAACTTAATCAGTATCAACGATATCACTCTAAAATAATACTATAATCCTTGATAAATTTAAATCAAAGGATAAAAAATGGAAAAAATAGTATGGAAAAATGATATATTCAATGGCGTCACCGTGACCAAGCTTCATGAGATGGGTGGCATGAAAGAGATACGCATAAATTTGCAAAAAGGCTCTGAGATGAAAGAGCATCAAGCCCCAGGAGAGATAATGGTCCAAGTTCTTAGTGGTAAGATAGAATTTAGTGTAAAAGAGGATAGTGCCACTTTAAATGCTCTTGATATGGTCAGTCTAAAGGCCAATGTCCCGCACTCTTTGCTCGCACTTCAGGATAGTATCGTCCGTCTTAGTCTTAGTAAAAATGACGATGTGAGCCGTGTGTTTAAAGTATTGCAAAAATAAAATAAATTCAATAAAGTTGATATCGTGAGCTAAAGGTCTATATAAAATTTGGCTCTATTTCAGAAAAGCGTTGAATGCTAAAATTTTAGGCTCTGTTATAATGGATCATTGACACTTGCTTCGCAAACCCTGTTCGCTCCAGGAGCGACCTAGCACAGACGCGAACAGCGTTTGTGCGGGAGCGAGTAGCCGTTTTTGAGCTTGCGAGAGTAGCGAGCGAAGCTAAGCCTTAGCACGATTTTTTCTGCTTCGCGTTGCTACTCAGATACTGCTCGTATCTTCCCTTTTCAAGACGCTTCGTTGCACTCGCAACTGCAAGCAGAACGTTACAGTGCATAGCACGAAAGTAAAAATCAGCGGCGATAGCGTCGCTTCACAAGGTTTTTACAGGGATGCTGCTCGCATTCTCCTACTCTTGAAGGCTAAAACGATACTTTGTTAGAACAGAGCCAAATTTTATGATACTCTAGCCAAGTCAAAATTTATGAAGCAAAAAATCGTGCTGCAAACTTTCACATCCTCCTACCTTCTCAGGCTCAAGAACAGTGTTTTGTGGAGCGAGTAGGTTTGCGCGCCCCTTTTAGATATCAGTTGTCTTGCTAACTAAGTAGAGCCTTAATGAAGTCAAATTTGACACGGCTATCGAAATTTTGCCTACGGTGGTTTAAAGCAAAAGCATTCATAATGGCGCTAGCGTCTTATCAAATAGCTTAAATTCGTTCTATTTTTTAGCTTTTGGTTTTGCTGGCTTTCTGGCTTTCGTTACGGAAATTTTATCTTTTATCTTCTGAACTTGCGAAAAATTTACACCCTTTACTTTTGTTAGCTCGTCCGTGCTTTTAAAAGGGTGCGCCTTTCTATACTTTATGATGTTCATGGCTTGGCTTTTGTTAAAGCCTAGCTCGATGAGCTCTTTTTTATCAGCCTTATTGATATCTACGCTAGCAAGTGTGAAATTTATACCACATGCTAGAGCCAGTAAAATTCTGAAAAATTTCATTTTTGTCCTTTAGAAAATCAAACCTTCGTTCTCCTGATCTTGAATGATCTCGTTTAGAGGTGTCATCTGAGGCAAAGGCGAGTCGTTGGTGTAAAACTCGTCGCCACCATCGTAGTAGCCCTTATAAACGCCCTCGGGTTGCTCAAATACCCGTCTGAGCGTCGGATATTGCTTTATATACTCTTCCATAAATTTCTTAAATACCGGCGCCGCCGTCCTGCCGCCGCCCTCGATCTTTTTCATCGGTGAGTTATCGTCGTTCCCGTACCAGATGATGGCCTCGATGTCCGGAGTGTATCCGCAAAACCACGCGTCTATGTTGTTATTTGTGGTACCGGTTTTGCCTGCTATTTGTATGCCTTGTATCTTTGCGTTTCGTCCGGTGCCGTTATTTACGACGTTTTGAAGCAGAGTAGTCATCAAAAATGCCTGCTCGGGCTTAAGCACTTGCTTTTTTTGCCCTTCGTAGTCCATCGCCGCTCCAAAGCTGTTTTCGATGTGTTTTATCAAAGTAGGCTCGACTATCTCGCCTTCATTTGGGAACATCGAGTAAAATTTCGCAAACTCAAGCGGCGAGATCCCAAAGCTTCCAAGTGCGATGGATAAATTTTCAGGGATATTTTCAAAGCCCATTTCGACCAGCTTCTTACGAACCGAGCTGAGGCCAAGGTCGTTTAGTAAATTTATGGTTGCCAGGTTGCGCGACTGAGTGATGGCGGACTTGATCGTGATGTAGCCCTGAAAGCCTCCACTATAGTTCTTAGGCGTCCACTCCTTGCCATTTCCCATATCAAAAGTGCGTGCGACGTCGGCTACTTGAGAGACGACCGAGTAGCCGCTGTTAAGGGCTATTTGATATATGAAAGGCTTGAAGCTCGATCCTGGCTGGCGCTGGCTTTGAGTTGCGCGGTTGTAGCTGCTTTTTGCGTAGTCTATCCCGCCGATGAGTGCTAAAATATGCCCGCTTTGAGGCTGGGTCACGACGATGGCGCCGTTTAGCATTTCAGGGTTTGCCTTTTTGTCGCGCTTTAAAATTTCATTGTATCCATATACTAGCGCGTCTTGCGCCATTTTTTGCACGCCAAGATCGATGGTGCTTTGTATGCGGTATCCGCCAGTTTTTATGTCGTCAAATTTTTTAGAGGCCTCTTTGATGATCTCGTCGACTACGTAAGGGGCTTTGTTTCTAGTGAGCGTATCGTCAAACACCGCAGGCTCTTCCAGCACGCCTTTTCGGTATTCGTCCTCGTTTATCCAGCCGATGTTATACATACGCTCGAGCACGCGGTTCGCGCGGCTTAGCGAGAGGTCAAGGTGTTTTGTAGGATCGTATGTGCTAGGTGCTTTTGGCAGGCCGACTAAAATGGCGATCTCTTTTATGCTAAGCTCGTTCAGCTCTTTTCTGAAATATCCCTCGGCAGCCGTCTTTATACCGTAGTAGCCATGTCCGAAATAGACGTGATTTAGGTATCTTTCTATGATATCTTCTTTAGAAAGCTCGTTTTCAAGCTTGATAGCGAGGACTATCTCTTTGATCTTTCTTGTAAATTTCTTCTCGCGAGTAAGGACTAAATTTTTGACCAGCTGCTGCGTCAAAGTAGATGCGCCCTCTACCAGCTTTTGGGCCTTGATGTCTTTTACGACGGCTCTTGCTATGGCTTCGTAGTTCGCTCCGCCATGCTCAAAATAGCTCGTATCCTCGATCGCTACTAGCGCCTCGATGACTCGCGCGGGGATGTCGTTATATCTTACATAAATTCTGTTTTCTTCAAATATATTTGCGATCAATTCGTTGTTTCTGTCAAAAATTTGCGTCGTTAGCTTCGGTTTGTAGTCGATTATGCTGTAAGCCTCGAACCTCACCTGCGCGTAAAAATATAAAAAAGCACCGCAAAAAGCGATAGCCACGGCAAAACAAAAAGCCAAGATATATTTCATAAAAATGCCTTTAAAATTTTCACATTGAGCCCCATCGCAGTACTAGTTTCGCCCTGTTGGCTAATGATATATTTTTTATTAAAATTTTCGATCGTCATCGCCCCCGCTTTACCCCGCCACTCGCCGCTTTCTAGATAGCTCTGCACGTCATCTCGGCTGAATTTATCAAATTCATATGCCGTTTCGCTGACGTTTAGTAGCTCAAAATTTTCACCCGTAAATATCATCGCGCTAAAGACGCTGCAAACTTTGCCGCTTTGAAGCCAGAGCATATCCGAGGCTTCGTTTTCATCTGCCGCTTTGCCTAAAATTTTACCCTCGCAAGCGACGCAGCTGTCGGCAAACAGCACATTTTTAGCGTGTAGATAGGTTTTGAAAAACTGCTCTTTTTTGGCTTTTACCACCATTTGGACGTAGATATGCGGCGCACGATCTTTTGAAATTTTGCTTTCGTCGAATTCAAACGAAATTTGCTCGAAATTTATCCCATTTTCGGTCAAAATTTTAGCGCGTGTTGGGGAGCTCGAGGCTAAGATTATCATCAAAATTCCTTATATGCGATGCCAAGATAAACGGCGATGAAAGAGACGACGAGGTTTAGCGGGATGAAATAATATATCACGACGACCAGGCTCTCTTGCATTTCGAGTATCTCGTGTGCCTTGAAGGCTTTGAACGCCTTTTTGTAATGATAAAACATGTAGCCTAAATTTAGCGCTAAAAATATCTCTAGCGCCCATTTCGTCGCCAGTATCGCCTTTGCCATCGGATTTGCCGACTTCATTAGTCCTCCGCTGTGACCGACCGTCATGCTTGTGAGCGCGATGATGACTAAAAGGATCACGATGCAGATACCAAAACGTCTTAAAATGTGCATCAGCAGCGGATATTTCAATGCGTCCTTAAGCTTGCTTTTCATAAAATAAGTCGCCACCAGCCAAAGGCCGGCTTGAAGCCCGATAAAAAGCGTGACCATCGACACATGAAAGAACGGCATCAGCTGATCAAGGCGCGCAAAGGCGATGTTGTATTCAGGCATTTAGTAGCTTCTCTTTCGCAAATTCAAACGCTTCTTTGACGGCGGTCTCTATCATCGGCACGTTTTTACCACCTGCCGTGGCGAAGTCATCGCGTCCGCCGCCGTTTCCGTCTAAAATTTTAGCCGCCATTTTGACCCACTCGCCGGCTTTTATCGGAGCGTTTTTCACGCCCGCAGCGATCGCGATCTTGTCGTCATTTACCTGTAATAGCAAAATAGCAAGGCTGGCAAATTCGTTTTTGTAATTATCTATCATCGTTTTGATGTCGCCGCTTTTGACGACGGCAACGCCCATTTTCGTATCATTTATGCTCGTAAATGCGATGGCATGGGAGTCGCCGATGTTTTTGAGCTTATCTTTTAGCTCGCGCACCTCGCCTTTTAGCTTTTTAATGGCGACCATCGGCTCGTTTGTTTTTAGCTCGTTTGAAATCTCGGCCAGCTCGCTTCTAAAACCGCGAGCCAAATTTAGCGCAGCACGCGAACAGACCGCCTCGATACGGCGCACGCCCGCACTCACGCCACTTTCTTTGGTGATGAAAAACGCTCCTATCTCGCTCACGTTTTTTACGTGCGTTCCGCCGCAAAGCTCTTTGCTCACATTGCCAAGGCTTAGCACGCGCACATTTTCGGCGTATTTCTCGCCAAAAAGCGCGATCGCACCGCTATTTTTGGCAGCTTCGATATCCATTATTTCAGTCTTTGCCGCCGCGCTGCTTGCCACGGCGTCATTTACAAATTTTTCTATCATTTCTAGCTCCTCGCTCGTTAGCGCCTTTGGATGCGAGAAGTCAAATCTAAGCCTGTCTGCTTCGACGTTCGAGCCAGCTTGCGCCACATGCGTGCCTAAAATTTTACGCAGCGCAGCGTGCAGCAAATGCGTTGCCGAGTGGTGGCGCGCTATCTCAGCCCTTGCGTCGCTGACCTTTAAATTTAGCACATCGCCCGTTTTTATCTGCTTGCCTACCTCGACTTGGGATAAATTTAGCCCGTGAAATTTTTGCGTATCCAGCACTTTACCTACGCCCGTGATCTCGCCCGTATCGCCCGTCTGACCGCCACTTTGCGCGTAAAACGGCGTCACGTCAAACATCACCCAGCCGCTCTCGCCTGCGCGTAAATTTTGCACTCGTTTAAAATCATTATCAAGCAGGGCTAAAATTTTGCTTTGTCTTTCTAGCTCGTCGTAGCCGCTAAATTTATTTTCGCCAAACTCTTCAAGAAGCTGTTTAAAATCGCCCTTTGAGCTCTTGTCACCGCTGCCTTTCCATGCAGCTTTCGCTCGCGCTTTTTGCTCGCTCATGAGCTCGTCAAATTTAGCTTCATCGACTTTTAGTCCCTTTTCGCGCAGCATATCGGCGGTGAGATCGAGCGGAAAGCCGTAGGTGTCGTAAAGCTTAAACGCCGTTTCGCCGCTAAAAATTTCTTTGGTTTTGGCTAGCTCCTCGTTAAATAGCTCAAGCCCTGAGGCGATCGTCGCTAGAAATCTCTCCTCTTCCAGGCGCACTTGTTCCTTGACCGCCGCCTTTTTCTCGTTTAGATAGGTGTAGTGTCCGCCCATCATCTCGCAGACCTTATCCACGAGCTTATACATAAAGGGCTCCTTGATACCTAGTAGATAGCCATGGCGGATCGCACGGCGCAAGATGCGGCGAAGCACGTATCCGCGGCCTTCTTTATCAAACGTTGTGCCTTGAGCGAGCAGGAACGTGACCGAGCGGATGTGATCGCTGATGACGCGGTAGCTAGCCCCGCTATCGTAGCTGTAAGGCTTGCCGCAAAGCTTCGCGACCTCGTCGATGAGCGGCATGAAAAGCGAGCTGTCGTAGTTGCTAAATTTGCCCTCCATTATCGCCGTGACGCGCTCTAGGCCCATGCCCGTGTCGATGCTTGGCTTTGGTAGCGGGCTTAGTTTGCCGTCCGCCGAGCGTTCGTATTGCATAAAGACTAAATTCCAAATTTCAAGGAAACGATCGCCGTCTCCGCCCATGTAGTCCTCGGGCGTATTAAAATGCTCGCCGCCTTGATCGTAAAATATTTCACTACATGGTCCGCAAGGCCCAGTGTCGCCCATTTGCCAGAAGTTATCGTGGTCGCCAAAGCGGTAAATTCTGTCTCTTGCGATGTGCCGCGCCCAAAGCTCGAATGCTTCGTCATCGCTTTCATGAACGGTCACGTAAAGGCGATCAACTGGCAGTTTTAATACTTGCGTTACAAATTCCCACGCGTAGGCGATCGCGTCTTTTTTGAAGTATTCGCCGAAGCTAAAATTGCCCAGCATTTCAAAAAACGTGTGGTGGCGCGCAGTGTAGCCGACGTTGTCAAGGTCGTTGTGCTTGCCGCCGGCGCGTATGCAGGTCTGACAGCTGGTGCGGATCGGTGGGGTAGGGCGCGGTACTTCGCCTGTGAAAATGCTCTTAAACGGCACCATGCCGGCGTTTGTGAAAAGTAGCGTCGCGTCGTTTGGCACGAGCGGCGCGGAGGGGATGATCTCATGTCCTTTTGATTTAAAAAAATTCAGATAAGCTTCTCTTACGTCTAAATTTTGCATATTTTTTCCTATAAATTTTAAAATTTCGTTTGATTTTACCTAAAAATCGTTTTGAAATTTATAAAAAATCTAAAATTTCACCAGGTTTGGGCGCTCTTTAAATTTATCTGTTTAAAAGTGAGATGTAAATATAATTGGTTCTGTTATATTAAAGTATTGATACCTACTTCGCAAACCTTGCTCGCTTCGCAAAGCGCCGAACGTATAGCACGATTTACGCGGTCAGCTACCGCTTCCCTGTAAATCGGCGGCGATAGCGTCGCTTCACAAGGTTTGACTTCGCTATTGAGAGTTAAAAATCAATACTTTGTCAGAATAGAGCCATATAATTATTAAAAATTTCTAAAATTTTAAAGGGCGCAAATGAAGCTAAAGATCGGTATCGTTGGCTATTCGGATGTTGGCAAAAGGCACTATGCAGAGCTTAGGCGTTCTGATAAATTCGAAGTTTGCGGCGTCTTTGACAGACAAAATACCGATACCTTTTGCAGGGCTGAATTTTTTACCGATTTCAAGCGCTTCATAGAAGTAGCCAAGCCCCAAGCCATCGTGCTTTGTCTGCCGCATCAAGAGACGATGGATGCGTTTTGTCAGAGCGTGAAATACTGTCAAAACATCCTGATCTCTCGCCCGATCTTTAAAAACGCTAGTGAGCTTAAAGAGATAAAATACGCTGCTGGCGTGAATAAAGCGCGAGTTTGCACGGGAGTCGATGAGAGGTTTAACCCCACGGTCGTATCGCTGAAAAGAGCGCTTGCTAGAGAAGAGGAAGTATATAGCGTAAATATCGCTCATTTTAAGCCCTCGCACGAGGGAAACATCATAAATGAGCTCTCTTTGTGCGACATCGATCTGGCAAAGACCCTGCTGGAGAGTGAAATTTGCGAATTTTCCTGCATGCAGACAAATAAAACCAACACCAGATCCTCCGACAACGCCATCATAAATTTTAAAAGCAAAAATCAAATTTTAGTAAGTATCACCGACTCTTTTTGCGGATCGTTCGAGCGCTTTGGCATCGAAGTGAATGCAAAAAGCGGCGTGTATTTCGGCGATCTTATACATTACAGGCTTCATCAACTCACCGAGGACGGGCAGATAAATTTAAAGATAGACGCGCAGATGAACGAGCTAAGAGCGCAATACGACGCCTTTTACGATCTTTGTCAAAGCGGCGATAGCGACGAGCTCTCAAGCGTGGATGACGCTATAAAGATCAAAGAGCTTTTTGCATGAAAAAACTTATATTGCTCCTAAATATGGGCGGCCCTAGCAAGCCCGAAGAGATCGAGATCTTTTTAAAAAATATGTTCAACGACCCCTGTATCCTGGGGATAAAAAACAAAATTTTGCGAAAATTCGTAGCGATGATGATAACCAAAGGACGACTCAAGACCGCGCAACAAAACTATGCCAAAATAGGTGGTAAGTCGCCGATCTGCGAGCTCACTCAAGCGCTTTGCGATAAAATTTCAAGCCTTCAAGACGAATACGCGGTAGATTTTGCGATGAACTACACGCCGCCATTTACAAAAGATGTGCTCGCAAAATATCAAAATTTTGACGAAGTGATCGTTTTGCCGCTGTATCCGCATCACTCGGTGACTACGGTGGTCTCTAGCCTAAATGACCTTGAAAAAGCCTGTAAAAAGCTAAATTTTAAGGGCGAGATACGCGTGCTAAAGCCATTTTATGATGAGCAAAGCTACAACGAGCTCATCATAAAAAGCATAAAAGATAAAATTTCAGGCGTTGATATCAGCGATATGAGTTTGATATTTTCGGCCCACTCTTTGCCTCAAAAGATTATCGATAGCGGCGATATATACGAGGTTCACGTCAAAGAGCATGTAAAAATCCTCTCAAAAATGCTAAGCGATGAGGGCTTAAAATTTAAAGAGATCAAGCTAGCCTATCAGTCCAGACTAGGGCCGGTCAAGTGGCTGGAGCCGTCACTAAACGAGGCTTTGAAGGCTTGTGAGAGCAAAAAAGCGCTCATCTATCCGATTTCATTTTGCATCGACAACTCGGAGACGATCTTCGAGCTTGTCATAGAATATAAGCGCGTGGCCGATGAGCTTGGCTTTAGCTTTTACGATGTCGTGGAGTGCCCTAACTTTAGCGATGAATTTGTAAATTTCATCTTGCGATACGCAGTGGAATAAAATTTGCTTGCGTAAAGTATCTCATCTTAAAGGAGATACATGAGAGTCGAGAACAACGATATTGTTGATTATCTGCTTCAACGCGGTAAGACTAACGGCAAAAACAAAAGCAATAGTTTTGATGAAATTTTGAACCTTTCGCTAAAAAAAGTAGCTAGCGAGTCTAAAATTTCAGGCAGCGTCGAGGAATTCAAGCGCAAACTCACCGAGCTTGGAGCCTACGGATATCTCACGCAGCTAAACGCCGACAAGATAGAGCAGAAGATCCAGCAAAAGAAAAAGGAGCTCACCGAGCTTTTGGGGCTCAATGACGCGAGCAAAACGGATAGCCAAAGGGTCGAGCTCGCAAAGGTCGTAGACGAGCTGTTAAGTGAGTATCGCAAGGAGCTAAACGCCGCTATGACGAGCTCGACCTTGCTTGAGAGGCAAAAGAAGCTAGCCGGTACTTCAAGCTCGTCTGTTGATCTGAATTCCGTCCTTTCGGAGTTTGGGCTATTGTAGGCGATTTGGGCGTTGTCGTTTGATGGCGTCCAAATTTTCAGTCTAAAATTTGCTTTTGCGGCTTTGCTTTCTCGTCTTTTTGCTTCTCTTTTTTTGCTTCAAATTCAGCAATGACTTGTTGATCCGGCACGAGGTAGCCCTCTTCTATCATCAGGTCGATCGCTTTTTTAAAGGTCGGTAGCGCACTTTGCGCACCAAAGTAATAATACGGCTTTTTAGGATCGCGCGCTAGTACGCCGATGGTGTAGCTGTTGCCTTTGGTGTCGTTTGCAAAGCCAAAAAACGAGCCGTTATAAGTGTTGCTGTATCCACCTTTGCCGGAGGCTATGTGCGCCGTTCCCGTTTTGCCGCCCACTTCAAGACCCGGTGTCATCGCTTTTAGACCGGTTCCTTTTTCTACGGTTTTGATGAGTATCCTTTTCATGATTTTAGCCGTTTCTTGGCTGATGACTTGCTGGGGTTCAGGCTTTGGTAGCTCGAAGCGTTTGCCGTTTTTCTCCAGGAATTCGACTATATGAGGCGTGACCTCGACGCCTTTGTTATTGAAGGTGTTATAGGCTTTTAAAAGCTGCATGAATGTCGCTTGCAGGCCGTATCCGTAGCTCACGGTCGCTTTATAGGTGGAGGAATTCAGCTTATTTACCGTGGGCATCATGCCTACTTGCTCGTATGGCATATCGATGCCACTCTTTCTTGAAAAGCCGAAATTTAAAAGCCCTTGATAAATTTGCGGACCGTTTAATCGCTCTACTAGCTGTATCATGCCGATATTTGAGCTATGCACGATGACGTCTTCCGCGCTCATAAAGGGCTCCGGGTGAGTGTCTTTGATGATGCGTTTGCCAAGCTGATAGCGGCCGTTGTAGGTATTTACTAGCTCAAAAGGATTTACCTTTTTTTCTTGAAGCAAGAGGGCGAAGACAAAGGGCTTGAATACCGAGCCGGCCTCGTATGCGTATTCTGTCGCGGTAGAATTTAGCGCACCGTAGTCTTGCTTTTTGATATTTGAGGGATCGTATCTGGAGCTTGAGGCGAGGGCTAAAATTTCGCCGTTTTTGCTGTTCATTATGCAGATGACGAGCTCCTTAGCATCTAAAAATTCTCGCCTATCGTCTAATATCTGCTCGATCTTGGTTTGAAATTTCAGCGGTATGGAGAGCACTGCGTTGTAGCCGTCTACTCTGTTTGCCAGATTTGAGTCGCTTGTTAGGATTATGTTGTTGCCTATATCTCTAGGGCCTAAAATTTTGGCGTTTTGTATCGGTGCTAGATAGTCTTCGTAGTATTTTTCGAGCCCTTTTACGCCTTTACTTTTCGTGAGCGCGTCGCTCTCGGTTTTGTTGACGTATCCGATGACTGGTGTCAGCGCACTTTTTGACATGAAAAGCCTGTTTTGCCCACTTTCCATTATGCGCATACCTTGAAAGGAAGCCAGTCCCGTCTTTGGGTCTTGATAGGAGATCAAGATGCTTTTTCTGTTTAGCTTTCTTGAGAGCTCTTGAAGATATGTAGCGCCCTTTGCATCGATACTGTAAGATAGCGTGACAAGCCCTTTGGTGGCGTTTATTATCTTTCTTACTTTATCAGGATCGTCGCCGCTGTAAAGCGAATAAAGCTTGATAAACATCTCTTTTTTGTTAGGATCGATGTTTCTGGTGTCTAGCATGACTTTATAGAGCTTTTGGCTGGAGGATACGCTAAAGCCGTCTTTTGTTACGATATTGCCGCGAAGTGCGGTGTTTATCTCGCTAGTTTGGAGTTTAGGCAGTCTGCGTTCGATCGTCGCTCGGTAAAATACTACCGCGACAAAGATGATGATCCCAAATGTGATAAATAAAAAAAGTATGGTTATTTTTGATTTTTTGGGATTCATAAAGCTTTAAATTTGGGTTCTTGAAATTTCTTTATATGCGCTGAGCGCTTTGTTGCGGATTTCAAGCATGAGCTTCATGCTAGTCTCTGCTTTGCCGATGGCTAGAGCCGCTTGGTGCAGGTCTTTTACCTCGCCGGTAGCTAGATCGGCGATGGCTTTATCGGCATTTTCTTGGACTTTATTGAGCTCTTTTAACGAGTCGTTTAGCATGCTGGCAAAGTCGCTGCCATCTGCTGCCGGAGCTATCTTTTTGCTATTTTGAGAGCCGGATACGCCATTTAGTTTTTCGATATTATTTATCATGATGATTGTCCTGATAGAAGTGTGATAGCACTTTGAGCTATCGTTTTTGCGCTTTGGAAAGCGGCTACGTTTGCTTGATAAGCCCTGGTCGCTTCGACGAGATCGGCCATCTCGATGACCGGATTTATATTTGGAAATGCGACATATCCGTTTGCATTCGCATCCGGGTGGCTAGGATCGTATTTTAGCATAAAATCCTTATCGTCGCGCACTACTTTATCTACTACGACGCTCATTAGCGACGGATGCGCATTTTTGGGCGAGCTTGGATCGTCAAGCGGGTTTTCGTATTCTAGTAAGCCGCCCGAGTTTTTCATCTCTTCGTTCAAAATTTTATCAAAGTCAAATGCCTTAAAGACGACCTCTTGCCTTCTATACGGCCCACCCTCGGCGGTGCGGGTAGTTTGAGCGTTTGCGATATTCGAGCTTATCACGTTCATCCTGAAGCGTTGTGCGCTAAGTCCGTATCCGCTTATGTCAAAATCATTTAAGTATGACATCGTCTCTCCTAAATTTTGCTGCTTGCGTCGATGACGCTTTTAAAGATATTGCCTTGAGTCTTATATGCTCCGTCGATCGCACTTAGCATGATGTTGTTTTTGCTAAGCTCGGTCGTTTCTACGTCAAGATCGACCGTGTTTGCGTCGTTCCTAGCCATATGTCCGTCGCGTAAAAATACCTGCGCGCTATCGTTTCTAGGAAAATCGACCGCCGCAAAATGTGCTTCGTCGGTCTTTGCAAGCTCAAGCTTTTTTGAGCTTTTAGCGTTATAAATTTCGTCCGCTTTTTGCCTTAAAACACTTTCAAAATTTATATCTCGGGCTTTATAAAAAGGAGTATCGATGTTTGCGATATTGCCTGATATCAGCTTTTGGCGCATTTCGCGAGCCGCCATCGCAGCTTCTACCAAGGGGCGTGATTTTGAGGTTTGCACTACAAACATTGCTAGATCCTTTCTAAAATTTCAAATTTCTAAGCAAAATACGTTCCAAAACGGCTTAAATTTTAGTTTGAGCCGTATATCCTTTGCAGATCTTGCTTCATCCTAGATACTTTTATGCCACCAAGATAGTATTTGACGCCAAATTCTCCACTGTCTACGTCGGTGAGAATTTGATATTCGCCGTCTTTTATCACGACTTTAAAGGGCAGAGCGATCTCGTGTTTGTAGCCTATGTCGCGCACTATTTGCTCGCTTAGACGGTCGTTTATGGACTGATCGTTGGTTATGAAGTAATAAGCGTTATATTTTTGCACGAATTCTTTCAAGACGTAATCATCCGTAACGTTTTCAAAATGCGTCAAGCCTATAATGGTGAATTTATCGCTGTTTTCCAGTTGATATTTGGTGAGCTCGGCCGCCTCTTTTTGACAAGGCGGGCAAAATGTCCCGAATATATCTATCATCAAAATTTTACTCTCGTCGCCTTTTATGACAAAAGCGCCGTTTTTACGCACTAAAGTTATCGTTTTACCGTTCACGCCTTTTAGTGCGACCTCCTCGTTTTGTGAAAATTCTTTGAAGCTCGCCGTTTGGTTTTTCTCCTCTGTGCCACAGCCGGCAAAAACAAACAGCGCAAATATCAAAGCTATCAAATTTTTCATTTTTTTCCTTTTATATAAATTTTTTCATCGCTGCGCGCGCCTCCAGGTCGGCTTCACGCTTTTTGAGGGTTTCACGTTTGTCGTGCAGGTTTTTGCCCTTTGCTAGAGCCACGCGGGCTTTGATGATGTTTTTATCGTTTAGATAAAGTGCGAGTGCGACCATCGTTAGCCCGTCTTTGGTGACCGAGCCAAAGAGCTTGTCGATCTGCTTACGGTGCATGAGAAGCTTTCTAGGGGCGCGCTCGTCCGGACGAAAGTGCGAATTCGTAGTGTCTAAATGGCTGATGTGCGCATTTAGTAAGAAAATTTCGCCCTTGATGATGCGCACGAAGCTGTCTTTTAAATTTGCCCGTCCTGCACGCAGAGCCTTGACTTCGCTGCCTTTTAGCACCACGCCCGCCTCAAAGGTCTCAAGGATGCTAAAATCATGCAGGGCTTTTTTATTTTTTGCCAGATCTTTCATCGTTTCACCTCAAATGTCGTGCTCCCGCTACCACTTAGGAATTTATCTCGGTAAATTTTAAGCTGCGGATATAGCGCAAAGCAGGGCGCATAGAGGTCGTTTAGCTCGTAGTTTTTAAAATTTTCCAAAAGCTCGCGCGAGCTTAAATTCTTAAATTCATTCGCCATTTTGACGTTGATGTTTTGCATGAAGTCGCTTCTAAATTTCTTATAAACCTCGGGAGTCGAGCAAAAAACATCCGGAGTGAAAATTTCAAGACTTGGCACGTCGTCGTCAAATTCTTCTACCTTTTCGCCGATGCCGCTCACGTTCGCAGCCTTGAAGCCATGGATAAAAAACGCCACATCGGCGCCTATTTTCGCGCCTATTTCGCAAAGCCTCTCGCGTGAGAGCTTTAAATTTAGGCTCTCGTTCGCCATCACTAAAAAGCTGGCTGCATTCGAGCTGCCGCCTCCTAGCCCTGCGCCCATTGGGATATTTTTACGAAGCGTGATCTTGTGCGAGCTGAAAAACTCGTCTATCTCGTTTGCAAATCCCGCACGCGCAAGCTCATTTTTGGCCTTTAAAATGATGTTGTTTTCGATATTCACGTTACTTTCGAGGCTAAATTTAGGCGCTTTTTCAAAATTTATCTCGTCAAAGAGCTCGCCTAAAAGCACGAAACGCGATAAAATTTCGTGATAATCGCCGCGCACGCCGACGATCTTTAAAAAGATATTTATCTTTGCATAGCTTTTCATTTGCCGATTTTCTTTGCGAGTTCCTCGATGTCCGCGCTTGATGCGATCTTGCTGGCCTCGGCGTTCTCTTTTTTTATATCGCTAGCGAGCTCGCTGCGAAGTATCATCATATTTTTAGGAGCTTCTATGCCAAGCTTCACTCCACTTTTTGAAACGCCGACTACGACGATCTTTATGTCATTTCCGAGTAAAATTTCCTCGTTCTCTTTTCGTGCTAGTATTAACATTTTTCAACCTTATTTAAGCAATAGCTAATTGTATCGTTTTTAATCTCGATTATGCTTAGGAATTTATCGTATTCAAGCAGATAAGTCCCATCCTTTTGCGTGGTAAAGTCGCTTGGTTTCAGACTCTTACCGTCCATTATATCGGCAACATCGCCTAAATATTTATTGCGCGGCAAATTTAAAATTTCGCAGATATCCAGAAATTTCTCGTTCTCAAAGCGAAATTTCCCCTCGCTTATTCGTTTAAGCTCGCTTAGACATACGTCATATCCGAGCCTTTTACCAAAAAGCTGCGCATAAGAGCGCACGTATCCTCCCTCGCTTAGGCTGATGCGAAAGGTGAGGAAGGGGTGGCGGTAGCTTAAAATTTCGCAGCCAAACACTTCCATCTCCTGCTCTTTTAGGCTAAATTCCTCTCCTGTGCGAGCCAGCTTGTAAGCGCGCGTGCCGTTTATGTTTTTGGCGCTAAATTTTGGCGGGATGTATTTTAGCCGTCCAAGTAGGCTTTTGCGCGCTATTTCCAGGCTCTCGTCGGCAAAGGGCTTTAAAATTTTGACATCCGTGATGTTTTCATTGTCGCCGCTTGGGCTACTCGCGCCTATCCACATCGTAGCTTCGTAAATTTTAGGCATTTTGTCTAAAAATCTAAAAAATTTCGTGTAGCTACCAAAAGCCACGATGAGACAGCCGCTGGCAAAAGGATCGAGCGTGCCTGAAAAGCCAGCTTTCTTGACGCCGTATTTTCGCTTGAGACGGCTTAGAAACTGATTTGAGCTAAGGTCTGCCGGTTTATTTGCGACAAAGATCGCGTTCATACGGCTTTTTCCACGAAGCTTGACATTATCTCACGCACATTGCCTGCAAAATTTATAGTGAGCTTGAACTCTTTTTTGACCTTGCTTACGGCCGTCACGCGCCCGATACCGAAAATTTTGTGTTTTACCAGGTCGCCCTTTTTAAATTCATTACTCTCTTCGATGACGAGCGAGCCTTGCGTCGTGCCGCTCTCGCTTAAAAACCTACTCTTGTTCAGGCGCGTCCTTTGGCCTTTATAAAAGCGCGAATTCGCAAAGCTTAGAGTGAGCAGCTTTTTAGCGCGCGTGATAGCCACGTATGCCAGTCGTCGCTCCTCCTCGATGTCGCTACCATCGCCTATGAGTGGGAAAAATCCCTCCTCAAGCCCGATCACGAAAAGATACTCAAACTCAAGCCCTTTGCTTGCGTGCACGCTCATTATGCTGATAGCCTCCGAGCTTATGTTGTCCTGTTCGCTGACAAGAGCCAGCTCGTTTAGAAATTCCTCCAGCTCAAAGTTTGGATTTTGTTTGATCTGATCTTTTAACATAGCATAAAATTCGTCGATGTTGGCTGCGCGTTCGTTGCCGTCAGGTAGGCTCTCGTAATATTTTTTTATGCCGAATTTCGCCTCCATTTTATCGATGAGCTCGTAAAGCGAGTCCGTCTCTTGTAGCTCTTTTAAAATTTGCGTGAATTCCACGAGCGCCGTTTTTATCTTTTTGCTAAAAGCCTCGTCTTTGTCGTCGATATTTAATATCGCATCAAACATCGAGGTCTTGCCCTCGTAGGCCATTTTTTCCAGTTTATCGAGGCTGACCTTGCCAAGGCCACGTTTTGGGCGGTTGATTATGCGTTTTAGCGAAAAGTCATCGTTTTGATTTATTATGAGGCGCAGGTAGCTTATGACGTCTTTTACTTCGGCTCTTTCGTAGAATTTCACTCCACCGACCATTTTGTAAGGGATGCGCTCCTTTGTCAGGCCGTCTTCTAGTGAGCGAGAGAGGGCGTTTATGCGGTAAAGTATCGCGATATCTTTGGCTTGCGCGCCTTTTTCTAAGAGCTCTTTTATGCTTTTTGCTATCTTGCCGGCCTCTACGCTCTCATCGAGGCTTTCTAGTAAATTTACGCCTTCGCCTTCGCCTTTTACGCTAAGAAGCTTTTTGCCAAGGCGGTTGCGGTTATGATCGATGAGTTCGTTTGCAGCTTTTAATATTGGCGTCGTCGAGCGGTAGTTTTGCTCTAGGCGTATGATCTTGGTGTTTTTGAACTGATCTTTGAAATTTAGGATATTTTCTATCTTCGCACCGCGCCAGCCGTAGATGCTTTGATCGTCATCGCCTACGACGCAGATGTTTTCGTGTGTGAGGCAAAGCTTTCGCAACAGCTTATACTGAAGGTCGTTGGTGTCTTGATACTCATCTACCATTATGTATCGGTATCTGTTTGAAATTTCGCGTGCCAGATCCTCGTTCTCGTCTAAAATTTTATACGTCAGCACGAGTAGATCGTCAAAATCGACCAGGTTATTTGCCCGTAGATACTCTTCGTATTTGTCATATATCGCGGCGGCTTTTTGATAGAAATTTTCCTTGCCTTTTTCGTTCGTGAGGAAATTTGCGTTTTTATAGACCTCTTCGACGCTTAGCAAAGAATTTTTGTAGTTTGAAATTTCGCTTGAAAGTATTGCCGTGGAGATCGGGCTCTCAAAGCTTTTTATGATGCGCTTTTTATCATCGGTGTCGATAATGATGAAGTTGTTTTTGCGACCGAGCCTGTCGATATGGAATTTCAAAAACAAAAGCCCGAATTTATGAAACGTGCAAAGTAGCGGCGTGCAAGCTTTGCCGGATTGATTTAGCATGGCAAGAGCGCGCGTTCGCATCTCGTTTGCGGCTTTGTTCGTAAAGGTGAGCGTGAGCGTGTTTGCGGGATCGATGCCGACCTCGCCTATGAGGTAGGCAAGGCGCGTGGTTATCGTCTTTGTTTTACCGCTTCCAGCACCTGCTAGGATCAGCATAGGACCGTCTATGTGCCGCGCGGCCTCACGTTGAGCGTCGTTTAGGTTGTCTAGTAAATTTTCCATTTGCCACTTTTTAAATTTTCTTTTGATTTTAGCTAAAAATACTTAAAAATGGCGAATAAGGCTATTTTTTCTTTTTAAAGATATCCTTGTTTTGCGGGTTTGACATAAACGCGGATATCGATTTTTCAGTGTGATCTTTGTGAGCCGTTTTTGATTTATGTATCGAGAAATTTACCAAGATCGGGCTATTTTCGACCAAGATCTGCACTATCGCGCCAAGCGGCAAAGATACCAGCGAAGCGTAGTCCTGAGCGCCAAATCCGGCCTCAAAGCTGATGTTGTCCTCAGACAGTCTCGTACTCTCAAATGTGTAGCCCGCAAGCGTAAAGATGATGACTGGCATATTAAAACCGGCCTTTATCTCGGCAGGGAGCTCCGGCTCGAAGCTAACTAGCGGTAAATTCGCCATGATCGAAAAATTTATATTTCTTTGCAGTAAAAAGTCGATACACTCATACACGTGCATCTTCATCAAAAGTGCAAATTTCTCATCGTCTAAAATTTCTTCTATCATTTCAATCCCTCAAATTCATCGACTAGCTTCTTGACCTCGTTTATGCCGATCTGCCAAAATTTAGCGTCCTCGATGTCAAAGCCAAATTTCGCCACCAGCTCTTTTGGCGAGCGACTTCCGCCAAGGCTCAAAAACTCAGTGTAAATTTGCACGAAATTTTCGCATTTGCCGCTTTTAAACAGCCCAAATATAGCCAGCACCAAAAGCTGCGCGTAAGAGTAGGCGTAGCAGTAAAATGGCGTGTGGATGAAGTGTGGGATATAACTCCACCAAATTTTATAATAATCATTTAGCACGACGCTTTTACCAAACATTTTCGCGCTTTCTTGTTGCCAAATTTGATTTATCGTTTCGAGCGAAATTTCGCCCTCGTACGCGTGGATACGGCGCTCAAAGGTCGTGAAATTTATCTGGCGATAAAGCGTAGCGAAGATGTCCTCGATCTTGCCCGCAAGAAGCGATATCTTTTCCTTGCCTTTGAGGGTGTTTTTGACGTAGTCAAAGACTAACATCTCGCAAAACACCGACGCCGTCTCGGCCGTGGTGAGCGGTGTCTCGGCGTTTAAAAAGCCCACGCCGTAGGATAAATTTTGATGTATTGCGTGTCCTAGCTCGTGCGCGAGCGTGAAGAGATCGCGCCTACCGTCAGTGTGATTTAGCAGCACGTAAGGGTGCGCATCCGGCGAGCCCGAGTGGCTAAAAGCACCGCCTCTTTTGTTTGGCGTAGGATAGACATCGATCCAGCCCTCATCGAAGGCCCTTTGTGCGATAGCGCCAAATTTAGGGCTAAAGTCCCTGAACGCTTTTAAAACTATATTTTTGCATTTTTGGAATTTATACTCGCTCTCTCCCTCTAGTGGAGCGTATCTGTCGTAGTCGTAGAGCTTTTTGAGCCCTAAAATTTTGCGTTTTTTATCATAAAATTTAGAGACCAGGTCAAAATTCGCCTCGGTGGCTTTTATCAGCGCATCGACGCTTTTTTTACTGGTTTGGTTTTCAAGATGCCTTGGCTCTTCGGGAAGCTTGAAATTTCGTAGCTCACAGCTCGTTTTTAGACTCGTTTTTATCATATTGTAGATGTAGCCAAACAGGTGCTGATTTTTTGCGAGTGTGTCGCTAAGGCTCTTTGCAGCGAGCTTTCGGACGTTTCTATCTTTATCGTGAAGCTTGCTTAAAATTTCCTCCTCGCCGAGCCGCTCGCCTTTAAATTTAAATTTCATCGCGCTCATCGTCTCGTCAAAAAGCCGTGCAAAGCCGTCGCTACCCGTATTTGCAGTGCGAAGCAAGATCTGCTCCTCTTTGACGCTTAGCTGATGAGCCTTTGCCTTGGCGACGTTGCTTAAATAGTACCCGTGTGTTTTCGAGGCTTTGATGATATTTTGTTGCTTGGCGTCGTCAAATTCGTTGAACATTATCTCAAAAAAGAGCAGGTTTTCTTGAGCTTTTGTGCAGATATCCTCAAATTTTGCGTAAAACGCCCCTTTGCTCATATCTTTTGCAAAGACTAAAAAAGCGTATGTCGAGACCTTTGAGATCCTCATGAGCAGGCTTTCGTATATATCAAAGGCCTTTAAAAACTCATCCGTTTTTAAATTTAGAAAATTTTTCTCATATGAATTTTTAAAATTTTGACATTTTGTTCGTAGCTCAAGGGCCGTTTCTTCAAGCTCTTTTTCGTTTTTAAATAATGCAGTCAGATCCCAAGTCGTCATGTAAAATCCTAAATTTTTCTTGACATTTTACATAAAATTTAATTTTAAATTTATAAAGAGATAAATTTAGGGCGAAATGGCCCTAAATTTTAGTTTGAAGTTTCGGATGCGATAGCAGTGAATAAGACGTCTGAGGAGCTATTGAGCGCGGTTTCGACCGAGTCTTGGATGACGCCGATGATAAATCCTACTGCGACCACTTGCATCGCGATGTCGTTATTTATGCCAAAAAGTGCGCACGCAAGAGGTATAAGAAGCAGCGAACCTCCGGCCACCCCAGACGCTCCGCACGCACCGATAGCGGCTATGAAGCTAAGAAGCAGTGCATCGCCAAAAGTCACCGTGATAGACGGGATGGAATTTACCGCTGCAAGCGTCATTATGCCGATCGTCACGGCTGCACCGCCCATATTTATAGTAGCGCCTAGGGGTATCGAAATGGAGTAAAGCTCCTCTTTTAGCCCAAGCTTTTTACAAAGTGCCATATTTACGGGGATGTTTGCGGCCGAGCTTCTAGTAAAAAACGCCGTGATCGCGCTCTCTCTTAGGCAAGTCATTACGAGGGGATACGGGTTTTTCTTTGTTATCAAAAATGCTATCAAAGGATAAATGACGAAAGCTACCGTGAGCATCGCCGATACAAGTATGCAGATGAGTTTGATGTAGCTTTTTAAAGCGTCAAATCCGGTCTCGTGTATGCTTATGGCAACTATACCAAAAATACCAAAAGGAGCGAGACGAATGACAAATTTTACGATCTTTGTAAGGCCGTCGCTGATGTCGCTGAATATCTTTTTGGTTTCTAGCGAACAGCCTCTCATAGCTATACCGCCGCCCACAGCCCAAGTGATGATACCTATGTAATTTCCGGAGCCAAGAGCCGATATTGGATTTTCTACCATTTTAAAGATAAGATCTTTTAGTACAGTTACGACATTTTGTGGAGCGCCCATACTGGCTTTTTCAACGCCTTTTAATAGTATTTCGGTAGGAAAAAGAAAGCTAAATATCACCGCCACGACAGACGCAAGGAAAGTGCCGACGAGATATAGACAGATAACTTTTTGCATGCCCTTTGTATGTCCGAATTCTTTCGTGATGATGGATGTTGCGACTAGGGCAAAAACCAGGACAGGAGCCACGGCCTTTAATGCACCTACAAAGAGGTTGCCAAGTATCGCTATACCGTTTGCTATGCTATTTGCCATTTGGGCTGCACCTTTAACGGCGTCTAATTGTGCAGCATCGGTCACACCATTTTTGATGAGCTCGTTGAAAGGGGCTACCATTTGGTGCGTCCAAAAGCCTACGATTATGCCTAAGACTATGCCGACGAGAATTTGGACTATCAAATTCCCATCAGCATAACGTTTGGTTAGTTTGCTTATCATCATTTACGCCTTGTTTTAAATTTATTGGCTCAAAGTATAGCCAAAAAAGCTGAAAGTTTTAAAATTCATACTTGATTAATCTGAATTTTATTATGAAATGTTACAATCACGAGATTAATTATCGAAAAAAAGGAAAATTTTATGTATCTATTTACCTCAGAGGTAGTTAGCCCAGGTCACCCAGATAAATGCGCGGACATCATCGCAGACAGCATCGTCGATACGATTTTAACGCAAGATCCAAACGGACGCGTCGCAAGCGAGGTCTTTGTCGCGGGTAAAAACATCATCATCGGTGGCGAGATAAACTCAAAGGTCAAGCTTGCCTTTCACGACTACGAGCATATCGTAAAAGAGGCACTTGCGCACATCGGCTACGACGGTAAGTCAAATTTCACAAAAGAGCAGTGCCTGCACCCTGATGACATCGAGGTCAAGGTCTGCATCAATCAGCAAAGTAGCGATATAAATCAAGGCGTGGATCAAAGTGGCGGTGAGATCGGCGCGGGCGATCAAGGCATAATGTTTGGCTTTGCAAGCTGCGAGGCGAAGGAATTTATGCCAGCTGCGATCACGTATGCTAGGATGCTTTGCGATAAAGTTTATAAATTTGCCAAAGCAAATCCCGACAAACTGGGCGTGGATATAAAAACACAGGTCACGATCGATTATGGCACGAAGGATAATTTTGAAAGCTGCCGCCCGCAGCGCATCCACACGATCGTGGTCTCCGCTCCTTGCGTCGAGACGATGAAAATCGAAGAACTAAGAGCGCTGGTGCAAAATTTGATCGATGAAGCTGGCTTGCCAAAAGAGCTTTACGACAAGCAAAATACGCTTATTTACATCAACCCGACAGGCCGCTACGTAAATCACAGCTCGCTTCACGACAGCGGTCTAACTGGACGCAAACTCATCGTCGATAGCTTTGGCGGATACGCTCCTATAGGTGGGGGCGCGCAGTCTAGCAAGGACTACACAAAGGTCGATCGTAGCGGACTTTACGCGGCTCGCTGGATAGCAAAAAATATCGTCGCAGCAGGGCTTGCTAAAAAGTGCATCGTCCAGCTAAGCTACGCTATCGGCGTGGCAAAGCCGACATCTGTTAGCGTCGATACTATGGGCACTCACGTAGCGGGCGTGGATGATGATAAGCTGTCAAAATTTGTGAGCGAGACCTTCCCGCTAACGCCACGCTGGATAACCGATAAATTCGGGCTTGATAAGCCGGGTAAAGATACGTTTTTATACGCCAAGGTCGCAGCCAAAGGTCAGGTCGGAAACGCCAAGTATCCGTGGGAAAAGCTCGACGCAGTGGGTATCTTTAAGGCTCTTGTGTGAAAACGCATAAGTATAAATTTAAGGTTGATTACACCGAGGACAAAGAGGGCAACGCGCAGGATAAAAGCATAAATTTTGATATGCAAACGCACGATGAAATTTTTGCTGTGATCGAAAAAATGGGTGCGAAATTTGAGCTTGACGGCGAGGTGGCAAAGCGTGCATTTACCGCGCTAAAACTCTTTGGCGAGACGATGGACGCAAACAGCGATCATCCGTTTTTCAAGGCAGTAAAGCCGCATTTCATGCAAATACGAAAGATCGTAAAGGGTGGAGTGGAGTGAAATCCTTCCATCTAAATTTAAGTGATTTAAATTTGTAAATTTTGGCTTTGTTGTAATATTTCATTGATTTTTAGCTCTCAAAGCAGGAGAATGCGATCAGCATTCGAGTAAAAACCTTGTTAGCGAGCTTATTACCGCCGATTTTTACTTCGTGCTACGCACTCATAACGAGACTTCGCTACGAGGACAGGGAAGCGGAGCTGACCGCGGTCTGCTTGCAGTTGCGAGTGTAACGAAGCAAAAAATCGTGCTACATGTTCGGCGCTTTGCAGAGTGAGCAAGGCTTGTGAAGCGAGTATCAATGATTTATTATAACAGGGCCTAAATTTTATAGTGGATGGATGAGGGTTCTGTTTATGGGAAAATGCGACAAGCATTCAAGTATCGCTACCCACTCCACCATACTATTTTTCGCTCGTGTAGCAAACGCTGTTCGCATTTGCAAACACACTCGTTCACTACATGACAGGCTTAAATTTACTTCTTTAAAATTTATCAAACACCGAAATTTTTGGCGTTATGATTTCAGATGGCGAGCCATTTACGCTGTGGTATATCGCTTTGACATATTTCGTGGCGTAGTATTTTAGTAGCAAGCGTTGCAGCGCGGGCTCGGTACTAGGCACGAACCAGCCGTTGTTCGTGATAGCGATCATCGCGTCAAATTCGCCGCTAAAAAGCTCGTCTCGCGTCGCCTCGTAGCAGATCGCGTTACGGATCTTCGCCCCTGCTAGCTCGTAGTCGCTCACTGAGCTAGCCGTGGCAAAGTCGCTCGCACCGCTGAAAAATAGCTGGTTTATCGTATCTTTTATAAATTTTGGCAGCGGGATCTCCTCGCCAAAAGGCACGAGGATAAATTTATCCAGTCGCGTCATCTGTCCATCCGAAAATACAAAGGTAGAGTTGTAGCTAAGCTTGTCTTCATATGCCAGCGCGCCCGCTATTATCGTGATTTGGTGCGATTTTTCTTTTAGCTCGGCTACTAAATTTTTCTCATGTGTCATAAAAAGAGGAAACGCGCTCTCAGGCAGCACGATAGCGGTAAAATTTCCATCTATGGCGCGCTCAATCAGGTCTAAATTTTCATTTATAAATTCGTTTTTCATCTCCTTTTGCCATTTTAAATCTTGCGAAATTTGCGTGTTTTCAAGCTTGATTTTAAAGGGCAAGCTCTTGTAAGCTGGCGTATGAAACTGCAACGCGCAAACCAGGCAGACAAAAGCGGCTATAAATTTGTAAATTTTAGGCAAACATGCAAGGGCGATCGCTGCTAAAAATACAAAGATAAGCCCGCGTACGCTAGGCTCGAAAATACCTAAAACAAGGGTCGCTTCGAGGTTTAGCCAGTTAAAGCCAAACGGGTGGATGTAGCTAACTAAAAACAGCATCACCGCGCGCAAGGCAACAAAGCTTGGAAAGCTCGCCAGCCAAAAAATGAGCCCATAAATAAGCCCGACAAAAATGATCACAAAAGGTATCAAAAAGCTCAACTCGTAGTAAATGAAGCTAAAACTGATCCAGTAAAACCATAAAATCCCGGTGAAAAATCCAGCTGTAAAAAAGCCAGCGCGCGGTAAATTTATGATGATATAAATGCCAGCTAACGTGAGAAATGGCGAGCAAAAATCTGCCAGAGAATTTTCAAGCAAGCTTAAAAAAATAAAATTTGCGAGCAAAAATGCACCGACAAAGGCTTTTATTATAATTTTAGTGCTAAAATGTCTGTTTAAAAATTTTAAACACAAGGAACACCATGCAAGAAGGAAATTTCGTAGCTTCATTACTGCCTCTAATCGTGCTTTTCGCGATATTTTATTTTTTGGTCATCAGGCCTCAGCAAAAACAGCAAAAAGCGCACGCTAAGATGCTCTCCGAGCTCGAAAAGGGCGATAAGATCATCACAAACGGCGGACTGATATGCGAGGTGATAAAACCAGAAGAGGATTTTATCAAAGTTAAGCTTAACGACGATGTAATCGTGCGCGTCTCACGCGAATTTATCGCAAGAAAGATCGAAGTCTCAAATGCGTAGTGCAAGGGTGACTTATAGGCTGATCATACTTTTGATCGCCTTAATTTTTGGCTTTGGCTTTTCGATGCCATCTTTTTTGCAAACTCAAAGCGGAGCTAAAATTTCGCTTGGTCTTGACTTGCAAGGCGGTCTTCATATGCTCCTTGGCGTAGAGACCGACGAAGCGATCCACTCCAAGATCAAATCAATCGCCGGCAGCATCAACTACTACGCAAAAAAAGAAGATGTGCTCATCGATAAATTTAAAATAAAAGAAGATAGCGTGGAATTTGCGCTCCTTGACAATGATGAGGTATCTAAAGTAGATGCAGCCCTAAAAGAGATAAATGGTATCAACGTCGAAAAAAACGGACTTTCTTACACGATCACTCTAACGGATAAAGAGCGTGTCGATACGATAGAATACGCCATATCTCAAGCCGTAGAGACCATACGAAATAGGCTCGATCAGTTTGGCCTCGCAGAGCCGACCGTCGCTAGGCAGGGCAAAGACAACATCCTAGTCGAGCTTCCAGGTATCAAAACGGCTGATGACGAGCAGCGCGCACGTGACCTCATCGCAAAAGCCGCGCACCTTCAGCTAATGGCTGTCGATGACAAGAGGCAGGATCAAGCTAGGACTATGAGCCCTACCGAGGCCGAGAGCTACGGCGATGTCATATATCCAGATGCAAAAGATGATCGCATAAAATACGTTCTCAAAAATATCCCCGTACTAGACGGAGCGATGCTTACAGATGCGAAGGTCGCGTTTTCTCAGCAAAATAATCTGCCTATCATAAATTTCACTCTAAATTCCGAAGGCGCTAGGATATTTGGCGATTTTACCGGGGCAAATGTCGGCAAGCGCTTAGCTATCGTGCTTGACGGTAAGGTATATTCGGCCCCTGTGATAAACGAGCGAATAGGCGGCGGTAGCGGTCAGATAAGCGGTGGTTTCACACTTGATGAGGCTCACGACGTAGCGATCGCGCTTAGAAGCGGTGCGCTATTAGCCCCTGTAAAGATGCTGGAAAAACGCAGTATCGGTCCGTCTTTGGGACAAGAGAGCATAAATCAAAGCATGATGGCGCTAGCGGCAGGATCGATAGCAGTCGTGCTTTTCATGCTTGTTTATTATGGAATTTCAGGCGTTTTTGCAAACATTGCTTTGATCGCTGACGTCGTGATACTTGTCGCTGTGATGGCGCTTTTTGGTGCGACGCTCACACTGCCTGGAATGGCCGGTATAGTGCTTACCATCGGTATGGCGGTGGATGCTAACGTCATCATAAACGAGCGTATCAGGGAGCTGCTGCGCGATGGGGTCAGCATCAAAACGGCCGTGCAAAAGGGCTACGAGCATGCGATGAGCGCGATCATAGATGCGAATTTGACGACTATCATAACCGTCGCCGTTCTTTACGCTTACGGCACTGGGCCGGTAAAGGGCTTTGCCGTCACGATGAGTATCGGTATCATCGCTTCGATGATCACGGCGATACTGGGTACTCACGGTATGTTTGACGCGTTCATGGAAAAGATCGAAAAAAGCGGAAACACAAGCCTTTGGTTTGGTTATAAAAGGAGCTAGGGATGCAAATTTTTACAAAGGCTAGAGTTTATGATTTTATGAGATTTAGGTTTATCTCGGTCGTATTTTGTCTCATTTTGTTTGTCGGTTCGATATTTTTGCTGGCTACAAAGGGGCTAAACTACGGTATCGACTTTTCAGGCGGTACGCTCATTCAGCTAAAATACGATACCAAAGCGCCACTTGATAAAATTCGCGAGGCTTTTGCGTCAAATGAAATTTTAAAAAATGCTTCCGTTACAGAATTTGGCACGACAGATGAGGTCGTAGTGCGATTTTCAGGCTCCAGCTCAAATTTAGGCTCTGATATAGGAGTGACCGTAAAAGAGCTTTTGAAAGATACCGGAAACGTCGAGGTGCGCCGCGTGGATATCGTCGGACCTAAAGTAGGCGACGAGCTACGCGAAAAAGGCCTAATGGCGATCCTGATATCCTTTGGTGCGGTGCTCATTTATATCGCGTTTCGTTTCGAGTGGCGTTTTGCTCTTGCAGCGATCGCGACTGAGGTGCATGATATCATCATCACTATGGGGGCGATCTCGCTTTTTGACATAGATGTAAATTTAGACACTCTGGCGGCGATACTGACCGTGCTTGGCTACTCGCTAAACGATACGATCATCATTTTTGACCGTATACGAGAAGGCATAAAAAGTAGTAAGAGGACAGATATCGAGGGCGTGATAAACGAGTCCGTCTCGGCAACGCTTTCAAGGACTATTTTGACCTCAGCGACTACCATGATGACGGTTTTGGTGCTATTTTTGTTCGGTGGAGACATGATACATGGATTTTCTTTCGTTTTGATCGTAGGCATCGTCATAGGAACGATAAGCTCGATCTATATCTCTTCGCCTTTGCTTATTTGGTTTAAATTTAGCATCGAGCATTTTAGAGCTAAAGAGGCGCAAAAGCAAAAGGATAAAAAAGAACGCGATAGAGAGCGGGCCATGTTTGAAAAAGGTGTTGTGTAAGGAGCTAAAATGAACTGGGGAAAAGTCATATACATATTTTTTGCTTTGATGAGCCTTACGACGGCGGTGGAATTTTTATACGATAAAAACGAGATCGCATTGTTTGTCGCGGCTAGTATAAATTTAGTCTCTACGTTGCTTAAGATCGGTGTTAAAAATTTACTCTCGGCCGAGCTTTTTGCCAGCTCGCTGGTGGCTGATTTGCACTTGATACCGGCCTTTGTGATACTACAAGTATCGAGCAATGCGGTACTTTGCTACTCGCTTGTCATCGGTGCCGTGATCGCAAATATCTTTTCTCTTGTGCTAGTTTTGATAGAATCAGCCAAGACACAAGAGGAATTTTAGGAGATAAAATGGCTCAAAATTCAAAATACGAAGCCGCGAAAATCGAGAAAAAATGGCAGGAAATTTGGCATAAAAACGGCGAATTCGAGCCAAAAGATGATTACGCTTTGCCAAAAAAATATATCCTTTCGATGTTTCCTTATCCTAGCGGACGCATCCATATGGGGCACGTGAGGAACTACTCTATCGGTGATGCTTTGGCGCGTTATTACCGCAAAAACGGCTTTAACGTGCTTCATCCCATAGGCTTTGACAGCTTTGGCATGCCTGCTGAAAATGCTGCGATAAAGCACAAGATCCATCCTAAAAAATGGACGTATGAAAATATCGACTATATGAAAAAAGAGCTTTCCAGTCTTGGCTTTTCATTTTCCGATAGAAGGATGCTCGCTACTTCGGATCCGCTTTATACCAAGTGGGAGCAGAGCTTTTTTATAAAGATGTTTGAAAAAGGGCTGGTTTATAGGAAAAGTGCGATCGTAAACTGGTGCGAGCATGATCAAACCGTGCTTGCAAACGAGCAAGTAGAGGACGGATGCTGCTGGAGATGTGGCAACGAGGTCGTCCAGCGCGAATTCCCGGGGTATTATTTCAAGATCACGCAATACGCCGAGGAGCTTTTGAACGATCTTAAAACGCTTGAGGGAAAATGGCCTAATCAAGTCATCGCGATGCAGGAAAACTGGATCGGCAAGAGCTCCGGACTGGAGTTTAAATTTTATCTTGACGATGCTTCGAGCCATGCCTTGGCTGGTAAATTCGACGGATTTGAAGTGTTTACTACGCGCCCGGATACGATTTACGGCGTGAGCTACGTCGCACTGGCACCAGAGCATAAGGTAGTTAGGGCTTTGCTAAGTAGCGAAATTTTAGACGATACAAAGAAAGCCAAGATAAGATCGATCCTCAATCAAAGCCCGCGCGAACGCCAAGCTAGCGACAAGGATGGCGTATTTTTGGATATTTACGTGCTTCATCCGCTCACAAACGAGCCGGTGCCCGTTTGGGTGGCGAATTTCATCTTGGCTGATTACGGTAGCGGCGCGATAATGGCCGTTCCAGCGCATGATCAGCGAGATTATGAGTTTGCGAGTAAATTTGGCTTGCCGATAAAGCAAGTCGTCATGCCAAAAGAGGGCAAATTTGACACGGACAAAGCAAACGCCGAGTATGGAATTTCCATAAATTCGCCGCTTATAAACGGACTTGAAACCAAGCAAGCCAAACAGGCGATAATAGAAAAATTCGAAAAAGACGGACTTGGCAAAAGGATAACAAACTACAAGCTACGCGACTGGGGGATCTCACGCCAGAGGTATTGGGGTGCGCCGATACCGATAGTGCACTGCCCAAACTGCGGAGTAGTGCCTGAAAATGAGCAAAATTTGCCTATCGCACTACCTGATGACGTGGTGATAACGGGCGAGGGCAACCCGCTAGACAAGCATCCTACTTGGAAATACACAAAATGCCCAAAATGCGGACACGATGCCGTAAGAGAGACCGACACGATGGATACTTTCGTCGAGAGCAGCTGGTATTTCGCCAGATTTGCAAGCGACGAAAAGACTTGGCAGCAGACGGCTTTTGATAAAAAGAGCGTTGATTATTGGATGAGCGTGGATCAATACATCGGCGGTATCGAGCATGCGATCTTGCACCTTTTGTATGCGAGATTTTTTCAAAAAGTGCTTAGAGATTTAGGATATTTAAGGGACGATGAGCCTTTTAGCAACCTTTTGACTCAAGGCATGGTGCTAAAAGACGGCAAAAAAATGAGCAAAAGCAAAGGCAACGTAGTAGATCCCGATGATATCATAAACAGATACGGAGCGGATACGGCGCGCCTTTTCATACTTTTCGCCGCTCCTCCGCAAAAGGAGCTCGAGTGGAACGATAGTGCGGTCGAAGGAGCGTATCGATTTTTAAATAGGCTTTGGGACAAGGCCAAAACTATCAAAAAAAGTGAAATTTTGCCCGCTATCGAGCATGCAAATTTAAGCAAAGACGAAAAATATGCACGCATGAAGGTCTATGAGGCGCTTAAGAAATCAAGCGAGGTATTTAACGAAACATTTGCGTTTAATACCCTGATCGCTGCTTGTATGGAGGCACTAAACGCTCTAAATGCTCAGGATAACGACGATATCAATACCGAAGGCTTTTTTATCATTTTAAATTTGCTTGAGCCTATAGTCCCGCATATCGCAAACGAGCTTAGCGAGGAGCTTTTTGGACGTAAGAATTTCACAAAGCTTGAAATTTTAGAGGAAGTATTTGTAAAAGATACGATAAATTTAGCCGTCACCGTAAATGGTAAAAAAAGAGCGGAATTTGAGATAAATGCCGATGCTAGCGAGGCTGAGGTATTGCAGGCCGCTAAAGCTAGTGTGGCAAAATGGATAGAAGGTAAAGAGATAATAAAAGAAATTTACATCAAAGGAAAGCTTGTAAATTTGGTCGTCAAAGGATAAATTTTGAGGTATATTTTAGGAATTTTCATAGCTTTACTCATCGCAGGATGCGGATATAAGCCTGTTTCAAAAATCACGCAAGACATTATGGGCGAGAGTATATACGTAGATGTCATCATAAGTAAAACCGAGCCTAAAAACAGCGTGTGGATAAAAGACGCCGTAAAAGAAGGCATGGTCGCTAGATTAAACAGATCTCTAAGCGACGATAAAAACGCGGACACATCGATAATCGTATCTATAAAATCGCTAAGCTACGAAGCTACGGTTTATGACGAAAAGGGCTACATCACATCGTATAAGGCTATTTTAAATCTCAACTACAAGACAAAATTCAAAGACGGAAGAGTGGTAGATATACCTGCTAGCGGCGAATACGACTTTAGCGTCGCACGCCGTCAAAAAAGCACGCGATACGCAGATAGTGTCATCAGCGATACCGACAAATACGAGGCTATAAAAGAGGCCTCCAAAGAGGCGTTTGATGAATACATCGCAAATTTAGCAGTAAAAGGATACAAAAATGGCAGCCATAACCGTTAGTCAGATCGTAAAAGAGGCGCTTGGCGAGATAAAAAACCGCCATTTGATGCTGACCCCTGAAAACTACACCGATATATTCAATGAAATTTCAAAAAAGCACGGCTTTACCACCGAAGAGAGCCAGAAAATAGAAAAATACATCTCTAGGTTAAGCGGCGAATACAAAAACCAAGCCTTGGGACTAAATATCAAAACGATCGATGAATTCGTCGCGTTCATGATAGCTAGGCTTTGCAGGAACGCCTCGCAAAGCGCTCCAAATTCCGCCGAGGATAAAAAGACGACTCAGGCGCTAAACGCGTTTGCCAGAAAAATTTTACAAGCCATATCCATATTGCATAATAAAAAAGCCAAGGCTCTAGCAGAGCAAGGTATGCAGATCTTGGCGAAAAAATACGATGATAAGACGCTTGAAGCCATGTGCGAGAAGTGGTTTGAATTCATCAGCTCATATAATGACGAATTTCTTGATTTTATGAAATATTACGGTGTCAAGGACTTTGATGACCTTGAGACGATGAGCACCGAGCTTGAGAAATTTTTGATGATAAAAGATGAGGGTTGTGAGGCGGCGAAACTAGCCGAGCTCATCATGTTTTCACTAGAGCCTTCTATCACCAAAGAGCTTGCAGGCGAGCTTCACTCGTTAAAAGATATCATAAAGCAAAATCCGGCTAGCCTAAACTGCTCTGAATTCCAAGACAAGATAAAAAGCTTCGTCGATCGCAGGATAGAAGAGGACAGGGCCGAGATAATAGAAAAAGTAGGCTCGCTAAATAGCGTCCTGCAAAGCATAGGCGAGAAGATCTCAGAGATCGCCGTTAGCTCGCAGACAAATTCCATAAAAGTGCAAAGCATCAAAAATGACCTAAAAGGCATAAATCTAAACTCAAGCAGCATAGATCAGGTCAAAAATATGCTCATCGAGATCGCCGGTGCGCTAGAGATAGAAAGCCGCGAGCTTGGCGTCGAGATGAACAGCAAACAAGCGACCATCTCGCAGCTACAAGATAGGGTCAACACCCTCGAAATAGAGCTCGCCGCAGCCAAGCTTGAAAGCAAAGAGGACTTTTTAACCAAAGTAGCGACCAAACGCGCGCTGATGAGCGAGATACAAAAGATAGAGGAAGCCTACAAGCGCTACGGGACGGACTACTCCATTTGCTTTGTGGATATCGACTTTTTTAAAAAGATCAACGACACCTACGGACACGAGGCCGGGGACGTCATCCTCTCTTCCGTCGCACAAGTGCTCAAAAAACACGCTAGAAAGATAGATTTTATCGGCAGATATGGCGGAGAGGAATTCGTGATCTTGCTTCCTAGCACGAGCCTTAATGACGGAGTGAAATTCGCCGATAAGCTTCGCTTGATGATAGAAAATTTCAAATTTATTTATAAAACGGAGACGATAAAGGTCAGCATAAGCTCCGGCGTGGCGACCAGAAGTGCGAATTTAAGCGATACGATGACGCTTGAAAATGCCGATAAGATGCTATACGCCGCAAAACAAGGCGGTCGCAACCAAGTCATGCCAAAGATAATCGGCTAGGTTTTAAATTTTATGCAGCTTCAGAAATTCCTAGAGAGTAAGCCTCTATTTTACAAAGAGATCGACTATACCCGCATGCCACGCGCTTTTCGTAGTATCAAAGGTGCGCTAAAACCCTTTAGGATCATTCACGTCATCGGCACGAACGGCAAAGGCTCGACAGGGCGCTTTTTGGCTCAAATTTTAAGAAGCACGGGCGCTAGCGTCGGGCATTACACCAGTCCTCATATTTTTAAATTCAACGAGCGATTTTGGCTAAACGGCTGCGTGGCGAGCGATGAAATTTTAGAGGCGGCGCACGAGAAGTTGCAAAATTTACTAAGCGACGAATTTAAGATAAAAACGAGCTATTTTGAATACGCTACCTTGCTTGCTGCGGTGCTCTTTGAGGGGTGCGATCATTTCATATGCGAGGCGGGTATGGGCGGAGAATTCGACGCTACGAACGTGTATGATAAAATTTTGAGCCTTTTTACGCCGATCGGGCTTGATCACATGGCGATGCTAGGAGATACGATAGAGCGGATATCGCTCACGAAATTTAACGCCATGAGCGATACAAATATCCTAAACGATACGATGAACGAGACTAGCCTGAAAGTGGCGCTTGATATCGCCCGCACTAGGCGTGCAAAGCTAAATTTCGCCTCTGAAATTTTAAACCTTGATGAAAAAAATGAAATTTTAGACTACGCACAAAGGTTAGATCTGCCTGATTTTTTGATCTCGAATTTGACTCTGGCGGCTGCAGCGGCGAGACAGCTTGGAGTAAAATTTGATATGAAAAATTTAGGCGCGTTAGATCTTGGCGGCAGGTGCGAGAGGGTGGCGCGAAATTTATACGCTGATGTCGGACATAACGAGCTTGGCGCGCAGGCTATCGCTAGGAATTTCAAAGGCAAAAAGCTCACGCTCATTTACAACTCCTTTTTGGACAAGGACTTTAGAGCTGTCCTAAGCGCGCTAAAGCCCATCGTCTCAAACGTTTTGGTGTATGATTACAAAAGCGAGGAGAGAGAGCTTGGCGGTGAGCTCATAAAAAAGGCCTTGGCGCAGCTAGAGTTGCCTTACCGCGACTTTGCCAGAAGCGATATGACTGAAATTTTAGCCGCAACGAATGGCAAAACCTACCTCGCTTTTGGCTCGTTTTATCTCGTCGAGGCTTTTTTGAGGGATTATGATGCAAGCAAGGGTCTATGAATATCTTTTAAAAAATGACGCTCAAATTTTGATCTGCGAGGACGACAAAGAGGCGAGCCTATGCGCCGATGCGGCGGAATTTGCCGGCTTTAAAGCCTTTAGGCTGCCTGATTTTAGAGCGCATTTTGGCGACGACCTGCGAAGCTTCAGCGAGGAGCTTTTTGAAATTTCAAGCGTGCTTAGCGCTTATTATAAATTTAACGGCAAAAAGCTCATCATCAGCCCCTTTCACACTCTGCTAAACCGCCTGCCAAAGGCAAAACACCTACAAAGCAGGACGATAAATTTCGGCCAAAAGCTAAATTTAAACGAGCTTGCAGACGAGCTCATGCGCTTTGGCTACGATGTCGTTGATATCGTCGAAGGTGCGGGAGAATTTAGCCTTAGAGGCGAGATCATCGACATTTACGGCGTAAATATGAACGAGCCGGTCAGGATTTTGCTCTTTGACGATGAGGTCGAGAGTATCAGAAACTACTCCACCGCCACGCAAATAAGCTCGAAGACGGAGCTAGAAAGCGTGGAGATAACGCCATTTATAGCAAATTTAAGCAAGGCCGAGTTTGAAGACGTTAGCCAAAAGATAGAGCGGATGCAAACGGACGCTTTGGTGAACGATCTAAATTCTCTGGGCTTTTGGGCGATAGATGACTTTGGTGATTATCTAGCCGAATTTGAGTGCAAACTCGTTAAAAAGATCGATCTTAGCGAGCTTGCAGACGATGCAAAAAGGCTTGAAAAATTTGAAATTTTGCCCGAGGCTAAGGTCTATAAAGACTTGGTCGTTACGTTAAACGATGATTTTTTCGAGCTCAATCAAAACAAAAAGATCAGCGTCCTGGCGCGCAACGAAAGCCTCTTTAGCCAGTTTGATCTAAGGCGCTTTAAAAACGTGCAGTTCGTGCAAAGCCCGCTCGTTTTAAATTTGACCTCAAACGAGCAGATCATCGTTTCGCTCAATAAATTTGAGAAAAAAAGACGCGTAAAGCGTGCCAGCCTCGTAGTGGACGAGCTAAAGATAAACGACTACGTGGTGCACGAGGACTACGGCATAGGCAGGTTTTTGGGGCTTGAAAAGATAACCGTTTTGGGTGCGACGAAAGAATTCGTCGTGATCGCTTATCAAAACGACGATAAGCTGCTGCTGCCGGTAGAGCATCTAAACCTGATCGATCGCTACATCGCGCAAAACGGCTCTGTCGCGGTGCTAGATCGTCTGGGCAAGGCAAGCTTTGCAAAGATAAAAGAGAAGGTGCGCGAGAAACTTTTCGTCATCGCTTCAAAGATCGTCGCCATGGCCGCGAAGCGCGAGCTCATAGCCGGCAAAGTGATAGAAAAAAACGATCTTGAATATCTAAAATTCGTGCAAAACGCAGGGTTTGACTACACTACCGATCAGCAAAAAGCGGTCGAGGAGATAATGAGCGATCTAAAAAGCACGCGAGTCATGGATAGGCTTTTGAGTGGGGATGTTGGCTTTGGAAAGACGGAAGTCGCGATGAACGCGATATTTGCCTGCGTCAAATCAGGCTTTAGCGCACTCTTTTTCGTGCCGACCACGCTTCTTAGCGCGCAGCATTATAAGAGCCTAAAGGAGCGGTTCGCGGACTTTGGCGTCAAAATTTTCAGGCTCGATAGATTTACATCCGCTAAGGAAAAATCGGCGATGCTAAAGGTGCTAAAAGACAACGAGCCTTGCGTGTGCGTCGGTACTCACGCGCTTTTAGGCGTAAAGGCGAACAACGTCGGTCTCATCGTCATCGATGAGGAGCATAAATTTGGCGTCAAACAAAAAGAGCAGCTAAAAGAGGTCTCGGCAAATTCTCATATCCTGAGCATGAGCGCCACACCGATCCCTAGGAGCCTGAATATGGCGCTTAGCAAGATAAAAAGCTACTCGGTATTAGCCACCGCGCCAAGCTCGAGGCTCGATGTGCGAACGAGCGTGAGAGAGTGGGACGAGAAGGTCGTCAAAGAGGCGCTCATGCGTGAGATGAGACGCGGCGGTCAGGCCTTTTATATCCACAATCACATCGCAGATATCGAGCAAACAGCGCAAAATTTGCGTAAAATTTTACCTAAAATCCGCATCCTGGTGCTTCACTCCAAGATAAACGCCAAAACCACCGAAGATGAGATGATGAAATTTGAACGTGGCGAATACGACGTGCTGCTTTGCACGAGCATAGTAGAAAGCGGCATCCACCTGCCAAACGCGAACACCATCATCATCGAAAATGCAAATAAATTTGGCATGGCTGATTTGCATCAGCTGCGCGGACGCGTCGGCAGGAGCGACAAGCAGGCGTATTGTTATTTTTTAGTCGAGGACAAAGACGCGCTGGGAGGTGACGCGCTGAAGCGTCTATTGGCGCTTGAAAGTAACTCATTTTTGGGCTCTGGCTCGCTACTAGCATATCATGACCTTGAGATCAGAGGCGGCGGAAATATCGTCGGTGAGGCGCAGAGCGGACACATCGAGGCTATCGGCTACTCGCTTTATCTAAAGATGCTTGAAGACGAGATAAACAAGCTTTTAAACAACGACAGCGCAAAGCTTGACAAGATCGATCTAAAGCTAAGCATAAACGCCTTTTTAAACCAAGACTTCATCCGCGAGGATCGCCTCAGGCTTGAAATTTACAGGCGTCTTAGTAAATGCGAGAGCGTGAGCGCGGTCTACGAGATAGCAAGCGAGCTTGAGGATAGATTTGGCAAGATGGACGTTTATACAAAGCAGTTTTTAGACCTCATAGCGATCAAAATTTTAGCTCTAAAATGCGGCTACAAGGCGATCTCAAACAGCGAGCAAAATATCGTTTTGACGCGCAAAAACGATGAGAAGGTGCGCCTAAGATCTCGCAGCAAAGACGATGACGACGTGATAGATGAAATTTTGATCCATTTAAGGAAGGAGGCTAAATGATAGACTGGAAAAAGCAAAAAGCAGCCGTTTTTAGAGCCGGTAAGGGCGCGCTGGTGGCTGTTAGCGATATTGATTTCGTAGATATGGGCAGTCTGCTTGGTATCGAGGCTCAAAAGAGGCAAATTTTAGAAAATACGCAAAATTTTTTAGACGGCAAAGGGGCAAATCACGCGCTTCTTTGGGGTGAGAGAGGATGTGGCAAATCAAGTCTGGTAAAGGCTGTTTTCACTAAATTTTGCGAACACGGGCTTCGTATCATCGAGCTTGGCTCTGAGGATCTTAGATTTTTAGCTGACATCATCGACGAAGTGCGCGAAAGCGAGTTTAAATTCATCATTTTTTGCGACGATCTTAGCTTTGAAGAGGGAAACAAGGAGTATAAATTTTTAAAGCCGCTCATGGAGGGCTCGATACAAAAAGCCCCGAGCAACGTGCTGTTTTACGCTACTTCAAACCGCAGACATCTAATGAGCGAGAGCAAAAGCGACAATGAAAACACGCTGATCTCTCAAGGCGAGATACATCACGGCGACGCGGTGCAGGAGAAAATTTCACTTGCCGATCGCTTCGGGCTTTGGATAAGCTTTTATCAAGGTAGCTTTGATGAGTATCTGCGCATCGTGGATTTTTATTTTAAAGATCATCACTGCGATAAAGACAAGCTTCACGAGCTCGCCAAAAACTATGCGACACTTCGCGCTAGCCGTAGCGGACGAACGGCGAAGCAGTTTTATCTGGCCTTTAAGGAAAATTTAAAATGACGACGACCGAGCTTTTTGTGGCACTGCTAAATTCTATGAAAGAGCGAAATTTTAAGGAGCTAAAATGGCCTAATGAGGGGACGTTTGAAGTCGTCGTGGGCGCTGTGCTGGTGCAAAATACAAACTGGCGAAACGTAGAAAAGGCGCTTGAAAATTTAAAAAATGCCGGCAAGATGAGCCTGTCTGCGATCTGTGAGCTCGACACCCCAAGCCTTGCAAATCTGATCAAACCAAGCGGCTTTTACAACACCAAGGCAAAGAGGCTTCGCACGCTGTGTCTAGCCATGCGAGAGGGCTTTGATGATTTTGAAAATTTTAAAGAAAATGCAAGCAGGGAGTGGCTACTTGGCGTAAAGGGCGTGGGGGCGGAAACTTGTGACGCGATCTTGGCGTATGCATGCGGTAGGGCGGTCATGGTCGTAGATGCGTATGCTCTTAGGATCTTGGGCTTTTTGGGGTATGAATTTGATAGCTATGATGAGGCGCAGGAGTGGCTAAGCGGGCTTGAATACTCTAAAATTTATAAGATTTTAGACGATGAAATTTATGATGAGGTTGAAATTTTGAAGCTTTATCACATTTTGGTACTGGAATTTTGCAAACAAAATTTCAAAGGTAAAATTTTAAGCGAACGGGGCAGGGCGATACTTGGCGGAGCTGATTAGGCTCGTTGTATTTTGGTTGTAAAATTTACGATAAATTTACAAACCAAATACCTAATATTAAAGGAGGGTAAGATGATTTACCAAAATATCGCGCAAACGATCGGCAAAACGCCCGTCGTCAAGCTAAAAACCGGTGCCGATGAGGCTGAAATTTACGCCAAGCTCGAGTTTTTCAACCCTGGCGGATCGGTCAAAGATCGTATCGCTTTAAATATGATAGAAAAAATGCAAGCCGACGGCACGCTTAAAAAGGGTGACACGATAGTAGAGCCTACTAGCGGGAACACCGGCATCGGTATCGCGATGGTGGCGGCATCTTTGGGCTATAAAGTGGTACTTTGCATGCCTGAGAGCATGAGTATCGAAAGGCGCAAGATAGTCGCAGCTTACGGTGCTCGTCTGGAGCTCACGCCTGCGGCGAACGGTATGAAAGGCGCGATCGCAAAGGCTCACGAGCTAGCCAGCCAGCCAAATCACGTGATGCTAAGCCAGTTTGAAAACAAATACAATCCGCAAGCGCATGAGCTGACGACAGGCGAAGAGGTGGCGGCCGATTTTGCCAGCCTAGACGCTTTCGTAGCCGGAGTAGGCACTGGCGGAACGATAAGCGGAGTCGCAAAAGCGCTCAAAGCAAAGGGCTATGCTACGAAATTTATCGCCGTAGAGCCTGAGGCATCGCCGGTGCTAAGTGGCGGCAATCCTGGACCTCATAAGATCCAAGGCCTAGCGCCCGGATTTATCCCGGCGACGATGGATATGAGTGTCGTTGATGGCATCGAAAAGATCAGCAACGAAGATGCGATGTCCGGCTCGCGCGCGCTGGCAAAGAGCGACGGTATAATGCTTGGTATCAGCGGCGGTGCGGCTTACGTAGCGGCAAAAAGGGTCGCAAAGGCGCTGGGAGCTGGCAAAAAAGTGCTGTTCGTAGCTCCGGATAACGGCGAGCGCTACCTAAGCACAGAGCTTTACGGAGCGTAAAATTTATGTGGGATGGTCTAAAAGAGCTAGTCAGCGTCGTTCGCGAGAAAGATCCGTCGGTCAAAAATTGTTGTTTTGCAGCGATCTTGATAAATACGCCGGGCATTCACGCGGTCGCTTTTCATAAAATTTCACATTTTTTATATCTGCGAAGACGTTTTTTTCTAGCTAGATTTATCTCACAGATGGCTAGATTTTTGACCGGGATCGAGATACATCCCGGTGCTAAGATCGGCAAAAGATTTTTCATAGATCACGGCATGGGCGTCGTCATCGGCGAGACTGCCGAGATAGGCGATGACGTGATGATGTATCATCAAGTCACGCTGGGAGGGACGGGCAAGGAGACCGGCAAGCGCCATCCGACCGTCAAAAATGGCGTGACTATCGCTGCCGGAGCTAAAATTTTAGGCGCTATCACGATAGGTGAAAATGCCAAGATCGGAGCGAATTCCGTCGTGCTAAAAGACGTCCCATCTAACGCCACGGTGGTTGGCATCCCGGCTCGCATCGTGCGTGTTAACGGTGCTAAATTTGAACCGGAATTTATCATATAAAAGCTCTTTTGTTATTTAAATTTGGCTCTATACCTTCAAGCTACTTTTACTCCTTCACTTCTGCTAGCGGTTGCGAGTGGAGCGTTGTGAAAAATCAGCATCACGTCTTTTACTCGGTCGTTTCGCCTCCCTATAAATCGGCGGCAATAAGCTCGCTAACAAGATTTTCATAGGGATGCTGTTCGCATTCTCCTGCTTTGAAATCTGAAAATCAATGAAATATTGTAACGAAGCCTTAAAATTTTGAAAATTAATACTTTTAAAAACAGAGCCTAAGAAAATAAAGTGGAATTTAGCGCCTCCCGTAAAAGGAGGCGCTTTTAGTTAGAGGGTCTCTTTGTATTTTAATACCGCAGCGTAAATTTCGTCTTTGAGCCTGAGTTTCTCTTTTTTCATGGTGTCAAGCTCGGCACCGTCAGGCACATCTTTGCTGTCTATGCGCTTGTTTAGTTCATCGTGTTTGGCGCAGAGTGCGGCGAAACGAGCGTCTTTTGGCTTTAGCTCGTTGATGATATCTGTGTATTCGTGTAACATCAAAGCTCCTTTGAAAAAATTTCAAAAATTTTAACAAAGAAGTGTAAATGCTTGACTAAGAGCGGTAGTCCGCGTTTATGCTAACGTATTTGTGCCCAAGATCGCAGCCGTAAGCGCTAAATTTAGCCTTTGCGATGCCAAGATCGCAGCTTATTTTGTAGCTTGGCTTTTGCATCACGGCGTGTGCGGCTTGCTCACGGATATTGTCAAGCTCCTTGTGTGCGGCGTCATAAACCAGCACATCGTCATAGTAGATGACTAGCTTCTCTTCGTCGCATTCTACTCCGCTAGCGCCGATAGTCGAGGCTATGCGCCCCCAGTTTGGGTCTTCGCCAAAGATCGCAGTCTTTACTAAAAGCGAATTTGAGAGCGCCTTTGCTGCGCGCATGGCTTGTTGGGCGTCCAGTGCGCCTTTTACTTCAAATTCCACTACCTTGCTCGCTCCCTCGCCGTCGCGTACAAGCATGAGCGAGAGCTCTTTGGTTATCAGATTTAAGATATTCGCAAATGCGGCTTTATCGTAGGCGTCACTCTTTCTTGAGGTAAGCAGCATCACAGTATCGTTTGTCGAGGTGTCGCCATCGACGCTTACCGCGTTGAAGCTCTTTTCGCAGGCGATACCTAGTAGCTCGTCCATGTCGGCTTTCGGGATATTTGCATCAGTCAAGATGAAGCAAAGCATGGTCGCCAGGCAAGGGTTTATCATGCCAGCACCCTTGCAAATGGCTGCGACGCTAAATTTTGACCCGTCTTCTAGCGTGACCTCGTAGGCGACTTGCTTTTTGAAGCTGTCAGTCGTCATTATGGCGCTTACTACGGCGTCACTGTCGCGTGAGCTAAAGTCAAATTTACTAAAGGCGGCCGCTATTTTCGCCGTATCCAGCCTATAGCCGATGACGCCAGTCGAGCTCATGATCGGATCAACAAGGCTGAATTTCACGTTTTTTTCAAGCTCTTTAAATAAAAAATTTATATCCTCTACACCGGCCTCACCGGTCATAGCGTTTGCGTTTTTGGAATTTAGCAAAATGAAATTCGTTTTGAAATTTTGAGGATATTTTAAAAAATGTCTGATCGGTGCGGCTTTAAATTTGTTTGACGTAAATTTAGCGCTGACATCGACCGGCTCGTCGCTTCGTATGAAGCCAAGGTCGTTTGCGTCCTTTTTAAAGCCGGAATTCACCCCGCCAAAATAAAATCCCTCGACATTTTCAAGTCCGTTTTCAAGAGGCGTTATCTTAAACATATTTAAATTCCTCCGGTTTATGCTTGCTTTTTATGACGCGCTTTGTAAGCCTTATGCCATCGACCGTGCCGATGACTAAAAGCTTCGTGCCGGTACCTATGAGCGTATCGCCGTTTGGCATCGGGATAAATTTGTTATTCATATCGCGGATGCCAACGACATCGGCGTTTGTGATATTTCGCAGATGCGTCTCTTTTAGGCGCTTAAAACGCACCCAAGAGTAGTCAGGCACCGAGATCTCCTCGATATCGATAGGCGAGTTTTTCTTATACAAAAACTGCTCGAGCATATTTTCCATATCGGGGCGCACGCTCATCGCACTTAGTCGCTGAGCGACTAGACGAGAGGGGCTCACGACATTGTCCGCACCTAGCTTTTTTAGGCGCTGAGTATCGTCCTCGCTGTCTGAATTCGTGATGATGTGATAGGGCTTTCGTCTTGAAATTTCCTTTTCATAAAGGCGTACAGATGCGATCAGGGCGATATTATCAGCGATATTTGGACTAAGCGTGATGAGGCCTTTAGCGCTTGAGAGGTGAGTCTTTAAAAATGCGACCTGGGTGTGAGGCTGGGCTTTGATGAAATAAGGATATTTATAAATTTGTGCGATCTCCGCCAAGTCCTCTCGGTCGTCCACGACCACAAAAGGGATGTGGTTTTCGCGAAATTCCGCGCTTAGCTCGATAGTGTAGAGGTTGTGGTAACAGATGACGAAATGGTTTTTCAACCTTGCGATCTTATAAAGCATGCGTCTTTCCTTTAAAATATTTATTAGCGTGCCTCTTTTCAAGACCTCGATTACGACGCCGATAGATAGCGTGAAGATCATAAAGCCGATCAAAATGAATGTGATGGTGAAGATCCTGCCCTTTGGCGTTATAGGTGCGACCTCGGTAAAGCCGACTGTCGTAAATGTCATGCCCGCTTGATAAAAGGCGTCTATCAGGGAGAAATTGTCTATAAAGACATATCCGAGCGAGCCAAAAAGTAGCAAAAGCACAACGGCTATCAGAGGAAATCTAAAAGGTTTTAACTGTTCGTAAAGTTGGGTATCGAGGCTTATTTCGGGTTTAGAGGAGCTTGACCAGTTGAGGAATTTTAAAAGCCTTGTAAGAAAAGACATAAATTCCTCTTGTTTTGCATGTTAGTTTGATTGCTTTTTCATCGTTCTTAGAGTAGAAGCGGCGACTTTTATCTTTCTAGTCGTGCCATCTTCCAGCGTAACGCGGATAGTTCTAAGATTTGGCAAAAATCTTCTTTTGGTCTTATTGTTAGCGTGACTTACGTTGTTGCCAACCATAGGACCTTTGCCTGTTATAGCGCATCTTCTTGACATATTTTTTCCTTATAAACAAAAATTTCTGCTGATTGTATCTAAAATAAACAAAAGCGACGCTTAAAGAGTATTTTTCAAACGATAAATTTTCTTGTCGCTTTTTTAAGAAAATAATAGATAAAATACGCGTAAATTTTAATTAAATAACCGAGTTTGTGATGATCCCTCAAGAACAGATCGATAAAATTTTAGAAAATATATTCAACGTTCACGAAACCAGCGATAGATACGAGGAGCTACTAAGTATCGGCGATATATCCGCCGTCATTGAAAATTTCAGCGCCGACAAGACCTTTAGAGCCTATTTTTTGACGCTTGCTAGAGCGGCCGATTTTGGCGTAGATACGCAGGATAAAGACATAGTGGCGATCTCTCATTTGCTCGGTGTGGACGTGCTTAGGATGATTATTTACTCTTACTTCGTCTTTTTAAAGACCCCCAAACAATGGAAGGTCTTTGATATAAGCACTTTGCAGCTTGCTGAATTTAACGCTAAATTCCTGTCCGATTGGAACAAGCTTCTTGGCTATTTGCAGCTAAAAAATCAGCGAAATTTGACCCTGGCCTCTTATATGCTCATTAATATAATACTCTGTGAGCTCGTGTTTTCAAGCTATTCGTATAGCTTTGACGAGATCATATCGCTCACCGACACCAGCTATGATAAAATTTTACAAAGAGGCTATGACATCAGCCTTTTTGATACCGCTTGTAAGGCGGCGGGCTGGGATATGCAAAAGCTTACCATGAAGGAAATAGAGGTGATGGGATATCTTAAAATTTTGCTTGCTTACGAGTTTTGCCAGCCTGAATTTTACGGCTTTGGTTTCAATAAAATTTTAGACGTCAGCATCCATGCGAGTGCGGAGATGACGATCGCGCTCAAAAAGGCTTTGCAGCGATGAAACTCACATTTAACGGCTCTTTGGCGATCATCCGCCCGTTTGGATTTTTAGAGGGGAATTTCCTCGGCAAGCATCCGAGTAAAAAAGATATCGAGCTTATCGAGGCCAGAAATACGACATGTGTCCTGCTTTCTTTAAAAGACGTGACGTTTTTTAGCCCTCTTTGGCTAGCTAGCATGATAGGCAAGCTGGTTGAAATTTCAAAGCAAACCGGCGCTCGTATAGGCATTTGCGACTATGACGAGGGCTTTTTTGAGCTGATGATGAAGACCAGCTCGAAGATCATAAATTTCTCGCTTTTTGAGACCGAAGATATAGCGAGCCTGTTTTTTAATAAGATCGCGATGAATGCAGATGAGAAGATAGTCGTTTTCAACGAAAACGAAGAGCATCGCGCCTTTATAGCTCAAAGGCTCGCCCAGCGTGGCTACAAGCCAAGGGTCGCCGGACATTTGAGAGAATTTTTAAGAGTTAGTAAAAATAGACCTTACGCCATAAGCGCACGCACTCACCTCGTCTCGCCCAGAAAATTTATACAATCTTTCGTAAAAGACAATGTCGTGATCTACCGCATAGAGGGCATAATGGACTCTGATTTTGTGGAGGAATTCGACGTAGAATATCATCAAAACATGCTAAAGATCGGCTTTAAATTTTTTATATTTTGGGTAAATATAACGAGCGCGCTAAATATTAGAGGCGGCGAATTTTTGATAAAGCTATCTCAAAGCAGCTCCCAGTTTGGCGCTTTGCTTGGTATCTGCGGGTTAAATCAAAATAATACCTCGATCGATCTGGTAAATAGACTAAAGTCTGCAAACATGCTTTTATACAAGAGCTTGCAGGAGTTTTTCGACGATGACTCAACCGTGTATCTTAAAAAGCGGATATTTGAGATCGCCCCGTCTCACATCACTAAAAATATCGTTGAAATTTTGCCTTTCATCATCTCGTCTACGATCGATACGTTGCTGCCGCTTACGAACGCTCAGATAGTTTGCGCCGATACCAAGGTGCAAACCTACGACGTGAGCAACGAAAACGATTTCGTGCGTGCGTGCGTGCTGTTTTACGGTGATTTTGAGATGAGGTTCATTTTGGGGCTAAAAAAGGACAAAGCCGAGAAAATTTGTAAAATTTTAGCGCCGAAAGACTTAGAAAATGGCTATTTGAGCGGTTATTCTCAGGTCTTTAGCATCATAGTAAATAAAATTTTATCCTCTCTTTTGCAAAAAGAGCCAGGCTTCAAGGTCACGATGCCTAAAATCCTCATAAACGAGAGATTTTTCGATCGTGTCAGCAAGGGCGCTTTAGCAAAACTACATGTCAAAGACGAGGAATTTGGCATGATATTCGTGAGTAAATAAGGAGCTAAAATGTATGTAGCGCCAAGTATTTTGTCAGCTGATTTTGGAAATTTAAAGGCTGAGATAGAAGCGATCTGCGAAGCGGGCTGTGACCTCATTCATGTAGACGTGATGGACGGGCATTTCGTGCCAAATTTGACGATAGGGCCTGTCGTCGTAAATGCCGTCGCAAAGGCCGCTACAAAGCCACTTGACATACACTTGATGGTCGAAAATAATACATTTTTTGCAGATCTTTTTTTGCCGCTTAAGCCTAAATTTCTTACCTTTCATATCGAGGAGGAGAAGCATCCGCTACGCCTCATAGACCATATCAGGAAAAACGGCGTGAGCCCCGGCATTGTGCTAAATCCGCATACGCCGATAAATTCGCTCGAATACATCATAAACGAGGTCGATATGGTGCTTTTGATGAGCGTGAATCCTGGCTTTGGCGGACAAAGCTTCATGCCGCAAGTAATAGAAAAAACCCGCGCTCTTCGCGAGATGATCGATAAAAAAAACGCAAAATGCCTCATCGAAGTAGACGGCGGTATAAACGGGCTGAACGCCCCAGACCTCGAGGAGGCCGGCGCTGATATCCTGGTCGCCGGCAACTATATATTTTCGTCAAATTCCTACGAACAAGCGATTCGTGCGATAAAGCTTGAGTTTTGAAACCGCAAAAGCAGCGCCTGGAAAATTTACTCAACATCTTAGCCGCTCATAGCATGAGCTATCATGAGTTCGTATCGAAATTTTCAGATATAGAGGAGCTTACCGACGGCATAGACGTGAAAAACATCGAGCTTTGGCGCACTTTAGGGCTTGATATCGTTAAAAACGAGCAAAACGAGATCGAGCTACAAACTAGATTTAGAGATATAACGCAGCAGGAATTTTGCATCGTGGATATCGAAACGAGCGGCGGCATAACCAGCGGTCAGATCATCGAAATAGGCGCGCTAAAGATAAAAAACGGCGTGGAGATAGGTCGTTTTGAAAGCTTTGTCGATGCGCCTTTCGTTCCTGAAAACATCACGCAGCTAACTGGCATCAGTCAAAGCGATCTAACGGGCGCACCATCGCTTAAAAGCGTGCTTGAGCGGTTTAAAATTTTCCTTGGTACGAGCGTTTTTGTCGCACATAATGTAAATTTTGACTATGGATTTATCTCGCAGAGCCTAAGCAGCATCGGGCTTGGGATGCTTTTAAACCGCAAGCTTTGCACGATCGATCTTTCGCGCAGAACTATAGCCTCACAAAAATACGGGCTTGGCTCGCTAAAAGAGCTGCTTGGCATAAACAATACTCATCATAGAGCCCTAAATGACGCCATTGCAGCGACTGAAATTTTAAAGATCTGCATCTCTAGGTTGCCTTTTAGCATCCAAAGCGTAGAGGATCTCATAAATTTTAGCAAGACCGCTCCTAGCATGAAACTAAAACCAGAGCCAAGCTTGCAAAATAGCGACGCTATTGCCGACGAAAATTAGGGAAGCCCGCAGGGGCTGAGTAGTTTTTTGCGAAGCAAAAAGATTTCCTTGAAACGCTATCCGCCTCTACGCTAGGTCGCTCCTGGAGCGTATAAGATTTGTGAAGTATTTGCTGCCACAAAGGGCTGAATTCAACTCTCTTTTAATAACTTCGTCGCGATGAGATCGGCCTTTGCCTTGTCGGTATCTTTTTTGAGCGATCTATAAATTTTAGCGATATAGTTTTCTAGGACATCGTGGCTGTTTATGACTTTTGCATCGCTGCTGCGGCCCACTTTTTCATATTCGCCGTCGCTTTTTAGCTCAAAGGCAAGCTCGTTGTCGCTTAGCTGAAGCTCTAAAATTTCAAGCATTCTATCTTGTAGTCTCGCGTCGTAAATCGGCGTCATCAGCTCCAAGCGGCGCTCTAAATTTCGTGGCATCCAGTCTGCGCTCGAGATGTAAATTTTAGGATCGCTGTGTTTAAAATATAAAATTCTAGCGTGCTCGAGGTATTTACCGATGATCGAGCGCACGCGGATATTTTCGCTTTTGCCCTTTATGCCGGGGCGTAGTCCGCATACTCCACGCACGATGAGGTCGATCTTCACGCCGGCGTTTGAAGCCAGACTTAGCTCCTCTATCACGTCCGTGTCGATAAGAGCGTTCATTTTTGCGATTATACGTCCTTGAGCGCCTTTGGACGCCTCGATCTTTATCTTTTCTATGATGCGCTCTTTTATCTGAAAGGGCGACATACTGAGCGTTTTTAGGCGGCGGTTTTTATTGTAGCCAGAGAGGATGTGAAAGAACGTCGTCGTATCGTTGCTAAATTCCTCGCGGCTAGTAAAGAGGCTCACGTCGGTGTAAATTTTAGCCGAGCTACCGTTGTAGTTGCCCGTACCAAAATGCATGTAAAATTTCAGCTTATCGCCGATCTGGCGGATGACCTGAGAGACTTTAGCATGCACTTTAAAGCCCGTGATGCCGTATATCACGTGTGCGCCGGCGTCTTCTAGAGCCTTTGCCCAGTGCAGGTTGTTTTCCTCGTCAAAGCGCGCCTTTAGCTCGACCATGACGGTCACTTGTTTGCCGTCGCTGGCAGCGTCTATGAGAGACTGGATGATAGGCGAGTTTTTATCCACGCGGTAAAGCGTCATGCGTATGGAGATGACTTTGGGATCTTTGCTCGCCTCTTTGATGAAGCTAACGACCGGATCAAAGCTCTCGTAAGGATGCATGATCGCGATGTCCTCTTTGTCGATAGCGTCAAATATCGAGATACCTTCGCCAAACGGCGGTAAGGTCTTTGGCGCGTAAGGAGGATTTGCCAGGTGGCTAAAGTCCTTATTTGAGGCGATCTGCCAAAGTGAGCTGAGCGTGAGCGGGACATTTGAGAAAAAGATATCTTTATGGAAAATTTTCATATGAGAATTTAAAAACTCAAGTATGTCTTTATCTGCGTCCTTTTCTATCTGCATGCGCACAAAAGCGCCTTTTCTACGTAGTTTTAGCCCTTGCTCCAGTATCATCATAAAGTCATCCGCCTCTTCCTCTTCTATGACGATGTCGGCGTTTCTGGTTACTCTAAACGCGCATGAGCTAAGTAGCTTGTATCCGGGGAAAATTTCCTCAGCATGGCGGTGGACGATGGTTTCGATGGGCACATAGACCTTTTCGCTAGGCTGAGTGAAACGCGGCAAGACGCGAGAAATACGGATCATACCGTATTTTAAAATTTCAGGATGCTCGATGTCGGCTAGTTTTACGGCGAGCGAGAAGCTGAGGTTGTTTAGGTGAGGGAAGGGGTGCGTCGTATCCACCGCGATAGGCACGATGACTGGCAGGATATTCGAGAAAAAATATTCATCGCATTTTGCCTTCAGCTCGTCATCAAGTTCGTCGTAGTTTTTGATGAGCAGACCCTCTTTTACCAGCGCGTCTTTAGTATTGTTGTAGTGCGCCTCGACTAGCTTTTGTTCCTCTTGCAGGTATTTTCTGATCTCGCGAAGCTGATCTAGCGGGCTCATGCCGTCGCTTCCGCTAGTCACCACACCGGCGGCAAAAAGTTGCTTTAGCCCGGCGATCCTGATCATGTAAAATTCGTCTAAATTCGTCGTATAGATGGCTATGAATTTTAGCTTTTCAAGCAGCGGTATGTTCTTTTCACATTGGGCTAAGACGCGCGAGTTGAAGCGTAGCCAGCTAAGCTCGCGATTTATAAAAAGGCTCTCGTTCTCACTCATAAATTTCCTTTGATTTTGGCGGTATTTTATGATATTTAGAGTTATAAGATACTTAGTGGATATGTTTTTTGCAGTCTTTTTAAAAATCTGTTACAATAGCGCAAATAAATAAAAGGTTGGTAGGATGTCTGATTACGTTATTCTTGTCGGAATTTTCTTGGCTTTTGTGATTTTATTTGCGATTTTGAAAAAAATATCTTTTTGACGCGTTAGGCTACGATGTAGCCTAATTTGCGCTTGATTTTAAATTTTCATAAGCCTGACAACCTTTGTCGTTTCCCATTTGACAAGCTTTTTGTGATAAATTTTTGGCCTTTTCAAGATCTTTTGCCACGCCTTCGCCGACGTAATAAGCCTCCGCAAGCTTCAAACAGCCCTTATCGTCGTTAAGCTCGCATGAAATTTTAAAATACTCTACCGCTTTTTCAAAATTTTTAGCGTTTAGATTGTATTCGCCAAGTGCGAAACAGCCGTAAGGTAGCTTGCCGTTACATGAAATTTCGTAGTATTTGATCGCGTTTTGCTCACTCTTTACGACGCCGCGCCCCTCTTTGTAGAAGTTGGCAAGATTGTAGCAGTTATACATATTGCCTTTTTCGCAGCTTTGTTTGAAAATTTTAGCCGATTTTTCATACTCTTTGTCGAGCACGACCTCGGAGCTTGGCTTTACGTTGCCAGTCAGGTTCGCATCGCCCATGCCAAAGGCAAAGGCCGATAAGACCGCTAGAAATAGGATTTGTTTCATATTTACCTCCAAATTTTGATTTTGTTAATTTAGCATCCATGCGTAAAAAATAAATAAATTTAGGCTTTGCAAATTTCGCTCGCTTCAGTAGCGACTACGATCGCGGACACAAACGGCGTCTGTGCTGGAGCAAATAGCCGAGCAAAGCGACAACGATAGGCTCGCTAATAAGATTTGACTACGCTAAAATATTTAAATTTTTGACTCTTTTCTGATAAAGCGTTGATTTCTTGAAATTTAAGCGTAGCCAAATAGGATGAGCGGCGACATTGCCCTCCGAAAATCAGGGAAGCCGTAAGGCTGACCGCGATTTTCGTGCTACACGTTAGACACTCTGTCGCAAGCTCATTCTATTTGTGAAGCTTTTAAATTTATCAAGACTTTATCAGAAAAGAGCCAAAATTTTAAAAATCGACACTTTTTAAAATCCTAAATTTTAAACGCCTTTAAATTTCTCCCACCACAAAAAAGCAAAAAGTAGGCCAAAGCCCTTTACTTTGCTCTCGTCAAAGATGAAATTTTGCATATCTTTACGCTTTATGAAGACTAGCTCGATATCCTCGCCGTCTATTCCGCCGCCGCTACTTACGCGCATGCTCTCGTTTATAGGCGCATAAAACATCGTTTGAGTGTTGCCGCCAAAGCCAAACGCTCCGTATGTCATCGTGATGCGCTCTATGCCATTAAGCTTGTATCCGACCTCTTCGACAGCCTCTTCACGAATAGTTTGCTCCTCGCTTAGCCCCTTATCCATGAGCCCTGCGCAAAGCTCATAAGTATAGCCTCGCTCGTTTGTTTTTATATTTTCTTTGCCTTGCGAGTACCAGACCGCCGGACGAAACTGCTTGACAAACAAAAATGCGTCGTGTTGCTCGTGATAAAGAAAGACCGAGACGCTGTTCATCACCTTTACGCAGTCCCAGTTGCGCGTGAGTCCGTTTTGTTTAAATTCTAGCCTGAAAGGCTTTAAGTATTTGGACTCTTCAAGGGGTAGAATTTTAAGATCTGTTATATGAGTATCCATTTTGCAAGTCCTAAAAAGCTGAAAAATCCGATCGCATCGGTGAAAGTAGTGAGTATGACCGCTGAGCCCACTGCAGGATCGATGTTTAGCCTTCTGAGCGTGAGCGGTATGATCGTGCCAAAAAAGCCGGCAAAAAATAAATTTATGATCATGCTAAGCCCGATGACTACGCCAAGTAGCCCTTTATTGAACCAAACCGAGGCTATGACGCCCATAACGCAGCCAAAGATGATGCCGTTTATGAACGAGATGCTCACCTCGCGCTTCAAAACGCTTTTGGCGTCTTTAAATTCTATCTCGCCAAGGGCTAAACGACGCACCGTGACGGCGAGCGCTTGTGTGCCTGTGTTGCCACCCATCGATGCGACTATGGGCATAAGCACGGCCAGTGCTACATAGGCTGCTATCGTTTGGTCAAAAAGTCCGATGATGAACGAGCTAAAGATGGCTGTCATCAAATTTACGCTTAGCCAAATGGCGCGAGCCTTTCCCGCCTTTACGAGAGTGTCGTCCTCTTCGGCCTCGTCATCGACACCGGCTAGGTTATAGATCTGCTCTGTCGCGCTCTCTTGTATGATGTCGTGGATGTCGTCTGTCGTTATACGGCCTAGCAAAACGCCCTTGCTGTCGACTACCGGTATGACGCTTAGGTCGTAGTCTTGCACTACGCTTACGACGTCTTTTATGTTGTCGCTGTCAAGTGCAGTGTGGGGCTTATAATGCTCTGGATCCGTGCTTTGTATGTTTTCTGCGAGCCTTTTTGAGAAGTCAAACAGTATCAGATCCTCAAGCGGGATGGCGTATTGTAAGACGCCGGCGTTATTTATGACAAAAAGCTGCGATACGTTTTCAAGCTCGCCGTCTTGTTTTAGCTGTCTTAGCCTAGCTACCGCGTCTCCTAGCTTTTCATAAAGCTTGGCTGAAAAGAGCTCGGTTTGCATATATGCGCCCGCTTCGTCCTCGTCGTAGCTTCTAAGGCGTAAAATTTCATCTTGATTTTCTCTATCTAGCCCGTCAAAAAGCTCTTTGGCCTTTTCTTCGTCGATCTCTTCGATGTATTGTAAAAGGTCGGTCGCATCGTCACTCTCGAGCTCCTCAAGTGCTTCGACGATCTTTTCTGAAGGAAGCGTGTCGATCACGTCTTTTAGCATGTGATCTGGCATCTCGATAGCCACATCGCCTAGCACTTCCGGATCTAGCTTGCTTAGATACTCGGTAAATAGCTCTTCATCGTGTTTTTTGAGCGTTTTTAGATGCTGAGCCAGCTCGGACGGCGTTAGATCGCTATTTTCTTTTTCCTCGTCTAGGTGCTGGTCTATGAGCTCTTTTGCTTCCTCTAGTTCTGGGTTCATCTTTTATCTTTGGTTTAAAATTCTATGACATTTGGGAAAAATTCCGCCTTTGGCGGCAACGTATCGTCAGCCATCGCCTTTTTTATCAGGGCGTCTTTTTCAGATACGACGGCTTTAAATTTCGCAGCTTCTTTTTTATCCTCTATGCTTTTTACGACTTTTATGGCGCTTTCCGGGTTCATCGGCTTGTTGTTTAGATAAAGGCCAAAATGCAGGTGCGGGCCGGTACTCATGCCGCTCGTGCCTACATAGGCTATGAGAGTGCCTTGTTTGACGCTCATCCCGGACCTTATGCCCTTAGCAAAGCCATTTAGGTGCGCGTAAAGCGTTTCATAGCCGCCCGGATGTCTAATGATGAGCACTTGGCCGTAGCCGCTTTTAGTCCCCATAAATTTCACCGTCCCGTCACCTGCAGCTCGTATAGGCGTGCCGCGCGGAGCTCCATAGTCTACGCCAAGGTGTGCACGATATCTGCGAAGTATCGGATGCCATCTTTTAAGCGTGAAGGCGGAGGTTATGCGAGCGTTTAATAGCGGACGCACGAGCAAGAATTTATCGTTTTTCTTGCCGTTTCTGTCGTAAAATTTATCTTCAAATTTATACATCACGTAGCGTTTATTTTTGGTCTCAAGCAGTGCGGCATAAATTTCAGGAGTGCCAAAAGAGCGTCCCATACGCTTTTTCTGGTTATAGACGATAACGATACGATCGCCTTTGTTTATCTTTTTAAAGTCGATATTCGAGCCCTTAAATACGTCCTTAAAGCCAAGTGCCAGCGTGCCGGATCCCGTGTAGTCGAATATATCTTCCGAGACCGATTTTTCGACCTTTAGGCTTAGCACCTTGTCTTCGCTTTGATAAGAGATCGGGATGTATTCTAGCTTGAAGTTGTCGTTGTCGTCTCTAAAAATATGCATCTGAAGCTCGTCGCTCACAGGGATCAGCACTTGAAGCGTATTGCCGTCGTTGTCTTTTAAAATTTGGTATTTCGTGCCTGCTATTATCTCGGCGGCCAGCTCTTGATCCTCGCTTGATAGGTTGTAGTAAAGAGATAACGGGATTTTGTTGTTTTCCAAGAAATTTAAAAAATGGCTGCCGTTTGGCCAGCTTAGTTCTTTGACGGTAGGTTCAAGCGCGTATAAATTTAAAAATAAAAAAGAAAAAATAATAAGAGCGCGCAGCATCTATATCCTTTTACAGAATTTCGGCTTGATTTTACTCAAAACTTGCTTTAATTTTGCAAAAAATAAAGCATTTTTAGGCTATAATCACCCAAAAATTTCAAACACAGGAGATGATTTTTGAAACGTTTCGCTTTGATTTTATTGCTATTTTTAAACTATGCATTTGCTGCAGAATTTCATTTAAACGAGTATAGAGCGCCTATCATAAGCATAGACGATGACGGCACCGCTACCATCGTCGACAGTCCTGAAATTTTAGTCGGCTCAAGTGGCGTCGTGCTTCATAAATTTAAGACCGAAAGCTCGATAATCGCGCGCGTTAGCGTTATTTCAAAAAGCGGAGGCTTTGCAAAGCTAAGATTTGAAGTATTTGACACCCTGGCTCAGCCCGCACTCCCGCTACCGGGCGTCGCACCCGCAGTCGGCGATACGGCGGTCTTAAACTACCTTTACAACCGCTCTGTCATCGTAGTGCCGAACAAAGAGATATATGAGGAGGTGCTTGCGGCGTTTCCAAATATGATATTCATCCACCCGGACATCGTCGGAGCCTATCTTAGCTACGAATACAAGCCAAACCCGAACCGCGACGATTTTCGCAAGATGTGCTCACAAAGTGCGGCGGGGCTTATCTTTGTCGCGATGGACGGACGCAGCGTGTTTGCCGACTGTCAAAGTTTTAAAATTTTGAAAGAATTCAAAACCGGCGAGGTCGAATACTATCAACTGCCGTTTTATACGCGCGTGAGCGACATAGACACGGTCTTTTGGAAATTTAACAGCGAACACATAAACAACTACGACGCTCACTACGAGAGGCTGTTTGAAGAGGACGAATAATGCGCCAAAACGCTAAATTTCACAGCCTAAAGCCAAACGGACCCGAGAAATGACGAGCCTGGCTAAATTTAAACGAGATATCAAAACAGCTTTAAATTTAGCCGGCAAACCTCAAGACAAAAATACCGCCAAACGCCCTTTAAAGCTTAGCTCTTATGCCATCATAGTCGCTAAATCTACGATGCTTTTGGAGGGCTTTAAAGGACGCAAATGACGAAAGAGAAATTTGACGCTATCAAGCAAACGCTGAAAATTTGGCTATCAGCAGCCGTCAAGATCAAAGACAAAGAGCTGCTGCACTACGCCTCAAGCCTTAGCTTTCACACGATGCTTTCCATCATCCCGGTGCTGCTCATCTCGCTCTCACTTTTCACACAGATGCCTAGTTTTAGCGTTTATTACGCAAAGATCAAGGAGTTTATCTTCGCGCAGCTGCTGCCGTCAAATCAAGAAGCGATCTCAAACTATATCGAGACCTTTTTGCAAAATAGCTCGAGCCTTGGCATCCTCGGACTTGGCGCAATCATTTTTACTTCCATTATGTTTTTTGCCGATTACGAATACGTCATAAACCGCATCATGCACACGAGCGGGCGCAAATTTTGGAACTCCCTTAGCGCCTACTGGACGCTCATCACGCTCGCACCCTTAGGGCTTGGACTTAGTTTTTATCTTTCAAATTTATTTCAGGATATGCTAAATGCGAGCACCTATACGAAGTGGATAAATTTTTTGAGCATATTTCCGTATCTCATCATTTGGGCGATATTTTGCGTGACATATCTCATTTCGATAAACCGCTCATTAGCCCTAAAAAATGTGCTTTTTAGCTCATTTGTCGCCTCGCTCATCTGGTATCTGGGAAAGAGCATTTTTGTATTTTACGCAGTAAATAACAAGACCTATCTTAGCATTTACGGCTCATTTTCGGTCGTTTTGCTCTTTTTTGTGTGGATATACGTCTCGTGGATCATCTTTCTTTACGGAGTGAAGCTGTGCGCGTATCTGGAAAAGGTCGGCGAGATCAAGGAGTAAAAATGCAAAAAGCTATCGGCATAATAGGAAGCGGTATGATCGGCAAGCAAGTAGCAAAACTCGCACTGGATGCGGGCTACAAAGTCGCCATTTGTAATAGCAGATCGCCTGAAACACTGGCTGAATTCGTCACTTCGCTAAAAGGCGACATAAGAGCTTTAAATTTAGAAAGTATGGCAAATTTTACCGATATGCTAGTCGTCGCCATCCCGTTTGAAGCATATACGAAGCTGCCAACCAAGCTTTTAGCGGGCAAGATCGTTGAACTATTACCCGCAAAGAGACGGCGTGATGCAGGAGGTGCGAACGGACGTCATCACGACAAGCGAGCTCGTGCAGCGCCATTTGGTAAATTCTCGCGTCGTGCGCGCTTTGAATAACGTTGATTTCGTGCGGTTACTAAGTCTAGCCAGGGCTGCTGGCTCAAAGGAGTGAAGCGCGCTGCCCGTGGCGGCTGACGATGAGGGTGCAAAGGCGGCGGTAGTGAAATTTTTAGACGACATCGGCTACGACGCGGTCGATATGGGCGTGCTAAAAGACAGCTGGCGCAGCGAACCGACGACGCCCGTTTATGTCTCGCCTTACTGGGGCGTGGATAAAAACAAGCCACTCACCGCCGAGCAGATAGAGGGCTTCATGAGCGCGCCCGGATGCGTAACGGATAAAGACAAGGTGCGTAGTCTGCTAGCGGCAGCCATCAGGCACGATAAGATGTTTGGCATGCTGGGGCAATACGACACCCGCTCAAAGAGGAAATAAATTCGCTCTATTGTAATAAGTCATTGGCACTTACTTCGCTTCTGCTATACAGTTGCAAACGAAGTGAAGCAAAAACCCTGCTCGCTCCGCAAAGCGCCGAACATATAGCACGATTTACGCGGTCAGCTACCGCTTCCCTGTCCTCGTAGCGAAGTTTTGCTTCGACTTCGTCTCGCAACTGCAAGCAGAACGTTACGAGTGCGTAACACGAAGTAAAAATCGGTGGCGATAGCGTCGCTTCACAAGGTTTGACTTCGCTTTTGAGAGTTAAAAACCAATGAGATGTTTTAATAGAGTCAATAAATTTAAAAATTCAACACAAATTTAAACCAACACCGCAAAGCGGAGTAAATTTAACGATACTAAAATGGCGGCTAAAATTTTGCTTTCACTGCTGGCTAGTATAAGTCAAAAATAGCCACGACGAAGCAGCCGGCACCGATGATAGGCGGCAACAGGACTAAAATTTTAAACCTTACGGCCAAAAGCGAGATCAGATTGTAGCTCAAAAATAGAGCAAGCGGGATATATAGCTGCGTGGAAGCGAGCCTGAAATTTAAGAATTCAACCAGCCACCCATCAAAAACAGAGCCTAGATTTAGCGCGTGAAGTAGGGCGCTAAGCGGGTAAAAGACCGTAAAAACGTAGCTAAGCGGTATCACGCCAAACTGCTGGAGGCTGATAAGCGGGAAAAAGTAAAGGACGATGACCTCCATCGCGAAAAACACGTATAAATTTAAGAGCAACGAGTGTGCGAGTAGGCCGAATTTATCCTTAAAATAATGCAGATACAAAAATATATAAAATACTCCGGCGCATGAAAAATAAAAGCCTACATTAAGCGCCAAGGACGGAAACATCGCCACGCAAAAGCAGATCACGATAAAAAGCGTAGGAAAGCTCAAAATTTTGATGCCGCGACAAAGCATATAAAAGCCAAACGCACTCATCGCAAAGGCTCGCAGGAAGCTTGGCACGAAGCCGATCAGATAAAAATAAAACGCCAAGACGCCAAACGCGAGCAAACTTATATCGAATTTATAGCTTCTAAAAGGGAAAAATCTCGCGCAAAGCACCATATAAAGGGGCGCAGCGAGCAAAAACAAAGCGCTTACTATGACGCCTAGATGATAGCCCGAGATCGCCACAAGGTGCGCGACGCCCCAGTGTGCGACATCGTCTCGCAGCTCACCGGATACCGCCGTCGCTAGAAACAGCGCATTATAAAGCTGTGAAATTTTGGCGTTTTCGTGCTGAGCTTGGATAAAATTTAAAATTTTATCTCGAAGTGGTAAGGTGTCTGGCTCGCTTGTCGACTCGTTTAAAATTTCCCTCTGGCTTGAACGCATATAAAACATGCCGCTAAGATAATCTTTAAAGCTCACGTCGATGTTTTGCACGACCAGGCTGATCCTGTCGCCGACTCTAAATTTATCGCTCTTTGCGGCTATGGTGTAGAATTTAAACTCGCCCGTATCCAGGCGTAAAATTCTATATTTTTTGCCTTTCTCGTTCGTCTTTACGTAGTCTAGCTCGACTTTAGCGACGAGCTCTTGCTCGCCCTTATCCATAAAATTTTGAAATTTAGCGTAGCAAATGGCTAAATTTAGCCCCAACAAGGCTAAGCAAAACAGCGCGAAAAAAATGTAATGAACGCGCCTCGTGAAAAGCGGCATCAGCCTTGGAATTCAGCCGTGTGCGCCGCGCCAAAAGGCTTGTCGGCAAAGCGCGAGTGCTGCTTGTGAAAGAGCACGTCGATAGAGCCCGTCTCGCCGTTTCTGTTTTTGCCCACGATGATCTCGGCGCTTTCTTGTAGCTTGTTAAAGACGACCTCGCTTTTATACTCCTTACCCTCGGCTCTGGCGCGCTTTTCTTTCTCTTTTTCCTCTTGTTCGAGATAGACCTCGTCGCGATAAACGAACAATATGATGTCCGCGTCTTGCTCGATGGCGCCCGACTCGCGCAGGTCGCTTAGCATAGGGCGTTTGTTCGCGCGAGACTCGAGGCTTCTGTTTAGCTGGCTTAGGGCGATTATAGGCATGTCTAGCTCACGTGCGAGCAGCTTTAGCCCGCGTGAAATTTCGGCGATTTGTATGTGGCGTTCGGCGAAGTTGTTCGTGCTCATCATGAGGCCGATGTAGTCGATGACGCAGAGTGAAATTTCAGGATGAGTCGCCTTTAGCTTTCGCATTTGCGTGCGTATTTGATGGATATTTACGTAGCCGCTGTCATGCACAAAGAGCTTGCTTGCGGCAAAGTCGTTGCAAGCGTGGCTGAGGCGCGCATACTCCTCGTCGTCCATCTTGGCTGTCATCAAATTTTGAAGCGGTATCGAGGTCTTGTCGGCCAGCATCCTCATCATTATCTGCTCTGCGGGCATCTCGAGCGAGAAAAATACCACACCTTTACCGATGCGAAGCGTATGGCTGATGAAATTTAGACAAAGCGTCGTCTTTCCCATACCGGGGCGCGCCGCGATGATGATGAGATCGCCGTTTTTAAAGCCCTTTATCATCTCGTTTAGCTGCCTAAAGCCCGTATCTAGCCCCACGATGTCCTTGTCCTCGAGCTCGGACTGCTTTTTAAGGTGCTCTAACATCAAGGAGATGATCTCTTTGCTTTGCTTTATCGTGCCGGCGTTGCCACCCTCGACGAGCGAGTAAAATTCTTGGCTCAGCTCATCGATCATATCGCGACTGGCTTTATCCTCGCTCACTTTGCCCGGGATCTCGTGGGCTATTTTTATGAGGTTTCTTTTGATCGATTTTTCGCGCAGCTCGGTCGCGTATTTCTCGATATCTATGACCGAGTTTGTAGCCAGGATGTCGGCGATGAGATTTTCGTCGAATTTATCTCCCAGCTTGTTTTTTAAAAACGATGTCGCGATAGGAACGTCGGAATTTAGGCACTCTATCATCGCGCCGTAAATTTCGGCGTGTCCTTTTAGATAAAAGTCATTTGGCTTTATGATGTCAAAAATTTCGCTTAAAGCATCGTTGTTTAGCAGTATCGAGCTTAATATCGCTCGCTCCATGTCAAGGTCGTAAAGGTTGTGAAAATCCACATCGTTAAATTTATTTTTTGCCACTTTCGCTCCGTTTAAATTTTAATATCCGGCTTCATTTAGCTTTTTGTAGTCGTCGCAGCCAAACTGATCGCCCAGATCGCATGCTTTGCCAAAATACTCTTTGGCCGTTTTGAAATTTTGCTCCACGCCTTTTGCATCAAGATATAAAGAAGCGACATCATAGCAAGCGTCAGCACCCCCTAGATCGCAGGCCTTTTGATAAAGCTCCATTACCTTTTTGTAGTCTTGCTTCACAGCTTTGCCACTCTTGTATGCAAAACCAAGCTGAGCGCAGCCGACGGCGTCTTTTTTATCGCATGTCATTTGCCAAATCTCCATCGCTTTTTTGTAGTCTTGCCTCACACCCTCGCCGTTGTAATAACTGATACCAAGGAAAGAGCACCCATTGATACTTCCTTTATTGCAAGCGCTCTCAAAGTGCTTTGCCGCTCTTGCCAAGTCTTGATAATAAGATGCTTCCAATCCATATTCAAGCTCTTTTTGCGCCGATAATTCAAAGGCGAAGGCGAAATTTAACGAAATAGCCAAAGCCATCACCGCAAAAATAAATTTTCTCACCATTGATCCTTTAAATTTTTATTGATATTTTGATCCGCATCGGTTAAAAAGCTTTCAAATTTATTCTCTTGATTTTATCTCATCATCTATCTCGGCGAGGAAGCGATCGACCAGCTCGCTCTCTTTTAGCCTTGCGACCACTTCGCCGCGGCGCATTATTAGTCCGCTCTCCTTGCCAAAAGCTATCGCCACATCAGCACCCTTTGCTTCGCCGATAGCATTTACCACGCAGCCCATCACGGAGACGTTTAGCGGCTCTTTTATATGCCTCGTCTTTTCCTCGACGATCTTGATCGCTTTCATTAGGTCGCTTTGCAAACGCCCGCAAGTAGGGCAGGAGATGATATTTAGCCCCTCGCGCTGCCGCCCGCTGTCCTTTAAGATCGCTTTTGCGACCTTGATCTCTTCTTCCAGTTCGCCTGTGATGCTGACTCTCATCGTGTCGCCGATGCCCTCTAGCAGCAGCCCGCCAAGCGCGATCGCGGACTTTATCGTCGCATGAAAGCTAGTCCCTGCCTCCGTCACGCCTAGATGAAAGGGGTAGGGTACTTTTGGACGAAGTGTGCGGTAGGCCTGCATAGTGCGCTCGACATCGCTTGATTTGAGCGAAATTTTGATATCGGTGAAGTCAAAGTCCTCGAGCAAATTTATGTTATACATCGCGCTAGCTACCATTGCCTCGACGCTGCGTCCGTATCGCTCCTCGAACTGCTTTTCGAGCGAACCGGAATTTACGCCGATCCTGATAGGGATCTTGCGCTGTTTGCACGCATCTACGACAGCTTTTATCCGCTCTTTTGAGCCGATATTTCCGGGGTTGATGCGTATGGCATCGACGTATTCGCTCACCATTACGGCGTAGATGTGATTAAAATGTATGTCGGCAACCACTGGTAGCGGGCTTTTTGTCACGATCTCGCGCAAGGCTTTGGCGTCCTGCTTGTCAAGCACCGTGCAGCGCACTATGTCGCAGCCCGCAAAATATAGGCGCTGAATCTGCGCTAGCGTGCCTTCAACGTCCTTGGTCTTTGAAAATGTCATCGACTGCACCGGGATAGGCGCGTCTCCGCCGATGGCTACATCGCGAATTTTGATCTGTTTAGTTGGGTATCTTTGCACGTTTTGCCTCGTAAATTTTTAAGCGATTATATAAAATTTAAGGTTTTAAAAGGTTGAAATTTAGTTTTTTGTTTGGCTCTGTTTTAAAAAAGAAAGTATTCTTTTAATTTTCAAAGCAGGAGAATGCGAACAGCATCCCTGTAAAAACCTTATTAGCGAGCTTATCGCCGCCGATTTTTACTTCGTGCTACGCACTCGTAACGTTCTGCTTGCAGTTGCGAGACGAAGTCGAAGCAAAACTTCGCTACGAGGACAGGGAAGTATTAACTGACCGCGCAAATCGTGCTATACGTTCGGCTACTCGCTCCCGCACAAAATCAGCATCGCGTTTTTTGCGAAGCAAAAAAATTTCCTTGAAACGCTGTTCGCGTCTGTGCTAGGTCGCTCCTGGAGTGAGCAGGGTTTTTGCTTCGCTTCGTTCGCAACTGCAAAGCAGAAGCGAAGCTGGTGTCAATACTTTACTATAATAGAGCCATAAAATTTTTTAGCTCTGTTTTAAAAAAAGTGAATTCTAAATGCCCCGGCACAAGCACTGAATTTAGCTGAAATTTACCGGGTCGATGTCGATATCTGTAAATTCGCTCGCGCAAAGATCCGCCGCCATCAAAAGCGGGACGTGGGAGCTGGCGCGCAGTAAAATTTCGTAGCGAAATTTCGAGCCCAAGTATTCGATAGCACATTTGCCGTATCCTACGATGCAAAGCTTCGTTTTTTGCTCTAAAATTTTGATCTTGGCGAGCGACTCGTTCATCGCGTTTTTCGCCGTAGCATCGTTTTTGTGAGAGATGACGATACGAAGCAGGCGCATAAACGGCGGGTAAAGCCCCTGCCTAAAAGGCAACTCGTCGCTTAAAAATTTATCGTAGTTTTCGATATAATTTTCAAAAAATTCTCGCGTCCTACTTTGAACCAGCACGCGGCCGACGCCGTTTCTGCCGGTCCTGCCTGCCACTTGCATGGCTAAAGCCAAGGTCTTTTCGCGCGCCCTGAAGTCAGGATAGTTCAAAAGCTCGTCCACGCCCATTATCACGGCGAGCCCGACGCTGTGGTAGTCGTGGCCTTTGCTTAGCATCTGCGTGCCTACTAATATGTCGATCTTACCGTCGTTAAATTCCTTCAGCGCTCGCACGAGCTTGTTTTGCGTCGTTATCTCGTCGCGATCAAATTTTGCGATGCGAGCGTTTGCAAATTCGCCCTGAAGCTGCTCTAGAAGCTCGCTGGTGCCGATCTTTTTGGCTTCGATCATTTCGCTGCCGCATTTGTCACAAGTTTTTGGTACGGGCATTTTATACTCGCAGTATTGGCATTTTAATACGTTTTGCTTTTTATAAAAGCTCATGCCGACGCTACAAAACGGGCATTTTATCGTCTCGCCGCAGTTTTTGCAGACTAGGTATTTGAAATTTGCCCTTGTCGGCAGGCAGATGACGGCTTGTTTTTTGCTTGCTAGACAAAGTTCGATCTCGCGTTTTAGGCTTTGGCTAAGCCCGGTCTCGCTTTCGTCAAAGATGTATATCTTTTGGGATCTAAAAAACGTCCCTCTTAGGCGAAAAATGTCTTGTTTGTGAAAGCTCGTGAGGCTTGGCGTCGCGCTTCCGAGCACTACTCCGATGTCGAATTTCGAGGACAAAAAGAGCGCCAGGTCTCTTGCGTTGTAATGCGGCCTAGAGCCCGTGTTTTTGTAGCTATCGTCGTGCTCCTCGTCGACTATGATCAGCTTTAGGCGCGTCAATGGCAAAAAGAGCGCCGAGCGCGCACCGGCTATTAGCAAGACCTTGCCGTTTGCGATATTTGCTAAAATTTCGCCCTTTTTTTTGGCGGTTATCTTTGAATGCCAGATCGCTACTGCCTCGCCAAAAAAGCCTTCCAAGCGCTTTTGCATCTGCGGCGTGAGCGAGATTTCAGGCATCAAAAATAGCGCTTGATCGCCGCTGTTTAAGACCTCTCGTATCTTGCTTATATAAACTTCGCTTTTGCCGCTTCCCGTGTCGCCAAAAAGCAGCCCCGTTTTGTGAGAATTTATAAAAGCAAGTGCGTTTTGCTGGGCTTCATTTAGTTGCGGGGCGGCTGTGAAATTCGCTGGATTTCGCTCTTTTTGCTCGCAAACGAGGCTCAAATCTTCAGGCTCGAAAAGCCCTAACGCCAGGCCAAGCTCGCAGGTGTAGTAGTGCGCGATGAAATTTGCCATCTGGGCTTGTGCCGGAGTGAGCCTGATATCTAAAATTTCTAAAATTTCAAGCGTTTTGAAATTTGGCTTTTCGCACTCTTTTATCACGTAGCCTATCGCTTGCTTTTTGTTTAGCGGCACGCTGACGGCTCTAAAAATCTCGATCTTTTGGCTTGAATGATAGGTGAGGGGGGCTAAATTTAGCCCGTTAAAAGCGATCTCGTAATAAAACATACCTATTGCATTTTGTCGCACAGACTACCGCTCGTGCAGTTGAATGCGCCGTTAGTAGGATCGTAGGTGAAATTTGCCGTTTCTCTGCCAAGAGTGAGTGTGTATGTGTTAGCGCCCGTTTTGTGCCAGCCGTTTTTGCCGACTCCTGCGTCTCTTACGCCTAGGTTCGTGACTCCGACGAACAGGCTCGCGCCGTTATCTCCTAGGTTTGCGGGATAGCCCGGGTTTCCTGATAGCAAGCTGTCATTATACGCCAGTGAAATTCCGCTTTGAACGGCGATCATTTGGGCTCTTGCGTTTGCCAGGCTCGCATCGTCTCTCGTAAAAAACAGCTTTGGCAGCGCGACTCCGGCTAAGATACCCAGTATGACGATGACGAAAACCAGCTCTATCATCGTAAATGCGGCTTTTTTCATTGTATTTTTCATTTTAAAGCTTTTTCGACGTCTTTTATGACGTTTTTTACTGCACGTTCGTTCGTGTGGCTTTCGTAGCATTTCTCGATGAAGGCGTTTAGAAGCTCCTTTGGCTCGATGAATTTACGTCCGCCCATAAATTTCTGCCAGTCACGCTCGAAAATTTCCGCAAAATCATCCTCTAAAGTGATGGTGTAGTCACGAGATGAGATCGTAAGCGTGATTTGTTTCATTATTTTCCAAGCACTGCTTCGATTTTCTTAAGAACGTCGTCGGCTTCGCTATTTTTCTTGTCAAGGTCCTCTTCAAGGCGCATTATTTGGTTACTTTTGGCCTCATTTTGCGCTTTTAGCGTTACGATTTGATTGTGCAGCTCTTCGTTCGTTTTGCAAAGCTCTTCGTATTTTGCGATGAGGTCGTTTACCTTGCCTGTAAGGGTGCTTAAAACCGCGCTATCTTCTAACATTTTGATCCTTTAAATTTGGTAGTGAAGCCATATTCTAGCACGCACAGGCTAAATTCTTTTTAAAATTTCAAGGTTTGACAAAGGGGCGGCGTTTGATATAAAATTTAGCCATTAAATTTAAAGGCAAAATGTGAGTAAATTTGAAATTTCGTCCAAATTTAGCCCCAGTCCCGATCAGGCTAGGGCGATAGAAAATATCGTAAAAAGCATAAAAAGCGGCAACAAATACAACACCCTGCTTGGCGTCACGGGCAGCGGCAAGACCTTCACGATGGCAAACGTGATCCGTGAGCTAAACATGCCAACACTCATCATGACGCACAACAAATCCCTCGCCGCGCAGCTTTATAGCGAATTTAAGGGCTTTTTCCCGAGCAATCACGTGGAGTATTTCATCAGCTACTACGACTACTATCAGCCAGAGGCCTACATACCGCGCAGCGACCTATACATCGAAAAGGACAGCTCCGTAAATGAGGAGCTCGAGCGCATGCGACTAAGTGCGACGGCAAGCTTGCTTAGCTTTAACGACGTGATCTGCGTGGCCTCGGTGTCGGCAAACTACGGCTTAGGCAACCCTAGCGAATACCAAGGCATGGTCGCCTACCTAAACGTCGGCGAGCGGCTAAATCAGCGAAATTTGCTCACGAAGCTAGTCGATATGGGCTACAAGCGAAACGACGCTTATTTTGACCGCGGTGACTTTCGCGTAAATGGCGACGTGGTCGATATTTATCCGGCGTATTACAACGACGAAGCCCTGCGCGTCGAATTTTTTGGCGATGAGATCGAAGTGATGTATCATTTTGACGTGCTGGATAACAAAAAGCTAAAAGATGTCGGTAAATTTACGCTTTACGCCACGAGTCAGTTTATCGTGGGTGCGGATCGCCTAAAAGTCGCGATAAAAGACATCGAAAAGGAGCTGGACGAGCGACTAGCAGAATTTAACGCTACGGGCAAGCTAGTGGAGGCTCAACGCCTAAAACAGCGCGTGGAATTTGATCTGGAAATGATGAGTAGTACGGGCATGTGCAAAGGTATCGAAAACTATGCGCGCCATCTCACGGGACAAAAGCCCGGCGAGACGCCCTATTCGATGTTTGATTATTTCGAGCTACTTAACAGCGGCGAATATCTGGTCATCGTCGATGAGAGTCACGTTAGCTTGCCGCAGTTTCGCGGCATGTATGCAGGAGACCGCAGCCGCAAGGAAGTACTCGTAGAATACGGCTTTCGCCTGCCAAGCGCGCTTGATAACCGCCCGTTAAAATTTGATGAATTTATCAACAAAAAGGCGAAATTTCTTTTCGTCTCGGCGACGCCAAATGAGCTCGAGCTAAATTTAAGTAGCGGACACGTGTATGAGCAAATTTTGCGTCCGACGGGACTGCTTGATCCGCTCATCGAGATAAAAGACAGCGACAATCAGGTTGAAATTTTATTTGACGAGGCAAAAAAGGTCATCGAGCGAAACGAGCGTGTGCTGGTGACGGTGCTAACCAAAAAAATGGCGGAGGAGCTAAGCCGCTACTACACCGAGCTTGGCGTCAAGGTCAAATATATGCATTCAGACATCGACGCCATCGAGCGAAACGAGATCATTAGAGGGCTTCGCGGTGGCGACTTTGATATGCTCATCGGTATAAATTTGCTGCGTGAGGGGCTTGACCTGCCAGAAGTGAGTCTCATAGCCATCATGGACGCCGATAAGGAGGGCTTTTTACGCTCGACGACGAGTCTCATACAAACGATGGGGCGGGCGGCCAGAAATGTCAATGGTCGCGTGCTGATGTTTGCCAAAAAGATCACAAAATCTATGCAAGAGGCGATGGATACGACGAATGCGCGCCGAAAGCTGCAAGATGAATACAACAAAGCCAACGGCATAACGCCACGCTCAGCCAGTCGAAATATCGAAGAGAGTCTGCATATCGAGGATGAGGGCGAGACCTACCGCAAAGCAAAAAATTTAGAAAAGATGCCAGCCGCCGAGCGAGCCAAGATCGTAAAAGAGCTACGAAAACAGATGCTCGAAGCCGCCGCGCAGCTAGAATTTGAAAAGGCTGCGGCGCTAAGGGATGAGATAGCCAAGATTAGGAAATTGTAAATTTGGGCTTTGTTTTAAAAGGTGCTGTTTGATCACTTTTTAGCGTAGTAAATAAAACAAGCGGCGAGATAATGCTTTCGCGTTTTGCTGCCGCTTGATAACAATATTGCCTCATGTTTATAAAATTGAAGTGTAATAAACGGCGCTGTCCGGCTAACGGCTATATCGATCTTTACCTAAAGTGTCGTATCGCAATATGTATATTCGAGTGTTTCCATATCTTTTTTCTTTAAATACGGAAACTGTTATTCTAGCCGTTAGCCAACCCGTCAACAGTAAATCCCATTTCTTTAAGCGCGGCGGCTTTTTCTCTTTGAGCCTCGACAGTACCGCTTTTTAACCACGCTTCATCTAAAATATAACTTTCAGGATAGCCGTCGTAATAACATCCTAAAAAGTTCGGAATATGTTCGTGTCTATTAAAAATATGCTCTATCATACCGGCTTTTACCAAAGCGATAAAATGTTCTTTGCCGCATTCATATATATTCCCGTCTTGCCTAAATATTCTATGCTGCCGTAAAAACAATGCCGGATTAAAGTTTGCATAGTTTGCTCTTTTGGGAGCCTGCCATCGCTTGGTATCTTTGGGAGCAGGCGAAGGCAATACCTTTTCCCAAATACCGCGTTTTACAGGAAAGCTATTGCAAACGATATAGAGGCGGTAGGGTATTTTTTCTAAAACCTGCTCGCTCGGCTTTCCCTCAAAGGGAGCGTAAATACCGTAACAATCTTTTTCCGACAAGCCGTGCATAATAGGTTTTACTACCGCCTTCTATTTTATACACTGCGCCTAATTCATATCTTGCCATAAAAATTCTCCTTAAAACCGAACGAACCTTATTTATTGTTTATATTTTCATAAAATTTTGCAAGACTACCGATTTTCTCATCGGGTCTAAATAATTGCCCAATCGCCCTACGAGCACTGCCAAATTCGATGATAAATTTCTAAATTTAGACGACTGACTTCCTATCAAGGTCGAAAATATCCGTTTCACGCTCCTCAAGCAGCGTCTCCAGCGCGTCAAGTCCAAATTTAGCTTTATACTCAAGCTCATTTTGCGCGATCGGCACGGCGAGCACAAATCGAACCGCTTCGCCGCCCGCTGTAAAGCCACGCAGCTTATCCTCCCATAAATAAGGTTCGGTAAATAAAACGTGCTTCATCTCCTTGTTCGGGTGATACATCTGCACTAATGTATCAAAAGTATTTCCGCAAGCGCACTTTCAGCCGTTTTTTATCACAAAAAAGGCGCAGGTGCTTAGGATATTGGGCACGAAGTCAAATTCGCGCCGTCCGCTCATCAATATCTCATACCGCCTGCCATCTATTTCGCACCCCGATAACCCGATCGTGGAGTAAAACATCACTTCGGCGTCTGTGGGGTCGGGGCAGCTTAAAATGTCGATGCTGTTTTTGCCCTCGTCATCGACGTATCCCGTAACGCGCGTATCTATGCCAAGTATCGGTGCAAGCTTTTTAAAAAGCTCCTTTTGTCTGATTGTCGGCGCCATTTTCGCTCCTTTATTTTGTGGTGTCGCCCCAAGAGACGCAATAATTGAGAAAAACGCGCTCGCTGGCATAGCTTAAAGCGATCACATCGGTGTCATATTTGCCGCCGTTTATGATAGACATTTTCTCATCGGTAATTTTCATTTCTCACTCCGTATCCACCATGCCGTCAAATAAAAATTTTTCGGCGTTTGCTTTGATGTAGCTTAGCATTTTGGGATAAATTTCAAGCTTGTAAAATTCATCATTAAGCGCGTCTATTTTCTCCCAAGTTTCGTCGCTAAAATTTTCCATCTCCGCCCAGCGTGTCTTGCGATCAAGCGAGGGAAACACGCCGTAGCACTCTATGACGCGCTCTATCACGCCCACCGCTTCATCGCAATCCATTTGCTTCAAGCCCTCCAAAGCGTCCTTTAAAACGATGCCAGTCGAGTTGTCAAAAAACTGCTCGAAGCCGCCGTTACCAACCTCCGCTATCAGCCACTCCGCGGCAAAGACATATCGCTGCTCGCGCGAAAAAGGCTGCAATGTGCGCTCGTAAATCTCGTAACTATCATAAATATCGGCGCTAAACTAAACAGGCTCTATCACGTCAAAATAGTTATCCTCGTTTAAATTTTCTATCGTCTTTTTCGTGATGACGATGTGTTTTTGCACCATTTTCGCTCCTTTTGTCGCATCTGTTTTCAAAATAAATTTTTAAGTAGCCCTTTTACCGCGTCTTTCGTGCTGTTTGTGGAGTTGCTGTCACCGCCCAGCTTTTTGTCTAAAAATCTACCGATCTCCTTTTCCACCTTGCCTTTTAGATAGTTCGAGCTGACCGAGTATTTGGGGTCCCCAGCGGTGCCGGTGACATCGATCTTGGCGTCAGTTTTTTCATATCTGAAATCGATCGGGATATTTATAGCTGAATTTACCGTATTATAGGTGCCTTTTGTCACGTTTATATCGCTTCTTTGCGCACTCATTTTGGCTGCGAAATTTATCATATTTTTATCTATCGTGCCGTTTATCACGCCGTTTTTGTAAATTTCAGTCGTTATGTCACGCCCGCTTAGCATTTTTATGGTATTCGTGAAATTTGAAGCGACCAGCCTGCCTTCGTTGATGTCGATATTAAATTTTCCTTGCTGCGAGGCGATGTCGTAGTCTAGCTTCCCGTCGCCCACTCCGTCGTAGACATGGTCGATGCCCAGCATTTGGCTGAGTCCTTTAAATGTGAAATTTTGTAAAACAGCGTTTAGGTCGTTGTTTTTTAGCTTGGCGTCAAATTTGCCGTTCATCAAATTTTGCGAGGTTATCTCGGCGGTCAAATTTTCGCCTTGTTTGGCGGCCGTCACGTTTGCGTTTAAAGCGCCGTGTAGCTGTCTGCCGGTGACAAAGGCGAGTTTTTTAAGATCAGGCACGCTTGCGTCAAATTTTACGTTTGCTGCGCCGCTACTCATGTCAAAATTTCCTTTTATATTTTTTAGATCAGCCAGGCTAGAAGCTAGCTCTGCGGTGAAATTTGCCACGCTTTGTGCGATCTTTATATCGGAATTTAGCTCAAATTTCGTGCCTGTTGGGAAGTCTTTACCAAGGATCTGGCTCATCGCTTTTTCATAAATTTTGCCGCCGCTTAGCTTCACACTGGCATTGCCGTTTAAATTTTTCGTATCAAGTGAGCTTAAATTTGCGCTAATATCGATATTTGCGTTTACTAACGGCTTTTGACCCACCAGCAAAAACAAGTCCTTTAGCATACCGTTTTTAAAATTCGCATTTAGCTTTTCATCTTTTAGTTTTGCGCTAAGATTACCGCCAAGTGCCGTTCCGGCGATGTTTAGCTCGATTAGTTTGGTATTTGCGGCCTTAATGTCGCCATTTAAATTTACCGCTCCATTTAGCTTTTGTCCCACGATGCTTTCAAATTTAGCCAGATCGTCGATATTTACGTTAAAGTCGCTTTCAAGCGATTTTTTGCTTATATCGTAGATAGTTTTGTTTGCGCTGACAGTCGCGACGGACGAGACAAAAAGACTCTTTGCGGTCGCCACAAAGCCGTCGATATCGGCCGTCGTCGCACCTTTAAAGGTGAAATTTTTAGGCAAAGTGACATTGAGATCCTTTGCTATCAAGGCGTCGTTTGCGACTCCCTCGTAGATCAAAATTTCAGCCGTTCCCTTAGGCTTGCCATTTTGTTCTTTGACATTTGCGACTATATCGACCTTGCCGCTTGCATAGGCTGGCTTTGCAAGCAATGCCAATGCCTCATCGATATTTAAATTTTTAGCATTTAGCTCGATGGTCGTAGGATTTTGATCCTTTAAATTTGCTATGAAATTTATATTTGAGCCAAGCGCTTTGCCCGCGCCGTTTGCGTCAAAGTCACTGAATCTGCCCTTTATCTGACCGCTTAGATCGATAGGCTGACGTAAATTTAGGTTCGCCGATTTTAGATCGTTTGCGGTTATGTTATAGATAAGGTCTAAATTTTGTGTGAATATCGAGAGGCCGCCGGAGATATTTGCCGTGATCTCGCCATTTATCTTTGCGCTTATATCGACGCTTGTAAGACCGAGCTTAAATTTAGTGAATTCAAGTTTGACACCTTTTTCGAGAGCGATTTTTTGTGCGTAGGAGGCGATCATATCGTTACCAAAGCCGCTAAAAATGAACCCGGTGGCACAAATAGCCAGTATAAGCAGAACTCCGAGCGCATAAGCTAAAATTTTCATATTGGCTCCTTTAAATTTAGTTTTATTTGTCATATAACTTGAGTATGATATACTAAAGTTTTTAATAAATTTTATATAAATTATTGACTTTTATATAAAAAGATGCTAATATTTCATCACTCAAAAATAAAGAGTGCTAAAAAATGAAAATTAAACCAAAAGGATGAACAATGAATTTTCAACCATTAGGCAAGCGCGTTCTAGTCGAGCGTGTGGAAGAGACAAAAACCACAGCATCAGGCATCATTATACCTGACAATGCAAAAGAAAAACCTTTAAGCGGCGAAGTAAAAGCTGTCGGCCCTGAGGTAGAGGGTGTAAAAACCGGTGATAAAGTCGTTTTTGCAAAATACGGCGGGACTGAGATAAACCTCGATGATAAAACATATCTTGTTTTAAACATTGACGATGTTTTGGGTGTGATAAAATAATTTAAATTTAAAAGGAAAAGACGATGGCAAAAGAAATTTTTTATTCAGACGATGCTAGAAACCGCCTATACGAGGGCGTAAGGAAGCTAAACGATGCAGTCAAAGTAACTATGGGACCAAGAGGTAGAAACGTCCTGATCCAAAAAAGCTTTGGCGCTCCTAGTATAACAAAAGACGGCGTTAGCGTAGCAAAAGAGGTTGAGCTAAAGGACACTATAGAAAATATGGGTGCAAGCCTAGTCCGCGAAGTAGCAAGCAAGACTAACGATCAAGCGGGTGACGGAACTACGACTGCGACCGTTTTGGCTCATGCGATATTTAAAGAGGGGCTTAGAAACGTTACAGCAGGTGCAAATCCGATCGAAGTAAAACGTGGCATGGATAAAGAGGTCGCGGCGTTGATAGACGAGCTAAAAAATATCGCTAAAAAGGTCTCAGGCTCAAAAGAAATCGCGCAGATCGCTACTATCTCGGCAAATTCTGACGAGAGTATCGGCAAGCTGATAGCTGATGCGATGGAGAAAGTCGGTAAAGACGGCGTAATCACCGTAGAAGAGGCTAAATCTATCGAGGATGAACTAAACGTTGTCGAGGGCATGCAGTTTGACCGCGGATATTTGAGTCCATATTTCATCACAAATGCCGAGAAAATGCAGGTCGAGCTAAGCAATCCATTTATCTTGCTCTTTGATAAGAAGATCACAAATTTAAAAGATCTGCTCCCTGTGCTAGAGCAAATTCAAAAGACCGGCAAACCGCTTTTGATAGTCGCTGAGGACATCGAGGGCGAGGCTCTTGCTACTTTGGTGGTAAATAAACTTCGCGGCGTGCTAAACATCTCTGCCGTTAAAGCTCCTGGTTTTGGCGACCGCAGAAAAGCTATGCTGGAAGATATAGCTATATTAACAGGTGGTGAAGTCATCAGCGAAGAGCTAGGCAGAACGCTAGAGAGCGCTACTTTAGAAGATCTCGGTCAAGCATCAAGCGTAGTGATCGATAAGGACAACACGACTATCGTAAACGGTGCTGGTGAAAAATCGGCAATCGATGCAAGGATCAATCAAATAAAAGCGCAAATCGCCGAAACTACGAGTGATTATGACAAAGAAAAGCTTCAAGAGCGTTTAGCAAAACTAAGCGGCGGCGTAGCTGTCATAAAAGTAGGTGCTGCGACAGAGACAGAGATGAAAGAGAAAAAAGACCGCGTAGATGACGCTCTAAGTGCGACTCGTGCGGCGGTAGAAGAGGGTATAGTCGTTGGCGGCGGTTCGGCGCTGATCCTTGCCTCAAAACGCGTAAAACTAGATCTAAGCGGTGACGAAGCGATAGGTGCCGAGATCGTCAGAAGGGCGTTACGCGCTCCACTTCGCCAAATCGCTGAAAACGCGGGATTTGACGCTGGGGTGGTAACGAATGCCGTAGAGGTAAGCAGCGATGTGAATTACGGATTTAACGCAGTTAGCGGCGAATATGTAAATATGTTTGAAGCCGGCATCATCGATCCGGTAAAAGTCGAGCGTGTAGCACTTCAAAATGCCGTATCTGTGGCAAGCTTACTGTTAACGACAGAAGCCACCATCAGCGAGCTAAAAGAAGACAAGCCAATGCCTGCGATGCCTGATATGGGTGGAATGGGTGGTATGGGCGGAATGATGTAATACGCCTGATCTAGCCCATCGCCCGGTGGGCTAGATTAAAATTTGTTACGAAGTTACTCAAAGTTACTCAAAAATCAAAAAAAAAAAAACGATTTAACTTTTACTGCTTTTTAATATTCTTTTTTATATTATATGATTTAATTTTTGGGGGATAATTAAAATTTAGCTATGAAATATGATGAAATTTTTAGAGAATATGATATACGTGGAATTTATGAAAAAGATCTGAATGAAACAAGCGTGAAGGCGATCGGCTTAGCGCTTGGTGAAAAAATGAAAGAGCGCGGTGTAAAGACGCTAAGTATCGGTCATGATGCTAGACTAAGTGCCGGCGATCTTTTTAAATTTTTACTAAGCGGGCTAAATAAAGCTGGCGGGATAAAGATTTACGATATAGGTCTACTGCCGACGCCGGTCGGATATTTTAGCGTTTATGCCGATTATTTCGATGCAAACATAATGATAACCGGCTCTCATAACCCAAAAGAATACAATGGCTTTAAAATAACAATAAAAAAGGATAGTTTTTTTGGCCAAGATCTGCAGAAACTAAAATTTGATGTGAATGAAATAATCGCTAGCGAGGTCAAAATTTCAGATGATTTTAGTTGTGAAAAATTTGATACTTTAACACCTTACGTACAATTTTTTGTTAAAGAATTTAGCGAACTAAGAAATTTCAAGCAGCCTTTTATCATCGACTGCGCAAATGGCGCTATGGGCGTTAGTGTCGTGCCTATCATAAAGTCGCTTGGACTAAACGCTAAAATTTTATACTCCGAGCCTGACGGGAATTTCCCAAATCACCACCCAGACCCTAGCGAAAAAGAAAATTTAAAAGATATTTTTGAATGCATAGAAAAAAAAGAGTGCAGTCTTGGTTTTGGCTTTGACGGAGACGGCGATAGGATCGCTGTGATCACCCCTAAGCGAAACATAAAAGGTGACGAGCTTGCATACTTGTATGCGCTAAATATGAAAAATCCGCGAGTACTGGGTGAGGTCAAATGCTCACAAAATATGTATGACGAGATCGCTAAGATCGGCGAGGTTTTCATGGGTAAAACTGGGCATAGCAATATAAAAAAGATGATGAAAGAGCTAAATGTCGATCTCGCCGCTGAAGTGAGCGGACATATATTTTTTAAGGAGCGATATTTTGGCTTTGATGATGCGCTTTATGCTATGATGCGTGTACTGGAGCTCGTGCATAAAGGCTTTAATCTAGACGGTGAGCTTGATAAAATGCCTCCGGTTTTTAGTACCGATGAGATAAAAATAAAAGTTAGTGAAGAAAATAAATTTAAGATAATAGAAGAGCTAAAAAATCGCATAAAAAATGGCGAATGCGAGCTACCTAAAATTTTAAATATTATCGAGATAGACGGCATCAGGATACAGTTTGAAGATGGCTGGGCACTCGTGCGAGCCTCAAATACGACACCAGTGATCGTGACTAGGTTTGAGGCGAAGAGTGAGGAATTTTTAGTTCTAATTCAAAAAAATATTAATAATATTATAAAAAATTTAATCGGATAGTCTAAATGCCCAAAAAAGTTATGTTTATCTTCGGGACTCGTCCCGAAGCCATAAAAATGGCGCCGCTTATCAAAAAATTTGAGAAAAATTCGGACGCTTTTGATATAAAAATTTGTATCACCGCTCAGCACAGACAGATGCTAGATCAAATTTTAGAGCTTTTTGATATAAGCCCCGACTTCGATCTAAACGTGATGCAGCCGGGGCAAGATCTCTATGACATCACTTCTCGCGTGATACTGGGGCTTAGAGACGTTTTTAGTCGCTATCAGCCCGACATCGTGCTCGTGCATGGCGACACATCGACAAGCGCAGTCGCTGCGCTCGCGGCATTTTATGCGAAGATAAAAGTAGGACACGTCGAGGCGGGACTACGCACGCATGATATTTACTCTCCCTATCCGGAGGAGGCGAATAGGCAAATAGTCGGCGTGCTAGCGAATTTTCACTTCGCCCCGACGCAAAAGGCAAGGCAAAATTTACTCACAGAGGGTAAAAGCGAAAAAAATATCATCGTGACCGGCAACACCGTCATTGACGCGCTATTTTTGACACTTGAACGGATAAAGAACGACGAGCGAGTGAGAAATAAAATAGAAAAAAATATAAATTTGCAGTATAAATTTGATGGCAGTCGGGAATTTATATTGGTTACCGGGCACAGGAGGGAAAATTTCGGCGAAGGGCTTTTAAATATCTGCAAAGCGCTAAAAGCGATTGCCAAAAACTACCCGAACATCGACATCGTCTATCCCGTGCATCTAAATCCAAACGTCCAAAAGCCGGTAAATGAAATTTTATCAAACATCCCGAACATCCATCTCATAAAGCCGCTGGAATACGAAAGCTTTTTATATCTGATGAGCAGGGCTAAATTTATCATCACCGATAGCGGCGGCATCCAAGAAGAAGCCCCGAGCCTAGGCAAGCCGGTGCTGGTGATGAGAGAGACGACCGAGCGACCGGAAGCCTTCGAAGCTGGTGTGGTAAAGCTCGTGGGAACGAATTTTGAAAAGATAACAAGCGAGGCTAGGCAGTTACTGGACGACGAAAACGAATACCGCAAGATGTCCGTCTCGCAAAATCCCTACGGCGACGGCAAGGCGTCCGAGCGGATAGTAGAATTTTTAAAAGGAAATTTGTGATGAATAGAAAAATTTGCATTATCGGGCTTGGATATATCGGGCTTCCGACGGCTGCACTTTTGGCGAGTAAGGGTTATGATGTGCATGGCGTCGATGTTTCAAGCGAGGTCGTAGAGACGATAAACGGCGGCAGAATTCACATCGTCGAGCCCGAGCTTGATCTCTTTGTAAAGGCTGCCGTCACAAGCGGCAGGCTAAAAGCGGACACGAAGCCAAAATTTGCAGACATCTTCATCATCGCCGTGCCTACGCCTTTTAAAAATGACTATGAGCCGAATTTAGACTATGTTGAAGCGGCGGCAAAAAGCATAGCACCTTTTGTAAAGAGCGGAAATATCGTCATTTTAGAATCGACTTCGCCCGTGGGGACGACCGAGCTCGTCAAAAAAAGGGTAGAGGAGTGCGGCACGGATACGAGCGGGGTTTATTTCGCGCATTGTCCGGAGCGCGTGCTACCCGGTAAGATCATGAAAGAGCTCGTAAATAACGATAGGATCGTGGGCGGGCTTAGTGACGGAGCGACAAAAAAAACATCCGAGTTTTATAAAACTTTCGTAAATGGCGAGGTGCTGCAAACGGACGCCAGAACAGCCGAGATGTCAAAGCTGGTCGAAAATTCGTTTAGAGACGTAAATATCGCGTTTGCAAACGAGCTTAGCATGATATGCGATAAATTTAATATCGATGTTTGGGAGTTAATCAGGCTCGCCAATAGGCATCCGCGCGTAAATATTTTAAGCCCGGGATGTGGTGTGGGCGGGCACTGCATCGCAGTCGATCCGTGGTTTATCGTCCATGCGGCAAAGAACGAGGCGAGACTCATAAAAACTAGCCGCGAAGTAAATAATTACAAAACAAAATGGGCGATAGAAAAGATAAAAAATGCCGCACTAGAATTTGAAAATAAAAATCGCAAAAAGGCGAAAATCGCTTGTATGGGACTTGCATTTAAACCAAATATCGATGATTTACGTGAGTCACCCGCACTTTTTATTGCGAAGGAACTATCAAGTGCGGGCTTTGATGTGCTGGCGGTCGAGCCAAATATCAAAACGCACAAAGAACTGGAAATCGTAAATTTTAAAGACGCCGTAGTACAGGCTGATATAGTCGTGTTTTTAGTCGCGCATAAGGAATTTAAAGAAATTTATGCCTCAATAAAAGATCGATATGTAATTGACTTTGCTGGACTTATTAACGTATGAAAAATATAAAAATAAGACTAAGAAAAATTAAATTTTTGCTCCAATCGGTTTTTAAAAATTTTAGTAGTTTATTGCTATTTTTTAAATACATTAGAAATGAAGATATATATGAAAATAATAAACATATACTGTTGGCGGCAAATTGGCTATTAAAGGCTCAAGAGACTGGGGGCGATGATGGATATTCTCGGGGATTTTATCTTTATAAAAGTGGTTGGGATAAAAGCTATATAGAGACCACCGGCTATATTATTCCTACCATGCTTGAAGTATATGAAAAAACAAAAGATGAAAGATATTATGAATCTGCTTATAAGGCTGGTATATGGTTACTTGGCGTTCAAAAAGATAATGGCGCATTTACTGATATAGATAATGACATAGAGCTAGTTTTTGATACCGGTCAAGTTTTGTATGGGCTGATAGCGTTATATGAAAATGAAAAAATAGATAAGGATAGTAAGGAAAAATTTAAAATAGCTTCGTATAAGGCTTGCGAATGGTTATGCTCTGTGCAAGATATTGATGGGAGTTGGACTGCATATGGCTTTAATAAAATTCCGCATTCTTATTATTCGAGAGTGGCATCTATATTATACAAGGCAGGATGTGTATTTAAAAATGATGAATTTAAAAAATGTGCAGATAAAAATATATCATGGGTTTTATCTCGTCAAAAAGAAAATGGCTTTTTTGATAATTTAAAATTTCAAGCAGATGAAGAAAATGTATTACATACTATGATATACGTATTAGAGGGCTTGTTTGATTACTATACTTATACGCAAAGAGCCGATATATTAGACTCTTTACTGAAAAATACTAATGTATTAAAAGAAATAAATATAAACAAAGAACTTTTACTATCGTCTCAATATAATGATAAATTCGAATCTGTAAATAATGAGAGATGCATTACTGGGTTGGCGCAATGGGCAAATTTATCATTTAAACTATATGAACTAACCAAAGATGACGAGTATTTGTTATGTGCTAGGAAAACGCTTTATTATATTAAATCAAAACAGTTTAAAGAAGGCAATGATTTAATGGGATCTTTACCTGGTTCTGTGCCATTTTGGGGAGTTTATGCTCCATTTAGTGCAGTAAATTGGAGTGTTAAATTTTTTATAGATGCTCTTTTGCAGAGCAATAAATATAAATTTTCACTAATAGAAGACAGCAATCTATGGATAGGCGAATGTTTTAAATTTAATAATGATGTTGTAGATACAAAGCTTACCTATACTGCACAAAATTATATTAAAATTTTAAGCAAATACATAAAGGATAGTCACAATATACTAGACCTTGGCTGTGGTAAAGGAAAGTATATAAATATATTTAATAGTAAATTTGAAAATAAAAATATTGTCGGTATAGACCCGTACTACTATAATGATAAAAATATCTTTATTGGAGATACATATACTATCAATAGCAATATAAAATTTGATCTTATATACTGCATAGAAGTTTTACAACATGTCAAATATATAGATGTTGCAATAGATAATATCAAAAATAATCTAGTTGAAAAAAATGGAATGCTTATAATATGCGATCGAAATCCTATATCTGTGATTGGCTTTTTGAAGTCTATTTGGGAATTTAGAGGAAAGTGGATGTATTCGTTTGATAGTCCATTTATAGAGAAGTGGTATACGATCGATAGGTGGAAACAAATGCTTGCCAAGCACGACTTTACAGTGTATAAAACATATGCCTTCTGTTCTAGGGGTGGTATTAGGTCTATGATGAATAGATATAGCGTGATTATCGCAAGGAGAAAGTAATGAATAAAAAAGTTTATGTAGGAATGAGTGCAGATTTACTACATCCTGGTCATATAAATATATTAAAAATAGCATCAGGATACGGAGATGTGATAGTTGGACTGCTGACAGATCAGGCTATAGCTAGTTATAAAAGACTTCCTTATATGACTTTTGAGCAAAGAAAAGCAGTCGTAGAAAATATAAAAGGCGTTAAGGAGGTAATTGCGCAAGAGACGCTTGATTACAGGGCAAATTTAGAAAAGATTAAGCCAGATTTTGTAGTCCATGGAAATGACTGGAAAAATGGAGTGCAGTCTAAAACCAGGGAACAAGTTATCGAAACTATCTCGAAATGGGGAGGTGTGCTTATAGAGCCAGAATATACCGATGGCATATCATCTACACTTTTGAATAAAGCTTTAAAAGAGATTGGCACAACCCCAGATATTAGGCGAAAAGCATTAAGAAGGCTTATAGATGCTAGGCCGGTGGTTAGGATAATGGAAGCACATAGTGCTTTAAGTGGGTTGATAGTAGAAAATATAGTTGGTGATAATGGTGTATATTATGATGGGATGTGGAGTAGCTCTTTAACAGACTCTACATCAAAAGGTAAGCCAGATATAGAAGCTGTTGATATAACAAGCAGAACAAATACATTAAATGAAATTTTTGAGGTTACCACAAAGCCTATGATCTATGATGCAGATACTGGGGGTATAGCAGAGCATTTTGTTTATACGGTCAGGACATTAGAAAGACTGGGTGTTAGTGCTGTGATAATTGAAGACAAGATAGGATTAAAGAAAAATTCTCTTTTTGGAAATGATGTGGTTCAGTCGCAAGACAGCATTGAAAATTTCTCAGATAAAATACAAATGGGCAAAAGAGCAAAGATAACTGATGAGTTTATGATTATAGCAAGGATAGAAAGCTTAATCTTGGATAAGGGTATGGATGATGCGGTCAATAGGGCAAAGGCTTATATAAAGGCTGGTGCAGACGGCATTATGATACATTCAAGAAAAAAAGAACCTGATGAGATATTGCAGTTTTGTAAAATTTTAAGGGAGCATAATAACTCTATCCCGATAGTTGTAGTGCCAACATCCTTTAACCAAATAACCGCTACGCAGCTGAGCAAGGCCGGTGTAAATATAGTTATTTATGCAAATCATATGCTACGTGCTGCATATCCAGGCATGAAAAATGTTGCAAAATCTATCCTTGATAATGATAGAAGTTTAGAGACTGAAAAAGATCTGTTGTCTATAAAAGAGATATTAGATCTTATACCAGGTACTAGATGATGGCATTAGATACTAAGAATTTTATAAAATCTTTAATATTAAAAGATTATACGCACGTCTGTGTTGTGCCGTGTAGCTTTGCAAAATATCCAATAAACGAAGCTATAAATAATCCAAAAATAGAGTACGTCCCATGCGCTAGTGAAGCAGTGGCTTGCTCTGTAGCTGCTGGGCTTAAAATATCTGGTAAAAAGCCTATTGTTATAATCCAATCAAGTGGTTTAACAAACATGGGGAGCTGCATAACTAGCCTTTTAAAGCCATATAATATTACTTTTCCTATATTGACTAGTTGGAGGACATATAAAGAGGGTGACAGTGAGATACAGCATCAACATTTAGCCAAAAAACTTCCAGATCTAATAAATGCGTATGGATATGATTATGTAGTGTTAGATCAAGATGATATTGATAGTGCTATTTCGCAAATAGAATTTTGCAATAACACACAAACTATATGTATAATAAAAAAGGATACATTTACTAAAATTTTATTAGATGAAGAATATAGATTAAGCCTAAACTATGCCCCTAGAAGTCAATTTTTGATAGTACTAAATGAAATGTTTGGGCATTCGGATATGATTTTTATAGGAACTACTGGGAATACTGCCAGAGAGATGTATAATATAATGAAAGATACTAAAAATTTTTATATGGTAGGAAATATGGGTGGTGCATTAAGTATCGGGCTTGGTGTTGCAAAAGCAGGTAAAAAGGCTATTGTATGTGGAGGAGATGCTGAATTTGTTATGCATATGGGTGGGCTAAGTACTACTGGAAGATATGCAAAAGAGATTGATTTAACTTATATTTTATTTGATAACGAACAAAATAAATCAACAGGTGGGCAAAATACATATCAAAAACATATTGATTATACTTTGATAGCAAAAGCATGCGGTTTTAATGTGCATCAAGAGGTTGTTTCGTCGGTTAAAAATTTTAGTCAAGCTATGCTTGAATTATCACAAAAATATGGACTAAATTTTTTACATGTAAAGTGCGGTGTTGATGATGAGATGCCAAGACCACCATATGAAGCTGTAAGGGTGAATAAAATTTATGAATAATTCTTTTTCATATTATATGCCGACAAAAATAGTATTTGGAATAAATAAATTTGATGATCTGCCAAGTTATATTAATAATGAAAGAGTAATAGTTGTAACATCAAATGGGTTTATCAAAAGAGGACTTAAAGATCGTCTTGAATCTTTAATAGGAGATAACGTAGTAAAAATTTTTACTGACGTAAAATCTCATCCAGAATTTAAAGATTTGGAAAAGATATATAATGAAATACATAAAAATGAATTTGATATGATTTTAGCTATTGGTGGCGGGAGTATTATTGATGCATCTAAATTTTTTAGTATTTACAACTATACAAAAGAGGCTAAATTTGTAACAAATTTAATTAAAAATAATAATAAAGCAGATGAATACTCGCATATCCCGCTAATTTGTATCCCGACTACGGCTGGTACTGGAAGTGAGATAACGCCATGGGCAACTATTTGGGATATGAATGAAAAGAAAAAGTATTCACTTCATTTGCCAGAGCTTTTTAGTAAAGTAGCTATATATGATCCGCTTTTAACTATAAGCGTTCCCAGAGATATCACAATACAAACCGGACTTGACGCCTTATCTCATTCTTTTGAGTCTATATGGAATAAAAACTCAAACGAGATAACTATCAACTACGCCATAAAAGCATCAAAACTAATCATGAAATATTTACCAAAACTAATAGATGATTTAGAAAATATAGAGTATAGAACTGAAATTTTAAAAGCTTGTATGTATGCTGGGCTTGCTTTTTCTAATACACAAACAGCCTTAGCTCATGCTATGAGTTACTATATAACCACTCATAAAGGCATTCCTCACGGTATAGCTTGCAGTTTCACTCTTCCTTATTTAGTTGATAAAGTGATAGGTAAATATAAATTTATAGATAATGCGTTAAAAGAGATTTTTGAAGAGTTGTCATCTGAGACACTAAGAAAGATGTTTCAAAAGCTTGGTATATCTGTAAAATTTGAGGATTACGGCATAGATGAAGTAGAAATGCAAGGCCTTTTGGATAATATAAAAAATAACCCGCGGGCATCCAACTCACTTATTTAGGATATAAAAATGCAAAAGCCAAAAAGAAGAAAATTTAGACAAGAAACAGTAATACATAGCTACATAGTAAGACCTCTTGCACAAGAATTTGTTATGGCGATATGGAATACAAATATAACGCCAAATCAAGTAACACTTTTTAGATCTATAATAGCAGTCTTTTATCTTTTGCTTTTTATGTATGGGTCGGCTATTTCTTTTATCGTTGCGATAGTCTTATTTGAAATTGCTGAAATTTTAGATCATGCAGATGGAATGCTTGCTAGACTTAAAAATCAATGTTCCAAGTTAGGACAATATTATGAATATATCACTGATGAGCTTTTTGCAGCGGAATACGGACCTCTTGGATTTAGTGTTGCATATGGTGCATTTGTTTTTTCTTCCGATGTTATTTTTATTTATTTAAGCATGGCTTGCATCATGCTCTACTATTTCGTAGAGTATTTTAGGAAAATAGCAAATAGTGTAGATAAAAAAATGGGGGGGGGTACAAAAGTGGTAACCACTGTGGAGCATGATCATGAGGATATGTTACGCATTATTGGTGTGCCTTTAAAGCAAGGGATAGTAAATTTAATAAAGACTATTTATATATGGAGAAATCAATTATTGTTTCTTGGGCTTTTTTACTTGATATTTTTTGGTAAATTTTTACTTATTCTTGTATTTTGTATATATATAATCTCTTATTTGCGTGAAATATTTAAGGCATTAAGGAGTGGTTATTTGATTTGGTCTAAAATTTAGGAGAGTATTGGTAGTGTGTGGGATTGTTGGAATTATAAATAAAAATAAAAAACCTGTTAAAAAATATATATTATTTAAAACCATAGAATGCATACGTTATAGGGGGCCAGATGATAGCTCATTGGTTGCTTTTTTGGATAATAAATTTACTTATTTAGATAGTGTATCGCAAGATGCGGAGGTAAAATTTGACTTTTTTATGGGGCATGCGAGGCTCAGCATACTTGATTTGTCTTCAAAGGGAAGACAGCCATTTACAGCTAATGATCTAAATGATAGATACTGGATAGTTTTTAATGGAGAAATTTATAACTATATAGAGTTAAGACAACAGCTTATTGATCTAGGTTTTGAATTTTACACAGATACAGATACAGAAGTTGTGCTAAAAGCCTATATAAAATGGGGAGAGGCTGTTTGGTCTATGCTTAATGGCATGTGGTCTATTGTTATATACGATATAAAGACAAAAAATATAGTTATTAGTAGAGATAGGATCGGGGAAAAACCACTTTATTATTTTGAGGATAATAATTTTATTATTTTTTCTTCTGAAATAAAGCAAATGTTGCCAGTAGTTGATTTAACAGAAAATACATTAGAAACTCATGCGATATTGCTTAATGATTCTAGCGGATATACAAAATATACTTCATTTAACAACGTCTTTAAATTTCCATCGTCTCATTTTATTGAGACAAATATTTATGATTTCAAATTTGATTTTAAGCGATACTGGGAATTAGGATATGACCATGAGCACGTTTATGATAGGGTTGATAATAAAAAACTGATGGAATATAGTCATGAATTTTATGATATTTTATATGATGCGGTGAAAATAAGGCTTAGAAGCGATGTTGATGTATCTATTACCTTGTCTGGTGGGCTAGATAGCAATACAATTTATCACATAATGAAAGAGCTACTTGGTGGCACAAAGCCTATTAATGTATTTAGTTCAGTTTTTGATGATAAAAATTTAAGCGACATAGATGAAAGTAAAGATATACAAGAAGCTCTAAAAAATACTAATTTTAATTACAATCCAATTATTACTGATTATAATGATTTAGATCTTTTTTTATCAGTTTATAGAGAAAAGACTTGGGCATATGATGCACCAGTTCCTAGTATCGGTTTTAGTGGATATAGCGTTTATAAAAGGATAAAAGAATCAAATATTAAAGTAGTGCTTGAAGGGCAGGGTGCTGATGAGCTTTTATCAGGATATACAGATAACTGGTTTAACTTTTTTAGAGTTTTTAAATTTTATAAGATTTTAGAAGCCCAAAGATACGTAAGTGGCGATATAAAGAAGTTAAAAACTATACTGAAAGGAGTGCTTTCAAATTCTATTTTGTCTAATTTTACATTTGAAACTCTATATAAAAAGATACTAAAAAAACATACAGATATGTTTAATATTGAACTATCAAATGAGCTTTTTGAATATATGTTGTATAGAAATAACTTTGAACGCAGATATAGAGCTAATCAAGAATATAATTTGAATGATGCTATTATTTATTCTTTACAAGATGGCTTACCATATTTGCTTTATACGGGTGATAGAGACTCTATGATGTTTTCTGTTGAGTCAAGATTGCCATACCTTGATTTTAGATTACTCGAATTTGTTGTTAATTTACCAGAAAATTATAAAATGCATAATGGTTTTACAAAATTTATATCCAGATATTCGTTTATTGGAAAGATACCTGATAAAATTTTATGGAATAAGAAAAAGTTACCATATCCGGATGCATCGTATTATTATGCTAGTACAAATAAAGAGCTTAACAAATTTATAATTAGCATACTACAAAACTATGACAGCAAGATGAATTATGGTCAAATAATCAAAAATGACTATAAAAGTGTTGAAAAGATATTGTCATATATATTTTTTAAAGAGCAATTTTTTAATGAAAGGGTCGATTTGTAAATTATGAGCGATAATCTTAAAAATTTATATACGATATATTTTAAGGATGCAAATTTAATATACGAAGAGTATGATACATTTGGAAAATATATCATAAATGTCGATAATGCTGTTTGTTTGGATAGTAGCAAAAAGATACCATTTGATGATAAAAAATATGCATTTGAGATTATAGTTGATCTATTTAATAGTACTGGCATAAATTTTTTTATAACACATGGGACTTGTTTGGGGGCTATTAGGGATAATAACTTTATAGAATATGATAATGATTTAGATTTTGGTATGTTTGAGTATGAGAGGTATAAACTTTTTTTATTCCTTGGGAAACTTGATAGAATAAATGGCTTTAAAATATATAAAATTTCAACAGATGAAAGTAGTGTTTCCATTAGATATAATAATTTAATAATAGATATAACTATATATAAAAATAATGAAAAATACTTTTTTGCCTCACGTTCATCATCAAACATGATTCCAAATAAATTTTTAAAATCGTTAGATAAAATTTATTTTATGGAACGTACAGTCAATATTCCTTGTAATACCAAAAAATTTTTAGAATTTTTGTATGGCAAAAACTGGATAATACCGATTAAAGACTTTGAGCACCATAAATATACACGCTATATTGGAGTTGATCTCTCAGATAAAATAGTAAAGACTAAAAAACTGATTAAAAAGAGTATAAAATATTGTTTAAATACGACATATGCTTTTAAAAATTTTGTATTAGCTGTAAAATTGAAAGTGCTTAATGAGTTTGATATTAAGGCAATAAAGTCCATTAAATTTGAAGAGATTGGAAATAGTTATTTTTTTGATTCATTTAAAGTAATTGCCGATGGATATTTCTTGCTAAAGATTTTTAATAAAAATAAATATGATATTTTCATGCGAAAAATTATTAGTAAAAATGTTGAGCCTATTTTTATCTTTAACCAGCAAGATATAGTTTTAATGCAGGTTAATAAATTTAATAAAGCAAATGACACTAGCAAGGCAAGAAACATTAATAACATGATCATAATCCCTACTGCACAAAATATTAAACCAATAAGTTTTTTTATCAACGATAATATTTTTTTTAATATTTTAAAGTGTACTATTTTAAAACATATGAAAATGGGAGTTTCTAGTGGAAATTTTTGTATAGATAATATTATGATAGATATAGATAGCCTTAGAAATCCAAATATTATCATATATAATTATGAATTTGTATTTAGTGATTATTTATCTAACGAAGAGCAGATCTATTTTGATATATTCTATCTATTTGCAAAAATGCAAATCAATTATAGAGATTTTTTTGATATAAATTTTATATATATTAAGGAGTTTGTAAATGCTATATTTAGCAAGGATGATAAAGAAAATATACTTTTAGTTTATAAAAAGACAAAGAAATTCTTTTACTATATAAATAGGTCAGATTATAGACTCTTTGATGATGCTGGATGTAGCTCGTGCTAAAAATTTCATTATTATTAAATTCTTCCGTTACCCTTTTGGCAATACTTATCAATTTTATATTTAAGATATATTTAACTAGGAAATTCCCAAGTAATGAGCTTGTGGTATATTATACCATTATTGATATTGTAACATTGGCAATGAGGTTTTTTATAGGATTTAAAGATGCCCTAGTAACAACTTACAATAAGATTATTGATACTTACAATAAAATTAGATTTTTAAATATTTTTACTATATTATTTACTATTTTTATTGCTTTTGTTGGCTTTTGTATAATTCCATTTTCTAGATATTTCCTAATGTTTGGAGATATAAATGGTTCGCAGATAAATTGGTTATATCTGTCTTTTTTGTTTATTATATTGAGCTTTAATAGCTATATTGATAATTTGCTACTGCTTAGAAAATACAACATAATGCTTTCCATACTTAGTATAGCCAAAGTGATACTATTTGTTTTGGTTATTTTTTTGGAAACTATTATAGTGAAAGATTATGCAAGATATAATGTACTTATAATCACTTTTATATCTGTTGAATTTATCATCTTTTTAATTGGATGTTTTACCATTTTTATAAAGCTAGATAAAAAGTATATAAAGATGGTTATTACATATTATAAATTTGACTTTAAAGAGCGCAATATTATAGAAAATATAAAAATGAGTTTTGTATCAAGTTTTGGTTTTTTTATTTATGGGGTTTTATTGTTTGCACCAGTTTTTATGATGACAAGAGAAGAAAATATCGCAGAACTTGGTAATTTCCAAGTTGTTGCAAGAAGTATATATTTTGCTTTAATATCAATTTGTTCTTGGCCATTAGGTAGATTTTTGTTCCCTCATATATCAAGACTAATTGGGTACAAGAATTTTATTGAAGTAAAAATAATCCAAAGAAAAATAATTATTTTGCTTATTATTTTTGGCGTAGCGTCTATAACTAGCTGTTGGCTGCTATCTAAAATGATTATTGGTTATATATTTCCAGAGCAGTATATAAACTCTTATGAAATGATAAACATTTTAATAGTTGCACTTCCATTTGTTATGTATGTAAATTTTTCGGATTCTATAATAAAATCATATGGATTATATAACATTATAATTGTTATACGCGCAGTTGGGCTATTGTCTTTTATTTTTATGTATTATATATTATATTTTATAGAAGTAGAGTATGCGTCTATTTACTCATTTGTGCTTTCAATGCTAAGCATTTTTGTCGTATCAGCATATTGTGAAAAACGTACATTAAGGGATAATATAAAATTATGAAGATATGGTATTTTACGAGATCTTTTTATCCATTTATAAAAACAGGTGGTGCTTTAATTAGAACAAGTCAAGTTAAAAATTTTAAGAAATTTGGCTGGAATATTGAAACCGTTACTCCAAACTATAATAGCAAAAAACTCGTTATAGAGAATGGCGTATACCATGTTCCGTTTTCGGCAATATACAATCAAAAGATTGCAAATATTTTTGAAAGACTTGGAATTTATGAAGATTACTTGGATGGATGGGTAAAGCAAGCTTTTGAAATTTTAAAAGATAAAATTGATAGTAGTGATATACTGTTTGCTACTAGTGGTGGCGAGCTTGGAATGATAAAGCTTGGAAGCCTACTAAAACAAAGGTATAACTGTAAACTTATTGTAAATTTCCATGATCCAATAGCATATTCTAAGGTTTGTGGATTAAAAATAGATAATAGATTTCACATTAGTAGAGAAAAATCCGAAAAAAAATATCTTGAGCAAACCGATATGATAATAACATCGTCACTTACAAATAGGCGGTCGTTGCAAAAAAAATACCCAAATCTTAAAGAAGTAATACATAATAATTATTTTGGATATATTGCTAAAACTACTATTTCAAAACGAAAGATTGTCGGCGATACGATTTGTATAGCATATGTTGGTGCGATGTCAAAATACCAAAGCCCAGAAATACTTTATGAGGTATATAAAAATTTAAAATATAAAGCTCGTATACAAATTTATTTTATAGGAAATTACTCTGCGTATAGACCGCTAATGAATATCAATGATCCAAATATTATTTTTATAGATTACCTAGATCATGAACATTTTATGAATTTTATGCTCGAAAATATTGATATTGGTTTCGTATCTTTATCAAATGATTATTTTGGAGCCTGTGTCCCATCAAAAATATATGAATATATAAATTTAGAGATTCCTATTTTGGGTGCTTTGCCCGATGGAGATGCGAAAGACATTATAGTAAAAAATAAATTTGGATTGGCGTTTGACTATAAAAATATCAAAGATATGGCTTATGCTATTGATGAATACATAAATATTGAATATATAGAAGATATTAGGAAAAATATAAAAATAAAAAAAGATGAGTGGTTTATGGATAATCAATTTAAAATAATGAATTCATTATTGAGAAATTTAAATGATATGGATAAGTAGGCTATGATAAAAATAATTAATGATTTAGATACAGAAATTGAATTGCCAATATTTGCTAAAAAGGAATTCTTGTCATCCAGATCAACCAAATTTGGTTGGTTTGTTGATAAAAATTTTATATTGCCATTTTATATAAATAAAAAACTAATCTTTTCTTATGTCGTACTACCATATCAGACAATATATAAAGACGAAACATTAACGATTATAGAGGAAAAGAATTTTTTAAATGATGTAGTGGACATAGTAAAAAGTCAAATGAAATATGTTGATTTTATAGCACAACCTCCATCCAGTGTCGTTTTCGGGGTGTATCCAGATGGTTGTTTATACACGCGGTTTGGTTCATATCAAATACGATTAGACCAAAGTGAGCAAACTATTTTTTCAAATATACATACAAAACATCGTAATGCTATAAAAAAAGCCATAAAAGATGAGGTTTTTATAAAGGAGGGCTTAGATTTTAAAGAAATAGCCGTTTCTTTAATAAAAGACACAATGCTTAGACAAAATATGATGTCTCCTCAAAAAACAGTTTTATATAAGGAGCTTAATGCATTAAAGAATAATATTAAAATTTATGTAGCAGAAAAAAACGGGATATATCAAGGTTGTGCTATTGTTTATTATGATTGTTCTTGTGCTTATTATATATATGGTGGTAGCATATCTCATCCATATAGCGGCTCTTTAAATTTACTACATTGGCAAATTATAAAAGATATGAAATCTAAGGGCATTAAGATTTATGATTTCGTTGGTGCTAGAATAAATCCCATAAAAGGAGGCAAACTTGAAGGTATCCAGAGGTTTAAGTCAAGATTTGGTGGAAAAATGAAAGTTGGCTATCTTTGGAAATATCCTATAAAACCACTAAAATATAAGTTGTTTGAATATTTAAAATACTCTTATGCCTTTTTAAGTGGCAACAAATATATTGGCGACATTATAGATCAAGAGATAAAAACTAAGACAATTCTTCTGACATTTGATTACGAGCTATTCTTTGGAGATGATAGCGGAACGCTAGAAAACTCTATTTTAAAGCCAACTAGTATTTTGCTTGATTCATTAAATAAAAGTGGAATTAAAGCTACCTTTTACATTGATACAATTTATATTGAAAGAATTTTAGATCTAAATCTTAAATTAGAATATAACCTTATAAAGAAACAAATACAAGATATGGTTAGGACGGGACATAGAGTAGAGCTACATATACACCCACATTGGTATGATGCAATTTATCAGGAAGGCTCTAAAAAATGGGTATTTCCAACCTATGAACATTATAAAATTCAATCATATACTGAAATAAAGGTTCAAAATATAATAAATAAATCAGTAAGAATTCTTTACGATATTATAAAAGAGGTAGATGACGAGTATAGGCTGCATTCTTATAGAGCTGGTGGATGGTGTATTCAACCATTTGATAAATTAAAAAAAGCCTTGTTGCAACACAAAATTTTAGTTGATACATCTGTTATGCAGGGTATTAAATCTAATAACAATATACACTATTTTGATTTTACAAAGCTTAAAAACATTGAGGCATATAGATTTACTGATGATGTTTTGATTGAAGATAAAAATGGTAAATTTATAGAAATGCCAATTGGTACATTTTGTGCCAGTATGTTTTTTAAAATAATTAATAAAATACTTTTAAAGCTGACTAATTCTAAAATATATGGAGACGGAAAAGGTATAAATATGGATAAAAAGTCCGTATTTGCCAAGTTGGGAAGTCGCAGAAGGCCATTAAGCATAGATAATATGTCTAGTTTTTTAATAAATATTGCAATAAATAAAAGTAGAAGTAGAAATATTATTTTTATATCACACCCTAAATCTATTTCTTTGGAATCTATAAAATGCCTAGATAAAATAATTAAGCGATACAATTTTAAAACTTTATATGATATGGAACATTGAGTTTATGATAGATATTAAAAATAATAATTTTGATTTTTTACGTTTATTTGCTGCATGTCAGGTAATGTTTGGGCATACGGCATATTTTTTAAAAGTAGAAAATACGGAATTTTATGCTATTGCTGAATTTTTTGGTAATTTTTACGGAGTAGCTATATTTTTCTTGATTAGTGGGTTCTTGATTAGCTATTCTTACGATAGAAATAAGGATATTTTTATCTATTTTAAAAATAGGTTTTTAAGGATATTTCCGGCTTTATATGTGAATTTATTAATGAGCATATTTTTGTTAAACTATTTTTATCCTGTTAAATTTGACTATGAATTTTTAAAGTGGCTATGTACTCAGCTTACTTGTTTGCAGTTTTTTAATCTCAAAGCAAGTGAGGCATTTGGTACTGGTGAGATAAATGCTCCACTTTGGACAATATCGATTGAACTGTTCTTTTATGCTAGTTTGCCTGTAATATTTTGGATATTTAAAAAAAGTAAAAGTATCGTTTTTATCCTTTTTGTTATATCTTTAATATTCTTTGTATATAATCGTTTAAGTGATCACAATATTTTTATAAATAAGCTCATAAATGTCTCTCTTTTGCCTTATTTATTTATTTTTTTGCTAGGTTTTTATTTTTATAGATATTTTAGCTTTTTGCATAAATATATATATAATAAATTTTATATCTACTTACTTATTTTTTGCATATTCAAAATTTTCAATTACTATTTTCCGAGCATTGCAATGGATATAATGACTAATTGTATTATATTTTCTTTTTTAGTTTTTAGTTTTGCTTATAGTTTTAGTGGATTAAATAAAATTTTTAAGAATAATGACTTTACTTATGGAACATATATTTATCATATGTATTTTGTAAATATATTTGTAGAGCTTGGGTATATAAAAGAGCAAAAATACGCCTTTATGGTCGTGTTGCTATCACTTTTATGTGGCGTTATTAGTTGGTTTGTTGTAGAAAAGCCGATTTTAGGACTAAAAACAAATAGTTTATACAATATAAGGTATAAAAATGTCTAAAAAAATACTTTGGTGTGGAAATTCGTATTATGGAACTCACTTAAAAGTTGGGTGTAATTATTATAGCGAACTACTTGCCAAAGATGGAAATAGCGTATTTTTTATATCGCCTCCCATTTCGCCATTTCATGAAAAAGGCGTAAATAAAATTAGATTTGAACAGGCTAAGAAAGGAGTATTTAAGGCATTTGAAAACTATTTTGTCTATACGCCTTATAGTTTATTACCACCTATTAAAAAGCTACCACTTGCATTTTATTTTATTATAAAAATTTGGATTTTTTTTACCATCCCAAATTTAAAAAATATCTTGAAAAAATACTCTTTTTTAGATGTTGATATTTTAGTGATAGATAACTTTGCTTTTTTGCCGTTGGTTAATCTTGTAAAATATAAAAAATTGATAGTGAGAGTAACAGATAGGCTTGATGGCTTTGGCGTCTCAAAGGCTACATTAAAGGCAGAAAATGAGCTGATAAAGCTGGCAAATAAGGTTATCTACACTTCATCTGCTTTACAAGAATACATAAAAAATTTAAATGGCAACTCATTATATGTTCCAAATGGAGTTGATTTTTATAAATTTCAAGGCGATTTTGAGAAGCCTGATTTTTTTAACTCCATAAAAGCACCAGTTGCCGTTTATATCGGGGCTATCGAGAGATGGTTTGATTTTAAGCTGCTTGAATTTTTAGCCAGTAAGCTAAAAGATATACATTTTTTGATAATAGGTGATGTAAGATATGAGCCTAAAAATTTTAATAAGTTAAAATATATGGAAAATATCACATTTTATGGCAAAGTAGATAACGCATTAGTGCCAAATTTTTTGAGATATTCATCGGTTGGCATTATCCCTTTTAGGACCGATATGAAGCTGATAGATGCCATCAGCCCATTGAAACTATATGAGTATATGGCGGCTGGGCTACCTGTCGTATCTGTAAAGTGGCAGGAGCTAGAGCATATAAATAGTCCAGCTTTTCTTGCTTCAAATTATAATAAATTTGCCTCTTTTTTACAAAAAGCTATAAGCGTTCAAGATAGACAAATTTATCTTGAATTTGCAAAAACAAACGGCTGGACTAGTAAAATAAAGCAGATAATAAAGGAATAAAATGAAGATTGTTGTAGATTTTCGTATGCATAACTTTTCTGGTATCGGAACATATATCAAAAATATAATACCTTTTTTAGTTGATGAGTTTGAAATTTTACTTCTTGGCAACAAAAAAGAGATAGAAAAATACGGGTGGGCTAAAAATGTCAAAATTATAGAATGTGGTGCGAAAGTGTATTCGATAAAAGAGCAGTTGGAGCTATTTTTAAAAGTGCCAAAATGTGATATTTTCTGGTCGCCTCACTACAATATTCCAGTCCTACCAATAAGGGCTAAAAAAAGAGTTGTAACGATACATGATGTTTTTCATTTAGCTTTTATTGATACTTTATCACTACCAAAACAGATATATGCTAGGTTTATGATAAAAGCGGCCACAAAAAAAAGTGATAGAATTTTAAGTGTATCTAATTTTGCATCAAAAGAAATAGAAGAATATACTAAAATTTGTAAGCAAATATATATTGTTTATAATGCAATTGATATTAATAAATTTAAAGTTATTAAAGAAAGACAAAATTTAAATTATATTTTTAAAAAATACAATTTGCCACAAGATTTTATCTTATTCGTTGGAAATGTAAAGCCAAATAAAAATATAAAAAATTTACTCTTGGCCTTAAAAAATATAGACGAGAATCTTGTGATAGTGGGCAAAAGAGATGGCTTTCTAACACAAGATGGAGGTATTGATGAGATATTGAAAGATCAAAATTTGGTAAAAAAGGTTTATTTTACGGGTTTTGTTGATGATGAAGATATTGCTTTTATTTATAATCTAGCTAAAATCTTTGTATTCCCGTCTTTTTATGAGGGTTTTGGACTACCACCACTAGAAGCTCAGGCATGCGGTTGTCCAGTGCTGTGCTCCAATGCTGCAAGCCTGCCTGAAGTATGTGTAGATAGTGTAGTTTATTTTGATCCTTATAATGTTGATGATATTGCTAAAAATATAGAAAATTTAATGAGCGATGAAAAAATGCAAAATGAACTTAGGCAAAAAGGCTTTGAGAATATAAAAAGATTTAGCTGGCAAAAGTCCGCAGAAAAAATAATAAAAATTTTTAGAGAGGCGGAAGCAAAATGAAAAAAGCCTTGATCCACGACTGGTTTAGCGTGTATGCCGGAGCCGAAAAATGCGTAGAGAGTTTTACGAACATCTGGGATGATTTTGAAATTTTTAGCCTGATCGATTTTTTGGACGAGAGGGATAGATGCGCTGTCTTAAAAGGCAAAAAGGCGCATACTAGCTTCATTCAAAATTTACCGTTTGCCAAAAGCAAATATCGAAACTATCTGCCGCTGTTTCCTTTTATGGTTGAGAGATTTGATTTGAGCGAATTTGACCTTGTGCTTTCCAGCTCGCATGCCGTGGCAAAAGGAGTGCTCACAAATGCAAATCAGCTGCATATCTCATACGTACATACGCCGATACGATATGCGTGGGATCTGTACTATCAATACCTAAAAGCAAGCGGACTAGAGCGCGGTTTTAAAGGGCTTTTGGCAAAGTATTTTTTACATAAAATTCGCATCTGGGACGCGAGCTGCGCCAACAGGGTCGATTACTATATAGCAAATAGCCACTATGTGGCAAGGCGGATAAAAAAGATCTATGGCAAGGATAGCGCGGTCATCTACCCGCCCGTGGATACGGCTAAATTTGAGTTAAAAGAGCAAAAAGATGATTTTTATCTCACGGCTTCAAGGATGGTGCCATATAAAAAGATCGACCTCATCGTGGAGGCATTTAGCAAGAGCGGCAAACGCCTAGTAGTCATAGGTGACGGTCCTGATATGGCGAAGGTAAAGTCAAAAGCTGCGAAAAATATCGAAATTTTAGGCTACCAAAATGATGATGTTATGCAAGAGATGATGCAAAAAGCAAAGGCATTCGTATTTGCCGCCGAGGAGGACTTTGGTATCACGCCGGTAGAGGCTCAGGCATGCGGCACGCCAGTTATTTGCTTAGGCAAAGGTGGAACAAAAGAAACGATCGTGGATATGGTGACGGGTGTGCATTTTAGCGAGCAAAATTTACCGAATTTACTTGATGCGGTGGATAAATTTGAAAAAAATATAGAAATTTTTGAGCCATCAAAGATAAGGCAACATGCGCTAAAATTTTCAAAAGAGAGATTTGAGCGAGAGATAAAAGAATTTGTAGAGGAAAAATATATGAAATTTAAAGAAGGGACGTTATGACAAACGTGATACTATGCGGCGGAAGCGGCACTAGACTTTGGCCTATCAGTAGAACCCTCATGCCAAAGCAGTTTATAAAATTATTTGACGATAAGTCATTGTTTCAGCTAACTTATGAGCGAAATTTGAAGTTATGCGAGAGTATTCTTGTCGTTTCAAATGCCGAGCAGTATTTTTTGTCGCTAGATCAGCTTGAAGAGATAGGAGCAAGCGGTACAAGGTATCTTTTAGAGCCTGTTGCCAGAAATACTGCACCTGCGATCGCTTTAGCGTGCCTTGGTGTAGATAAAGATGAGATCGTTTTTGCCACCCCGTCCGATCATCTCGTAAAAAACACTAAAACCTACGACGAAGCTGTAAAAAAAGCGGAAAATTTTGCCACACAAGGGCATATCGTAGTTTTTGGCATAAAGCCAACATCTGCAAATACCGGCTTTGGCTACATACAAAGCAGCGCGGACGATGTCATCTCCTTTCACGAAAAACCAAACGAGCAAAAGGCGAAAGAGTATTTGACTGACGGCGGGTATTATTGGAACAGCGGTATGTTTATGTTTAAGGCGGGAGTGTTTTTAAATGAGCTTAAAATGCATGCGCCGCAAATTTATGATGCGTCTTTAAAGGCGTTTAAAAATGCTAAAAAAGAGGACGTCATAAAAATAAAATTTGAAGATATGGCAAATATCCCAGAAGATAGCATAGACTACGCCGTAATGGAAAAGTCAAAAAACGTCAAGATGGTGCATTGCGATATGGGCTGGAGCGACCTAGGAAGCTTCGATAGCCTATATGAAGAGCTGCCGAAAGACAAATTCGGCAATACGACAAATTTAAATCATATCTGCGTGGATTCGTCAAATAACCTGATATACGGAAGCGATAGAAAAATAGCTACGGTAGATATAGAAGGATGCATCATAATCGACACGAAAGACGCCTTACTGATTTGCAAAAAAGGTTCCGGTCAAAAGATAAAACAAGTCGTCAAAAAACTGGAAGGTAGCGAGCTTGCCAGCACTCATCTTACTACGCATAGGCCTTGGGGGAGCTATACGGTTTTAGAAAATGCGGACGGATACAAAATAAAACGTATCGTGGTAAAGCCCGGCAAAAGGCTGTCGCTACAAAAGCATTTTCACAGAAACGAGCACTGGATCGTGGTTTGCGGAACTGCTACGGTCAGGATAGGAGATGATACGTTTTTGCTTAGAGAAAACGAATCGACATATATAAAAATGGGCGAAATTCATCGCCTCTCAAACGAGGGAAAAATTCCGGTCGTTTTGATCGAAGCGCAGGTAGGTAAATATACCGGTGAAGACGATATAGTAAGGCTCGAAGATGATTTCAGAAGGTATGATAAATCATGAAAAAATATCTATCTTTTTTGATTTTGCTGATTTGTGACATCTTTGTCATTTCGCTTTGTATTGCTCTTTCCGTTTTGATTAAAAATTTTATCTATGGTGGTGGAGCTTTTCACGATGCCAGCAGGTATATTGGTCTTTTTTTGGTGCAAGCGATCATGATCTTTTTATTTATTTTTCAAGGGGTTTATACTAGAAGATATGATTTTTGGCATGAGAGCTACATTATAGTCAGGAGCTGCTTTTTGGGGCTATTTTTGAGCCTTGCGATCTTGGCTTTGATAAAGATAAATTATGAATATTCAAGAATGGTTTTTATTTTGAGCTTTATTTTTATGATGTTTTTGTTGCCGATATCGAAAGTTATACTAAAAAGACAGCTTTTTGCAGTAGGAATTTGGCAAAAAAGAGCAAAAGTTATCGGCGAAAATACGGACTTTGAGCTTGAAATTTTTACAAATCGATATCTTGGATATGTGAAAGAGACGGGTGGAGGTTACGAATCTCTTTTTATAACCAATGAGAAATTAAAACCCGAAATTTTAAATGAGCTGATTGAGCAAAATATAATTGCGAATAAAGAAATTTTATTTGCGCCCATGTTGCAAACCTATGATTTCACAAAAGCCCATATTTATGGTTTTTTTAATTCTAGGACAAATATTTTTGCTATCCAAAATTCTTTAAAAAGTAGATCGCGTATGGTAATGAAAAGATGTCTTGACATCGTGTTTATCGTCTTTGCGCTTCCTATTTTAGTGCCTATATTTTTAGTAATAATGGCTATGATAAAGATAAAAGAGCCAAATGGAAAAATATTTTTCTCGCATGAAAGGATGGGGCGAAACGGCAGGCTTTTTGGATGCTTGAAATTTAGATCTATGCGCGAAAATAGCTCGCAAATTTTGCAAGAGTATCTAAAAGCAAATCCGCAAGAAAATGAGTATTTTGAAAAATACCATAAATATGAGCACGACCCAAGGATCACAAAATTTGGAAATTTTATCCGCAAGACTTCTCTTGATGAGTTGCCCCAGCTTATCAACGTGTTAAAAGGTGAGATGAGCATCGTAGGCCCTAGACCCTGCGCTCAGTATGAGAAAAAGGATATGGGTAAATACGCAGATCTCATCCTTGCCGTGCGTCCGGGCATAACTGGCATCTGGCAGGTCAGCGGCAGAAGTGATGTTGATTTTGAAACCAGAGCGCAGATGGATGCGTGGTATATGAAAAATTGGAGTATTTGGAACGATATCGTCATCATTATCAAAACATTTAAGGTCGTTTTGGCGCGCAAAGGAGCAAGTTAGGATGTTTGGTGAAAAAATCCACCAAACAGATAAATTACAGTTTCCCGCCCTCGACGACGAGAGATTCCGGATTTACGCTATCGCCATATATCGGTTTTAGCGTCGCATCGTAGTCTTTGTGGAAGAAATTTTCCTTTCCAAGCTCGATTATCTCGTTGTTTAGCCATTCAAGCAAAGCTGTGTTGCCCTTTTTGACCGCAGGTGCGATCACATCGACATCGCCAAGCGCTTCGATACCGACTACAAAGCCCGGATTTTCCTTTGCCCACGCAAAGAGCAGAGCGTTATCATGCGCAAGAGCAGCCCCGCGTTTATCGACTAAAGCCGCGAAGGTTTCAGTGTTTTGATCGTATTTTACGAGCTCTATGTCAGGGTAGTTTTTTGTAAAATATGCGTCCGCGGTCGTGCCTTTATTGACGATCAGTTTTTTGCCTTTTAGCTCATCTACGCTTTTTATCACGTCGCCTTCCGGGCTAACGACGCCAAGTGAGACTTTCATATATGGAAGCGCAAAATCAACAACCTGCGCTCGTTCAGGCGTTTTTGTGAAATTTGCCAATGTTATATCGACCTTATCGGCGGTCAAAACCTCTACGCGCCCGGCAGCTTCGACCAGCTCAAATTTTACCTTGCTCTCATCGCCAAGCAGGTCTTTTGCGATGCGTTTCGCAAAGTAGATATCGTAGCCTTGATTTTTACCGTCTTTATCGACGTAGCCAAACGGTGGCTTGTCACTAAAAACGCCTATGCGAACAAAGCCACGCTCCTTGATCTTAGCTATGGCGTCGGTTTTTTGTTCTGACGACGCGGAGGCTGACTTGTCAGCACCTTTTTCTTCACCACAACCCGTTAGAAAGACGGTAGCGATTACTGCCAAAAAGAAAATGCTAAATTTTCTCATTCTTTCTCCTTTAAAATAAGTGACACAATATGCCACGGAAGATGTAAGACCTAAAATTTGGCCTAAACTGGGACTGGAAACGGATAAATTATCTCTTGTTTTTACTAAAATGAGAATAAATTTAGGAATTTTTTCGCTCGATCGCTTTGCGGCTGTGTAAAAAAGAGCTCCGGTTCGCTTATCTCCACGATCTCGCCTGCATCCATAAATACGATCCTGTTCGCGACAGCTCTGGCAAAGCTCATCTCGTGCGTTACGATCAGCATCGTCATGCCCTCTCGCGCTAAATTTATGATGACATCGAGCACTTCGCGCACGATCTCCGGATCAAGCGCAGCAGTAACCTCGTCAAATAGCATGATCTCAGGGTTTAGGCAAAGACTCCTAACGATAGCGATGCGCTGCTTTTGCCCGCCGCTAAGCTCCTTTGGATAGGCATATTTTTTTTCTATGAGCCCGACTCGTTTTAGCCACATATCGGCGGTTTTCTCGGCTTCTTCGCGGCTTTTGCCTTGCACTTTGAGAGGTCCGAGCAAAACATTTTCGATCACGTTCATATGGTCAAACAGCTCGTAGCTTTGAAAGACCATACCGACTTTTTGGCGGATCCTTTGCCAGTCTTTGAAATTTTTATCGATCGTTTCGCCGTTGATGACGATCTGCCCGGAGTAAATTTGCTCCAAGCCGTTTATGCAGCGTAGCGTCGTGCTTTTACCGCATCCTGATGGTCCAAGCAGTACCACGACTTCGCCGCTTTTTACGCCTAAATTTATATTTTTTAGCGCGTGATTTTGCCCGTAGTATTTCTCTAAATTTTTAAGTTCTAGTATGTATTCGCTCATTTTCTCCCCTTATCCCCATTTTTCTTCGAGCCGTTTTGAAAGCTTTGAGATCGGAAAACAGACTATAAAATACAAAAAGAATATCAGCCCGTAGATCCAAAACGGCGCCATAGGGTTCGTAAAGACATTTCTTTCGATAATCTGCTGGCCGACTTTGACGACCTCGATAACGCCGATAAGCACGACTATCGACGTGGTCTTTATCATACGACTTAGCAGATTTACAGCGCCCGGCACTAAGCGGCGCGTGGCAAGAGGTATGATGACGTAGGCGTAAATTTGCGCCTTGCTAAGCCCCAGTGACGCCGCACTTTCAAACTGGTGCTTTGGTATCGACGCGATCGCTCCGCGCACGATATCCATCATCTCAAACACGCCCCAAAGACTAAAAACGATAAGCGACGCGTTAAATGCCGATAGATGGATGCCAAAAGCCTTGCTGACGCCAAAATAAAACAAAAACAGCCAGACGATTTGTGGCATTATCCGCACGATTTCTAGGCAAATTTTTAGCGTGTAGAATATAAATTTATTTTTCGAGCTCATCAAAACGCCCAAAAATAAGCCGCCGATGAGTGAGATGACGATAGAGACGAGGGAAATTTCGGTGCTGACTAGTAGTCCTTCAGCAAGGCGCACTAAATTTTGCCAGTCAAATAAAATGCTAACTCCTTGCAACTCTCATCCTTTTTTCAAGCCACGTAAGTGCCAGCGAGATCGGCAGTATTAGGACAAGGTAGCTTACGATGAGCATAAAAAGCGCCTCGTCCGTCTTGTAGTAAAGTCCGATGATGTCCTTTGCGACATAGACGAGATCGGCTAGCGCGACGATGCTGACGATCGAGGTCTCTTTGAGTAAAAATATCACGTTTGCGCTGATAGATGGCAGTGACACGCTAAACGCCTGCGGGACGATAACGTAGCGCAACAGCTGATTTTGACTAAGCCCGATGCTAAGTCCAGCCTCAATCTGACTTTTCCTCACTGCCTCAAAGCCCAGTCGAAAGCTCTCTGCCATGTAGCTGCCGCCAAGAAACGTAAGTCCGATCACCGCGCAGGTAAATGAGTCAATCTGCACGCCAAGCTTTGGCAAGCCGTAGTAGAGGAAAAATAGCTGGATAAGCAGCGGCGTGTTGCGCGAAAGCTCGATGTAGCACTCTATCAGCGGGATTAAGAATTTGACCTTGTAAAATTTCACTAGCGTGCAAAACATACCGACGATGAGCGAAAAAAGTATGCCCCAAAATGCGATATTTATCGTCAGTATCGCGGCTTTTACATACATCGGGTAAAATTTTGCTATAAACTCAAAATCCATAAACGTAGTTTCTCTCGACTGAAATTTTTGCGAGATTGTAGCGAAGTAATACTAAATTTAAAGACAAATTTAGTATTACTTCTTAAATTTAAGAAAATTATTTTTTGATCATTTGCTTGTAAGGTCCAAATCTATGGGCGTTCTCGTCAAAGCCATCGTTGTAAGGTCCAACGTCCATATCCATAGGCTTTATACCGCGGTCGGGGAAGTCTTTCTCGCGCTCAGCCTTAATAGGTCGTTCGTGTGAGTTCATATATGCCGCCACGTCGTAAGCCTCCTCCCAGCTTAGCGTCGCATCGCCCTTTGGCATGCTTGATTTTACGTAGCCCGCGGCCTTTATGAGGCGATACATGCCCGCACCCGTGTTGTAGCTATCCTTGCCCCAAAGAGGAGGGAAAGTGTAGTAGTCTCCGCCTTTTGCAAACTCTTCGTTTATTACGCCTTCGCCGTTTTCTCCGTGGCAGGAGGCACATCTATCCGCATAAATTTTAGCTCCTTTTTTAGGATCGGCGGCTCTATCTATAAATTCGGGCTTTACTACCGTGCCTTTTACCTTCGAGCCCACCTCGTAGCCGACCGAGAGATAGTGCATATAGGCTAGCATCGCTCTCATCTCGTCGGAATTTGTAGGTATGGGTTTGCCCGACATTGAGCGCATGAAGCAGCCGTTGATACGATCTTGCAAAGTGATGACGCGATCGCCTCTTGAGTTATACTGCGGAAATCTCGCCGTGATACCTACAAACGAGCTTTGCGTCTGCGCGACTCCGCCGCTTGCGTGGCAGCTCGAGCATGAGAGGTTGTTTCCGGCAAAGCGCTTTTTCTCGTCCTTTGCCTGAAGCCCTAGATACCTTGTAGTCTCGTTTATGAGCTTTGAGCCGTAGATCACGGCCTTTGCATACGGTGAGTCGCCAAGCTTGCTCTCATCGATGACACCGTTTTCGTCTATGGCTGCTGGCAGCTTAAATTCCTGCACCTTGGCCTCAAAAGGAAGCGCGTTTTTAGCCTTGTTTTTCGCCGCGTCGAATGCAAAGGCGGAATTTAGCAGGCAACAGGCCGCAAGTGGCAACAAAATAGTGATTTTCACATTACACTCCTTAAATATTTTTTAGAAAAATGATATAATACTAATATTTTATTGAAAAATTTATAAAAGCCTGGCGCGTAAAATATGCTACAATCTCGTTTTAAATTTAAGGAAATTTGTGGATATTTTTCAGTTTATCGGGCTTGTGGGGATGATTTGCATCGTGCTTGGGTATTTGCTCTTGCAGCTTGGTAGGCTCACGAGCGAGCATATGAGCTATCAGCTACTAAATTTAGCCGGTGCAGTGCTGCTCACCGTCTCGCTTTTGGTGCATTTTAACCTTGGCTCATTTTTGATCGAGGTCTTTTGGATAGGCATTACTATTTACGGGATATTTAAAATTTACAGGAGAAAAATTTGAGAGCATTTGGCGAATGGGAAAAACAAGAGCTTTTACTTTTATCGCTTCCGCACGCGGGCACGGACTGGTGCGAGTATCTGGATGAAATTTTGGCTTCGTATGAGCAGCTCGTGGCGGCTATCACGCCATTTCAAAAGGTCGCGCTGATCTGCCCTGACGAGCAAATCCTCGCGCGCTTTGGCAAATTTAAAAACGCCCGTCTCGTCAAAATCGACACCGACGACACGTGGATACGCGACTACGGGATGATCGATGTGGAGCGGGGCGGCGAAATTTTGAGCTATGATTTTAAATTTAACGCTTGGGGCGGTAAATTTAAAAGCGCGAAAGACGATGCGGTAAATGGCGAGCTGGCAAAAATTTTGGGTGCGAATTTAAAGCCCGTTGATCTCATTTTGGAGGGCGGCAGTATCGATTTTAACGGCTCTGGCGTGATGCTAACGACTGAGATGTGCCTACTAAACGATAACCGCAACCCGCACCTAAACAAGGAGCAAATAGACGCTCGGCTAAAAGAGCTATTCGGATTAGATCGCATCATCTGGCTTAAAAACGGCTTTATTAGAGGCGATGACACCGACAGTCACGTCGATACGCTCGCTCGCTTCATCTCGCCGGACACTATCGCGTATGCTAGCTGCGATGACCCGAGCGATGAACATTTTGAGCCGCTAAATGCGATGAGAGCGGAGCTTGAAACGATGGGCTTTAAGCTCGTGCCGCTGCCGCTACCAAAGGCGAAATTTTACCGCGGCAAGCGACTTGGCTGCACGTATGCGAATTTTATTTTTATAAACGGCGCGCTCATCGTGCCTACGTATGACGACGCGAACGACGAGCTCGTGCTTGAAAGGCTGCGAGCGGCACTGCCAGGACGCGAAGTGATCGGTGTAAATTCACTCGTTTTCGTGCGTCAAAATGGCTCTCTTCATTGTTCTAGTCAAAACAAGTATCACGCTTTTGCGAAGCAAAATGTTTCTAGCGAGCGAAGCGAAGCGGAAAATAAATTTATGAAGCAAAATGAGCGCAAAGAGCGGAGCTAAATTTGCAAAAATTTGACTACGAGACGAATGTAAATTTAAGCCGTCAAAAGGCGGACGATAGCGCGAACAAGGCGGTCATGGCAGCTGGTGCGACCGCGTTTTTGCTTGCTGTCATCAAATTTATCACAGGCATCGCGAGCGGCTCGGTGGCCGTGATGAGCTCGGCTATCGATTCGATGCTTGATTTTATCGTGTCGCTTTTAAATTTTTTCGCGCTCAAAAAGTCGCGCGCCGCGGCAAATGAAAATTTCAACTTCGGCTACACCAAGTTAGAAGCGATGGCTGCGCTGTTTGAGGGCGTTTTTATCATCGGTATCGCAGCGTTTATATTTTACGAGAGCATTTTAAAATTTAAGCAAGATGACGCCGCTATCGATGTGGGCGCTAGTCTTTGGGTGATGTGCTTTTCGCTCGTCGTCACGGGTGCGCTCATAGCGTTTCTAAGCTCGGTCGCAAAGCGCACGGACAATCTCATCCTGCGAGCCGACGCGCTGCATTACAAGAGCGATTTTTACACGAATTTAGCCGTCATCGCCGCGCTCATCGTTATCAAATTTACTGGGCTAATGATAGTCGATGCGGTGCTGGGGCTGATTATCAGCGGCTATATCGCGCACTCGGCGGTAAATTTGATGAAAGAGAGCTTTGCCGTGCTACTTGACCGCGCGCTTGAACCCGCGATGATAGAAGCGATCAAAAATATGATAAAATCCAAAAAGGAGATTTTAAGCTTTCACTATCTCGCGACCAGGCGTAGCGGTGAGACTTGCTTTTTGGGCGTGCATTTGGTGTTTGAGCGAGATATTTCGCTCTTTGACGCGCACGCGGTCTCAGACGAGCTAGAGCGCGAGATAAGGGCTAAATTTAGCCGGTTTAGCTGGGAGATCACGGCGCATCTTGACCCGTGCGATGATAGGTTTGGGGCGTGTGAGATATGAAAATCGTGAGCGATTTATCAAAATAAGCTCTGCTTTGAAAAGTGTTGATAGTCTTAAACGAATGCTTCGCAAATCTTACTTGCTCCACAAAGCGCCGAACATATAGCACGATTTTGGCGGTCAGCTTTACAGCTTCCCTCAAAATCGGCGGCGATAGTGTCGCTTCATAAGATTTGACTATGCTAGAACGTTTAAAATTTTAAAAACTAATGCTTTTTAGAACAGAACCTTAAAATATCTAATTTTACGTGCGGTGCGAAGTTCGCTAGTCAAATTTGATTTCGCAAAAAGTTTCACTCGTCTTTTGATGAAACTGGTAAATTTTATGGCAACTAAACAAAGGAGGAACAATGAAAATAGCGCTTTTACAACAAAAATTCCACGGCTCAAAAGAGGCGACCGCCAAAAAGACCGTGGAGTTCGTGCGCGAGGCGGCGCAGGGCGGAGCGCAGCTAGTGGTTTGTCAGGAGCTACATCAGACGCAGTATTTTTGCCAGAGCGAGGAGATGGGCTTTTTTGACCTTGCGGGCGAGTGGGAGGCGGACGTTAGATTTTGGGCGGATGTGGCGCGCGCAAACGGCGTCGTGCTCGTTACTTCGCTCTTTGAAAAGCGCACCGATGGGCTTTATCACAACACGGCTTTTGTCTTTGAAAAAGACGGTAGCATAGCCGGCAAATACCGCAAAATGCACATCCCGGACGACCCAGGCTTTTACGAGAAATTTTACTTTACGCCGGGTGATCTTGGCTTTGAGCCTATCGACACGAGCGCGGGGCGGCTTGGGGTGCTTGTTTGCTGGGATCAGTGGTATCCCGAGGCGGCGCGTCTTATGGCTCTGCGCGGGGCGAAAATCCTAATCTATCCGACCGCGATAGGCTGGTTTGAAGCCGACAGCGAGGAGGAGAAAGCTCGCCAGCTCGAAGCCTGGGTTGCTGTGCAGCGCGGGCACGCAGTCGCAAACGGACTGCCGGTCGTCGCGGTCAATCGCGTGGGCTTTGAAAAAGATGACAGTGGCGTGATGGCGGGTATCAAATTTTGGGGCAACAGTTTTGTCTTTGGTGCGCAGGGCGAGCAGCTTTGGCGTGCAGACAGCCAGAGCGAGCTTTGCAAGATCGTGGAAGTGGATATGAAACGCAGCGAAGAAGTGCGCAGGATTTGGCCTTTTTTACGCGACCGCCGCATCGACGCGTATGCAAATTTGACCAAGAGGTTTATCGACTGAAATTTGGCGGTTTAGAATTTAAACCGCCTTAAAATTTAATCTCGCTTTTTTAAAATTTGATCAATCGAGGTAGCTATGCAAGATAGATATCATGGCCTTTATTTTTTGCTACTCTATTTGACCCATAAAATTTTTATTGTCAGTCTTTAGCCAAAATCCACCAGCTTTTTAGTATAATTTTTGAAAAGCTATAAAATTTAATATTAATTGAAACTTAGGACTTCTTTTCCTGTGGCAAATGTGTAAAATTATCAAATTTTAAGACTCAAAAATATAAATTTAAACTGAAAAATAAAAATTTTATATTTTTTATGATAGGATAAAAACTCAAAATTTTACAAAAGGAGCGTCTTCAATGAAAAAGACTTCTGTGGTATTGGCAGGTTTGCTTTTGGCTTCAACGCTTGGCGCGAAAGAGTTTGTAAGTATCGGCACCGGCGGAATGACCGGCACGTATTATCCAATAGGCGGCGCGATATGCCGTTTGGTAAATAAAGATCCAAATATCAAATGCTCCGTCCAATCAACAGGCGGCTCCGTTTATAACGTGAATAACGTGCTCAAAAAAGAGCTCACATTTGGTTTCGTGCAAAGTGACGTCGTGTATGACAAATATAACGGCAAAGGAAAATTTGAAAATATGGGCGATAATAAACTTCGCTCGGTAGTTTCGATATATCCGGAGCTTTTGGCGTTTGTGGTCTCGAAAGAGAGCGGCATAAAAGATGTCGGCGATCTTGTCGGTAAAAAGTATAATGTCGGCAATCCCGGCAGCGGCAACGAGGTAACTACGCTCGCGGTATTTGCAGCCAAGGGCTTTGACGTGGCAAAGCTTGGCTACCGTGGCGTTTTGACTGTCCAAGAGTGCCCACATGCGCTAAAGGATAAAAAAATAGACGGATATAGCTTCATGGTCGGACACCCGACTGCAAATATCACCGATGCGGCAAATTCGCTTCCGATAGATATTTTAAATATCGAGGGCGCCGATATCGACAAGATGATGGCCGAGTATCCGTATTTTGCTAAAGGCGTGATACCAAAAGGCTCTTATGAAGGCGTAGATCATGATGTAAACAGTGTCGGTGTGAAGGCCGTTTTGGTGGCCGATCAAAGTGTGAGCGATACGGCTGTAAAGGCGGTCGTAAAGTCGATACTCGATAACTTCGAGGAATATAAAACCCTTCATCCTGCGCTAAAAGCAGTGACGAAAGAGAGCCTGGTAGAAGGGCTATCCGCTCCGCTTCACCCGGCTGCAGAGGCCGTGTTTAAAGAGGCCGGCATACTAAAATAAAATTTGGCAGGAGAGATCCTGCCTGAAATTTTAAAATTTACAAATATCAATTAGGCGAAATTTGGTATCTTTAAATTTTAGTTAAGGGGAAAGATGAACAATATCAACGAAAACGAAGAGCAGTTTGTAGAGGTCAAAACCAGGGAGATAAACAACAATTTTTATAATTATTTCATTGCGATATTATGTTTTTCATGGTCGGTGTTTCAGCTTTATATCGCGTATTTTCCCATGAATACGAACATCTCTCGCTCTATCCACCTTGCATTTGCGATCGCACTCGTATTTTTGCTTTACCCTGTGAAATTTCATAAAAAAGCGCATTTTTCTATGCCGTTTTACGATATAGCTCTTTGCGTTTTAGGAACTGCCGTAGTGCTCTATCCGGCGATCGATTTTTACGGGCTTGCTTCAAGGCCGGGAGATTATTTGCAAAGAGACGTCATAGTGGCTTTTGTGGCCATCATCATCCTCATAGAAGCCGGCAGACGCGTCATCGGGCCTGCGCTTGGCATCATCTGTATTTTGTTTTTGATATATGATTATTTTGGCCCTTATATGCCAGATATCATCGCTCATCAAGGGGCTAGTCTGGAAAAGCTTGCGGGGCATATGTTTCTTACGACCGAGGGCATATTTGGCGTTCCTATCGGTGTTAGCGTCAGCTTCATCTATTTATTCGTTTTATTTGGTTCGCTACTTGAAAGAGCCGGAGCGGGGCAATATTTCATAAATTTAGCCTTCTCTTTGCTCGGTAAATTTAGAGGCGGTCCGGCGAAAGCATCAGTCATCGCTAGCGGACTGACGGGCATGGTCTCGGGAAGCTCGACTGCAAATGTCGTGACTGTCGGTACATTTACGATACCGCTAATGAAAAAAGCGGGACTTTCTCGTGTGAAAGCCGGAGCTATTGAGGTCGCAGCGGGCGTAAACGGACAGCTCATGCCGCCTATCATGGGCGCAGCCGCATTCATCATAGCGGAATTTTTGGGCATGAGCTACACTAATGTCATGATGTCGGCCGTCATCCCGGCATTTGCATGTTATATCTCGCTATTTTTCATCGTGCATTTAGAAAGCTGTAAGATAGGCCTAAAAGGCATCGATCAAAGCGAATATCACTCAAGGTTTAAAATTTTCCTCAGCGGGCTTCATTATCTCACGCCGATCCTCATCTTGCTTTATACGCTTTTGATCCTAAAAGAGTCCGCTATCTCGGCGGCGTTCAACGCGATCGGATTTTTATTTTTGATCATGATATTTCAAGAGCCGGTCAAAAAGCTAGCCGCAGGCGAGAAGGTCGGACTAAACGATACTTTGCTCGGTTTTAGCGATATATTTTGGGCGATGGTGACTGCTGCAAAAAGCATGACTACGATCGCGGTAGCTACCGGTTTGGCCGGTATTATCGTCGGCTCTATATCATTGACCGGGCTTGGTCAAGTGCTCTCAGATATTGTGGAGCAGCTTGCCGGAAACAACATCATTCTTATCTTGATCCTGACTGCCGTGATGTCGCTCATACTTGGCATGGGCTTGCCGACTACGGCAAACTATATCGTAGTATCAAGCCTCGTTGCACCGGTCATTTTATTTTTAGCGCATAAAAACGGCTTTTTGATACCTGCCATCGCGGTGCATCTTTTCGTATTTTATTTTGGAATTTTAGCTGACGATACGCCGCCTGTCGGTATCGCCGCCTATGCAGCCGCAGGTATTGCAAAGGCAAACCCTGTCACCGTAGGCATGCAAGGCTTTTTTTACGACCTAAGGACCGCGATATTGCCGTTTGCCTTTTTCTTCAATAATAAACTGATGCTGATAGAAAGTATCGATGCAAAAGATCCTCTAGACGCAAAAGGTATCGTTTGGATGAGTAATCCCGTTGAGATCGTGCTCGTATTTGGCATGGCTATCATCGGGATGTTTGCATTTTCGAGCGTGCTTCAGGGCTACTTCGTGACGAAGGTTCGCATTTGGGAGCGCATTTTACTTTTGCTTGTCGTTCCTTTGACGCTAGTGCCAAATATCTGCGCCAGATACTCCGTCATACCAAACGAATATGTAGGCTATATGATAGGCACAGCGATATACTTTTTTGTATTCATGACTCAATGGGGCAAAAATCAAAAGGATAAAGCCGCTTCAAAGGCAGCCGCGTAGAAAGGTAGAATTTGCCGCCAATTAAAGCGGCAAATTTAGGATCACAGCCTTTTTGAGCGTCTTAGATCGCCTGCGAACTGGCAACCCATCTTGTCGCCTAGGCTGCAAGATTTATCAAAAAATTCTTTTGCTTTTTTAAAGCCTTCCGGAGTTTGCTTTTCAAGATAATAAGACCCCGCTACCGAGCAAGAATATCCTTCTTTCAGCTCGCAAGCCTTCTCGAAAAGCTCTTGCGCTTTTTGTGCATCGGCGCTTACGCTCTCGCCTTTTTTATACATTCCGCCCAGACTTGAACAGCCATCTTTGGAATTTGCATCGCACGCTTTGGTAAATAGCTCGAAAGCCTTTTGCTTATCGGCTTTGACGCCTCTTGAAAAATAATACATCGAGCCAAGCTTGGTGCATGCGTCGCCGTTATTGGCTTCGCAAGCGATGCTGAATTTATCAAATGCCGTTTTGAAGTCAGCCTTGGCATAAGCCTCGAGTCCGTCCTCAAAATCGCCGCCAAAAGCGCATAGCGCGACAACAAATAGTAACAACGTTTTTTTCATTAAAATTCCTTAATTAAAATTTAAAATACGTGATTTTAGCATATTTAAGATTATATTTTACTTGACAAAGCGCAAGAGTATCTATTTGCCGTTTAGTGCGAGCTCTCTTACCTTGCGATCGGGCATGATGTCCGCTATAAATTCATAAAAGCTCTTTTGATGATGTGGGAAAATGAGATGCGTCATCTCGTGCAACACGACGTATTCGACTAGTTCGGGAGCTTTTTCGATGAGGTTTAGGCTGAGGTTTATGTAGCCTTTTTTGTGGTTGCAGCTGCCCCAGCGAGTCTGCATTTTGCGGATCGTGAGGCGATTTATCTTACGGTTGATGACAGGTGTGAATTTATAGATAAATTCGGTAAAAATTTGCTTTGCTACGGCTTTTTTGTAAATTTCAAGCGCTTTGAAATTTGGCGCGTGGATCTCGCCGTCAAATTTGGCCAAATTTATATCCTTTAAATTCGCGTCTATTTTAATGCGATAAATTTTGCCAAGCAGTCTAAATTCGTCCTCTTTTGGTAAATTCGCTAAAATTTTTGCGTGCGTCATGGCGAGCCAGCCTGCGTGCTTGACCAAAAACTCAAAGCCCGATTTTTGCGTGGCATAAAATGGCATCGAGAGCGAGATCTCGCCACTTTTAGCGACTTTGAGCCGAAAGTTTTTCACTCCCTTTTTAAAATTTAGCGCCACCGCCAGTCCGTTAAAATTTACCTGTACCTTTTTGCTGGCGGGTTTTGGCGGCTTTGGTTTTTGTATGAATTTAAAACCGAACAATCACACAAGCCTTTTTGACTGCCATTTTCGGCTTCGCCACCGCCAGGTATTGACGAGCCCTCGTAGCCACTCGTCCGCGACAAATCCGACCCAAACGCCCACAATGCCGTATCCTAGGTGTATGCCTAAAAAATATCCAAGCGGCAAGCTAAGCCCCCACATGAAGATAAAGCCCGTCATCAGCGGGAATTTCGCGTCTCCACTCGCGCGCAGGGCATTTACGATGACGACATTAAAGGTGCGGCCGGTTTCTAGCACGATGGAGAGCGTGAAAAGCGGGAGTATGACCTTTTGAAGCTCGGGGGTCAAATTTAGCCGCTGCATGATCTCAAATTTCGCAAAATATGCTACCAGCACGACCACGAGAGTGGTGATGAGGCCGAGCCTTAGCGCATGAAACGTACGCGTGTATGCCTCGTCAAATTTCATCGCACCCACGAGGTGTCCGACGATGACTTCGTTGGCGACACTTATGCTCGCTCCGCAAAGTAAGATGAGAAGCGTGATCTGAAAGTAAATGGTTTGCACGTTCAGGCTCGCCTCGCCCATGCTCGCGATGAAGCTAAAAGCGACTAGATATTGCGTCGTCCAGAGTAAATTTTCACCAGCACTCGGTAGCCCGACCGATAAAATTTTCTTTAAGATGTTAAACGGCAAGCTAAACAACATCTTGATATAAATTCTAACTTTCGCCACACGCACGAGTATCCAAAGCAGGACAAAAACCCCGATGAGGCGTCCGATGAGCGTGGAGAGCCCGACGCCGTAAAGCCCGTAGTTAGCCAGTCCAAACCAGCCAAATAGCGCGACTGCGTTGCCAAAAAGCGTGATGACGTTCATTAAAAGCGATACGAGCATGACGGCGGTCGCTAGGTTATACACGCGAAGGACGGCGGCTAGTACCATGCCGATGCCGTCAAATGCGAGCGCGATGCCAAGTATATGCAAATAGCTAAAGCTGTCTCCTCTAAGCTGCTGCGGCACTTGCAAAAGCTCCAAAATTTCATATCCGAAAAAGTAAATGACGCTGGCCGAGATGATGCCGATGATAGTGTTAAATGTCAGGCTCGCGTGTATGACGCACTTTGCTAGGTTGTTGTTTCGCGCACCCAGAGCCTGCGCTACCACTACGGAGCAGCCCACGCTAAGGAAGTTAAATATCGTGATAAAAAGATCCATCACTTCGTTGCCAGCACCCATCGCTCCGACTAGATGTATGCTCACTTTTGCAACCATGTAAGTGTTCATGATGAGCGTGATGAAGTGCAAAAATAGATCGATGAATATCGGCACGGTGAGTTTTTTAAGAGATAAGTTCATAAATCGCCTTTAAAAAGCGTATTTTAGCAAAAAATATGCAAATTTAGCCAGCTCGGGCGATCCACACCGTAATTTTCAAGCTAGATAAATTTTGTTTTTGTTAAAATCATAATTTTATTTTAAGGAAAATCTATGGCACTCATCGATCTCATAGAAGTCAGCAAAAAATTCGGTGCAAATGAAATTTTAAACGAGGTAAATTTTAGCGTAAATGAGCGCGAGCGTATCGCGATCGTGGGTAAAAACGGCGGTGGCAAAAGCACTCTGATGAAAATTTTATGCAGGGCTTACGAGCCTGATAGCGGGCGGGTCATAACGCAAAATAATATCAGCGTCGCGATGCTCGCTCAAACGCCAAAATTTGACGAAAATTTAAGCGTCAAAGAGGCGATGAACCGCGAGCTAAAAGAAATTTTTGACGCAAGAGAGCAATACGCCGCCGTCCTTGAAAAACTAGCCGCCCAGCCCGAAAACAAGGAGCTTCACGCGCATTCAGATGAGCTGGTAAAATTTATCGAAGCAAAAGAGGGCTGGGACATCGAGCGAAAGATCGAGCGGGTGCTGGAAAAATTTAAGCTAAAAGAGTATGAAAACAGGGCGGTTTGCTCGCTTAGCGGGGGCGAGATCCGCCGCGTGGCGCTTGGCGCGCTCATCTTAAAGCACCCTGACGTGCTGCTGCTTGACGAGCCGACGAATCACCTTGACGTTTATATGGTGAAATTTCTTGAAGAGATGCTTAAAAGCTCGCGCCAGACGATAGTTTTCATCAGTCACGATCGCTATTTCATCGACGTTTTAGCCACGCGCACGGTCGAGATAGAGGAGGCGCAAATGCGCAGCTTTGAGGGCGGATACGCGAACTATCTGGCTAGGAAGCAAGAGCTTTTAGAAAGCCTTGCCAAGTCGCACGAGACGCTGCTAAAACAGCTAAAAAGCGAGGAGGAGTGGCTACGCCGAGGCGTGAAAGCTCGTCTAAAACGCAACGAAGGGCGCAAGGAGCGAGTGCTAGCCATGCGCGAGGAGGCCAAGAAAAATCCGGGCGCGATCCGCCGTGTGAGGCTGGAGCTTGAACGCGCAAGTAAAAATTTCAACCAGACGCAAAGCACGAATCGTAAAAAAATGCTCTTTGAGATCAAAAATTTAAGTAAAAATATCGGTGGCAAGCTGCTTTTTGAAAAATTTGACGCGCGCGTGCTACAAGGCGAGCGCATCGCTATCGTCGGACGAAACGGCAGCGGCAAGAGCACGCTACTTAAAATTTTGCTTGGATTTGAGAGCGCGAGCGGTGGCGAGATAAAGCGTGGAGACGTGCGCGTGGGGTATTTTGACCAGTCGCGAAGTGCGCTAAATGACGAAAAGAGCCTCATTGAGACCTTTTGCCCAAACGGCGGCGATCACGTGATGGTGCGCGGGCGAAATATGCACGTTTTTGGCTATCTTAAAAATTTCCTTTTTCCAAAAGAATTTCTTGATAAGCCTATCGGCGTGCTAAGTGGCGGCGAGAAAAACCGCGTCGCGCTCGCGCTACTTTTTACCAAAGAATACGACATGCTCGTGCTTGACGAGCCCACAAACGATCTTGACATCGCGACCATCAACATTTTAGAGGACTACTTGCAAAGCTTCACTGGGGCGATCTTGCTCGTGAGTCACGACCGCTACTTCGTCGATAAGATCGCGCACAAGCTTTGGGCTTTTGAAGGCACGAATATTGACGTCTTGCACCAAGGATACAGCGTTTATTTGGAGCTAGAAGACGAGCTAAGCGAGCTAGCTAAATTTGAAAGCGAGCTAAATTTAAGCGAGGGCGGCACGAAGCAAAAGAGCAAAACCGCCGCAAAACTAAGCTACAAACAAACGCAAATTTTAGAATTTCATCCAGAAAAAATCGCAAATTTAGAAGGCAAAATAGCCGAGCTTAACGCGGCTTTAAGCGATCCTAAAATTTATCAAAAAATGGGGCTCACTGCACTTTATAATGACCTTGAAACGGCAAAAAAAGAGCTTGAAAATTTAGAAAACGAATACTTTGAAGTACTTGAAATCGCCGAAGGATTTGGAGCTTAGGTGGCAAAGATATTTTTTAAAACAGGCAAGGTCAAAAATCTCATCACGAAGCAAAATTTAGGTGTAAAATTTATGGCGGTCTTTTGGCTGGAGGATGTGAAGATCGTGGGGTATTTTGACGACGGGGCGGACGAGATGAGTGTGTATTTCAGCGGCGAGGACGACACTTTGCGCGTGGCGTATGTAAAAGAAGGTGCGATAAATCGCCTCGTTAGCGTCTCAAGGCTATGCGCTACTGGCAGTGGCTCGCTCGTGGATAGGCCGATGGCGGCGATGGAGCGCAGGCTTGGGACTGAAAATATGCTTAAATTTTGCCTGATTATTGGCCTTTTACTAGCCGTTTCGTCCGCCTTGACGATCGTTATGTTCGCTCGCTATAGCTCGATATCTTTGCTGCCGCTATATTTTAGTGTGAAATTTTTTAGCGAAGCGTGGAGTATAAAGAGCTTTATGAAAGAGGCCTGCCGAAACGAAGCGAGATCAGACGGCTAGAGCGGATAAAATTTGATATAAAAGGAGCCAAAATGAGGGGAATTTTGATATTTTTGTTTTGTGCATTCGTCTTAAACGCAAGCGATCACGATGAGACGCAAAAATTTATGCAAGCGGTCGAGGCTTTCAACAAAGGCGAGTGTGAGAGCGCCGAGCGGATATATAAGGAGCTAGCGGACGCAGGCTATCCTGATGCGCTTTTTAACTACGGCTGGATGAAAGAAAAGGGGCAGTGCGCCAGACAGGACGTCAAAGGCGCACTCGAGCTTTATGAGCGTGCAGTCAAATCGCAAAAGCCAAAGGTAAGAGGGCTTGCTAGCTACCGCTTGGGACTGCTTTATATGACCGGGCGCGGCACGGCGCAGGATGTGGGTAGAGCAAAGCAGCTTTGGCAGCTCTCTGATAGCCTCGAATACCCACAGGCGGCGCTTTCGCTGGGACTTTATTACCTGCAGGGCATAAACGAGCCAAAGAACGAGAAAGAGGCGCGCAGGTATTTTACTAGGGCATGTGATGCTGGGTTGCAGCCTGCCTGCGAGCTGATAAAAAATTTGACCACTCCTTGATAGCCTAAATTTTAAAATTTGCGCTTTACTTGCTGCCCTAGTGGCTTTTGGGACCACATACGATAACAGCCATATGCCCTTTGGCTGAAAATTAGCTAAACGAAAGATCGCGTAGGAATTTCATATACTCTTTCGTGCTGTTTTCCACGAGCTCGTCGCTTGGATCTATCGAAAAGCCAAACGCGAAAAAGCTAGGAAGCAGCTTCGCACCGACGAAATTTACTGCTGATTTAAACGGCGTGACGACCTCCTCGATGCTAAATCCGATATGACCGTCTTTGGAATACTCATGCTCATCGTCGCCTACCGAGACGGCGAGGGTGAATTTCTTGCCGTTTAGCGCCTTGCCTTTGCTGCCATAGGCCCAGCCGTAGGCGAACACGTCGTCGAAATATTTTTTCAAAAGCGGCGGGTAGCTATACCAGTAAAGCGGGAACTCAAACACGACGCACTCGAATTTTTCGAGTAGTTCTTGCTCCTCTTTCACGTCGATCTGCCAGTTTGGATACTCTTTGTAAATTTCATGAATGACGAAATTCCCGTCCTTTTTAGCGGCGTTTAGCCAGTTTTTATTGACCCTTGAATGCGCGATGTCGGGGTGCGCTGCGATGATAAGTGTTTTCATTTCGTCTCCTTTGTTAAATTTCGCAGATTATAGCTCCTAAATTTAAATTTAGGCTTTTTGCAACAAGTAGATATAAAATTGGCTCTGTTAAAATATTTCATTGACTTTCATATTTCAAAGCGAAGTCAAATCTTGTGAAGCGACGCTATCACCGCCGATTTTCAGAGAAGCCACAGGCTGAACGCGAAAATCGTGCTATATGTTCGGTGTTTTGCGGAGCGAGCAAGGTTTGCGAAGCAAGCATCAATGATTTATTATAATAGAGCCATAAAATTTGCTTCTTTATTAAATTCGACACAGTGGCGTGCGGGCTGTCTGTAAATCTCCATAAATTTCAAAATTTTCTTCAAATTTATCAAATTCGTTGCTAAATTTAAACCCACATTAGGTAAAATCCTCTCTTAAATTCGCAGATAAAGGCAAAAATTTGAAAAAAAGACAAAGTTGGAGTTCGAGGCTCACGTATATTTTGGCGGTCGCCGGTGCGACGGTGGGATTTGGCGCGACTTGGCGGTTTCCATATCTGGTCGGTCAAAACGGCGGCGGGGCGTATGTGCTCGTTTTTTGCGTGGCGATGATCGTGATTGGCATACCGATGATCCTCGTGGAAAACGCCATCGGTAGGCGCCTGAAAGTCAATGTCGTCGATGCCTTTAGTGGCGAAGTGGGCGGCAAAAAGATACATAAATTTTGGCAAAGTGTGGGCTATATGAGCCTTCTTGGCGCGTTTGGCATCATGGCTTATTACATGGTCATCGGCGGCTGGGTGCTAAACTACATCGCGCAGATATTGTTCGGGATGTTTGACCTCTCAAATATCGTGAGCTTTAACGTAACGAGCGAATTTTACGAACAAAATATCGTTAATAACCCGCTTGCTATCAGCTTTGCGACCCTTGTTTTCGTGCTTGTCAACTACATAATCCTTGTGCAAGGCGCGGTAAACGGCATCGAAAAAGCCGCAAAATACCTCATGCCGCTTTTGTTTTTGCTGATGCTGATGATGGTGGCGAAAAACCTCTCGCTTGAAGGCGCGGCACAGGGCGTGAAATTTTACTTGACGCCTGATTTTTCAAAGATAAATATGAAGCTTTTCATCGACGTTTTGGGGCAGGTCTTTTTCGCGCTTTCGCTTGGTTTTGGCGTGATGATCACGCTCTCAAGCTTTGTCAAAAAGGATGAGGCGCTGGTTAAAATTTCAGTTATAACGGGCGTTTTGAATACGGCTATCGCGGTGCTGGCGGGATTTATGATATTTCCGTCGCTATTTAGCTTTGGCGTTTCGCCTGACAGCGGTCCAAGCCTCGTTTTTAAGAGCTTGCCGATAGTCTTCTCGCATATGTGGGCGGGTGAATTTTTTGCCGTGGCGTTTTTCACGCTTTTGATGATAGCCGCGCTAACTACGTCGCTGCCGATATACGAGGTGCTTATCACGACACTTCAGGAGAAATTTAAATTTACGCGCAAAAAGGCGATATTTGCCGTGCTTGGAGGAATATTCGTGCTTGGCAACCTACCGTCCTTGATGGCGACAAATCTACTAAGCGACGTCACGATCTTTGGCAAAAATATATTTGACGCATATGACGCTATCAGCGCGACGATATTTTTCGTGCTGACTTCGCTGGGATGTGCGATATTTGTGGGCTGGGTGCTAAAAGACGAGGCCAAACGCGAAATTTTACAAGGTAGCGAGCGCCATATAAAGGTGATAAATTTTTGGTTTTGGTACGTAAAATACGTCATTCCGTTTATCATTTTAGTCATTTTCATAAGCAGTTTTTATGATAATTTTTTAAAGTAGGCATCGATGAGAAAGTTTGTAAATTTCGCAAATGGCGATGAGATAAATTTCAAAGTAAGCGGGAATTTGCTCGTATCGCAAAGCACGAAAAACGGCAAAATGAGAGAAAATAAAAAGGAATTTGTAAGTCCCGAAGAGGCGCAAAAAGCCCGCATCAAAAAGGAGTGGGAGACGCTCAAAAAGGGCTACGTTTTGCGTGATGAAAACGCAAATTTCGCTCAGGTGTGCTTGCATGTTTATATAGGCGGCGGCTACTCGGGTGCGTTGGCGTTTGAGAGCGTCGGTGAGAGCATGTTCGTCTATAAATGCGGCGATCAAAAAGATGATGATGAAAAGGACTTTTTGCTCGCACTTGATAAAGACGGACGCATAAAAGAGCAAATCGTTTTGCCAGAAATTCTTGCGTGGGAAGCGGCGCGAGCGGGCGAAAATTTGATCCTAGACCTCGATCACGTTATCTATAAATTTGACCCGCGAACGGGCGAATTTACAAATCTTTCAAACGAGCTAAATTTGTGTGACTCGGACAACTTTTACAGCTTCGTTTGCAAGGGCAAGAGCAAGGTGGCGTTTGGAGCGAGCGGTAAAATTTTCGTGACGGACGGGGAGCGGATCTTAAATTTTGGCGAGTTTAAAACTACCCCGATCAAAGGCAAAGCCCCGCTTTGTGCGGCGTTTGATGACGATCGGCTCGCACTTCACACGGCGGAGGGAGAGATCAAAATTTTAGGTGCAAACGGCGAAATTTTAAACGTTATTGAAGGCAAATTTGACGTTTTGGATCAAATTTGCTTTTTAAACGACAAGACGCTCGTCGCCAGAGAATATTACCGCGGCAAAGTGCATTGCTTCGAGCTTTCAAACGGTCGCGAGCTTAAATTTGGCTGGCAAAAAGAGTGCGGCGAAGCGAGAAAAATTTGCGTAAATGACGAGCGAACGAAGCTTGTGATGATCGACTATAACATGGCGTATCTCGTCGATCTAGCTAGCCAAAACGTGTGCGAATTTGAGATCGAACACATCGTAAAAAGCTGCGAGGCAAAATTTATAGATAAAAATTTAGCCGTACGCACGGACTACGGATGTTTTAGCTTATATAACATTTAAGGAAAATGATGATTTATCTGCTTGGAATTTATTTTTTATATGTGTTCGTTAAAATTTATCTTGCGGTTTTGCAGATAAATTTCGTGCAAAACGAAGCTAAAAAGCCAGCGGTCGTGCTCTCGCAGGACGAATACGAAAACGCCGCACACGTGGCGGTCGTAAATCAAAAATATGAGATCGCCAGCCTCGTTTATCACGCCGTTATCTTTACGATATGGGCAGGCTACGGGCTAAAATTTTTAAATTCGCTCGTCGTCAAAACGGGCGGTATTGGCGAAAATATTATTTTCGTGATGAGCTTTTTGGTGATCTCGTCATTGCTTGAGCTACCGCTTAGCATTTACGAAACGTTTGTGAAAGACAGGCGGCTTGGCTTTTCAAACACGACGCCTAAAATTTTCGTACTCGACCTTGTCAAGTCGCTTGCCCTCACGCTCGTTTTTGGCTCGCTTTTTGTCTGGGTCGTGCTGCTTTGTATCGGATTTTTGGGCGAGTTTTGGTGGTTTTGGGCGTTTGTGCTCAGCTTTGCCGTTATCATCGTCATAAATTTGATCTACCCGACCGTCATCGCACCGCTGTTTAATAAGATGAAACCGCTGGAAGATGGCGAGCTAAAAAGCTCTATCGAAGGGCTTCTAATTGAGTGTGGCTTTAAAAGCAGCGGAGTTTTCACGATCGACGCGAGTAAGCGCGACAACCGCCTAAACGCCTATTTTGGCGGGTTTGGAGCGACGAAGCGCGTGGTGCTCTTTGATATGCTGGTTAGCAAGCTCACGCAAAGTGAGATCATCGCGGTTTTGGGGCATGAGCTGGGGCATTTTAAGCACAAAGACATCTTTAAAATGATAGCCGTAAGCGCGGTGATGTTGTTTTTGCTTTTCGCGCTCTCTGGCAACATCCCAAACGCCGCGTATAGCGCGCTTGGACTCAGCCCAAACGGCGGTGCGATCATCGTTTTTCTCGTGCTTTTCTCACCGATTTTTAGCTTCGTTTTCTCGCCCGTCATCTCCGCGATCAGCCGCCATAATGAGTTTGGCGCGGACAAATTTGGCGCGGGAGTGAAAAGTCGTACGGATATGATAAGCGCTCTTAAAAAGCTTGGCAGCGAAAACAAGGCGTTTCCAAAGGCTCACCCGCTCTACGCCTTCGTCTATCACAGCCACCCGAGCCTTTTTGAGCGCATAAGCGAGCTGGAAAGTGAAGATTGAAGCGGCGTTAAAAGAGGCGAGCACGCAAATTTCAGCGGTCTGCGAAAGTCCGCGCAAAGTGGCAAAGCTACTTTTGATGCACCATTTGGGCATGAGCGCGGAGTGGATATTTTTAAATTTGAGCGCGGATCTAGCTGATGAGAGCGGCTATTTTGCGCTCGTTCGGCGATTTTGCGAATACGAACCGCTTGAATACATCACCTCCAAGGCGGACTTTTACGGGCTAAATTTTAGCGTGCGAAAGGGCGTTTTGATCCCGCGTCCTGAGACTGAAATTTTAGTCGATAAATCGCTTGAAATTTTGGTAAATTTGCCCGCTGCGCGTGTCGCCGAGATCGGCACTGGAAGCGGGATAATCAGTATTTGTATCGCGCTAAATTCTCCCGCCAAGATCACTGCGACCGATATCAACGAAACCGCACTCGATCTAGCCCGCGAAAACGCCGCAAAATTTGGCGTCGTGGACAGGATAGAATTTATAAAATGCGCTTATTTAGATGACGTAAGCGGCGAATTTGACCTGCTAGTCTCAAACCCGCCTTACATCGCGCAAGATTATAAGCTCGATAAATTCGTGCTAAACGAGCCGCATAACGCACTTTTTGGTGGATTGACGGGCGATGAAATTTTAAAAAATATCATTTTGCTAGCGCGCAACCGCCGCGTAAAAAATCTCGCCTGCGAAATGGGGTATGATCAAAAAAGCTCGCTTGAAAAGGCGCTTAAATTTAATGGCTTTGAGGCGAAATTTTATCAAGATTTGGCTGGATTTGATAGAGGGTTTACGGCAAAACTGGCGTTAAATTTAAAAAAAGGACAGGGTTGATAGGCATATATCTTTTTTCGCTTGCCGTTTTGATAGGCGTCGAGCTTTGCGTGCTTTTTGTGGTCCATCCGGCGGTATTTAGCTTGTATTATCTCATCGGCACCGGCGGTAACGCCTTGTTTTTGCAGTTTAAATATTTGCTTGTGGGCATAAGCGTTTTTGTTATCATTTGCGAGCTATTTTTGATAAAAAGAGGCAAATTTTCCGGACTATCGTTTGTTTTGTTTTTAAATTTGGCGCTGGCTATATTTTTTGTCTCAAACGCCCGGCATTTTGGCACTCAGTATGTGTTTGGCAGAGAATTTTACAGTGCTTACAAAATAGGCGAAGCTGTGCTAAAATTCATGATATTTTTACAGGCGTTCGTATTTTTCCTAAAATTTACGAAGCTTGAGATAAAAACCAAAAAGGAGATAAAAGAGATATGAAAAAGGTATATTTGTTTTTGATCGCCGCGCTTATTGGCATAGAGATCGCGCTGGGAGCGTTTGTGGCTCCGGTGGTGTTTTTCCCGCAAAATTTCATAGGCGAGGGTGTGCTCACGCACTTTCAAAGCGGCGTTTTGATGACGCAAATTTTTCTTAAATACAATTACGTTTTGCTCGCGGTGAGCGTATTTGCGTTTATATTCGACGCGTTTGGGCTAAAGGGCGAGGAATGCGTGCACGTGAGGATCTCGGCCTTTGCTCTAAGCTTTATAAATTTAGCCCTAGCGCTTGCTTTCGTGTTTTATTTCACGAGCTATATTTTGCACGCTCAAGGCCTTGGCGAGGCGGCGACCGCGACTGATGAGTTTAGAAGCGTGCATAAAACGAGCGAATACGTGATGAAGATCATGATGCTCGCACAGCTGTTTTTGTTTTTCTTTAAATTTATCGGGCGTAGCCCAAAAGAGCGAGGTTTGAAGGAGGCTTAGGATATGCAAAGGCCTGATATCCAAGAGATCGCCGACTTTTTGATAGACTATGCGGCAAAGATGCTAAGCGTAGGCACCTATACAGCGAGGATACAGCGCTGCGTGACTCGTATTGCGAGGGCTTATGGTTATGATGTCAGTCTGACGATATTTGTCAAGCACTTCATCATCAGCGTCCTTGACCCGCATGACAACTCGATCCGCCGCACATACGTAAAATCCAGCGTCGCATCGCCTATCAGCTTTAATCTCATCTCCGAACTGAGCGCGCTCAGCTGGCAAATTTACGACGAAAAGATAAATTTGAGCGAGGCGAGAAGGCATTTTAACGAGATAATAAATTCTAAAAACAATGGCTTTTACAAGACGCTTTTATTTATAAGCCTCGCAAATGCCGCCTTTTGTAGGCTATTTGAGGGCGATGTCGGCTCTGTGGGCTGCGTTTTTGTAGCTACGCTGGTCGGCTTTTACCTGCGCTTTGTCTTGACGAAATTTAAGATAAATTTGAAATTTCAATACATAATCGTCTCTTTCATCTCCTCGTTTATCGCTTATATCGGCGTTTATTACGGTATCACGAGCACGCCGGACGTCGCCATAGGCTCTAGTATTTTGTTTTTGATGCCGGGCGTTCATCTCATAAATTCCGTATTTGACATACTAAACGAAAATATTTTAGTCGGTGTCAGCAGAGGCCTAAATACCGGGCTTCTCATCATCTGCATAGCTATTGGCGTTTATATGACGCTTGCGATCTCAAATTTAGGGCTTTTAAATGTTTGAGCTATTTTTTTTGACGATGGTCGATGCGGCGTTTGCGGCGGTAGCCGGATTTGGCTTTGCGTATGCCAGCTCGCCTCCAAAAAGGACGCTGGCTTTTTCGGCGCTACTGGCGGCTATCGCGCACTCTAGCAGGTATTTGATGATACAAACTGAAATTTTCAGCATCTCGGTGGCTACCTTGCTGGCCTCATTTTTGATAGGCGTTTTGGGGATGTATTTTGCCAAGAGGCTTAAAGTGCCTGCCGAGATCATCGCGTTTCCCGCGCTTTTGCCGATGATACCTGGCATCTATGCCTATAAAAGCATTTTGGCACTGCTTTGGTTTATAAAGAGCACGGACATAGGCCAAAAAACGACATATTTGATGATATTTTTTGACAACGCGCTAGCTACGGTCTGCATATCTCTAGCTCTTGGCGTAGGCGTCTCGGTCACGCTCCTTATGTTTTACGAGCAGTCATTGATGACGACAAGGGGAGCTAGGGGCGAAAAAAATTGATTTAGGAAGTGAGATGAAAATACGAGTTTATTACGAGGATACCGATGCTGGCGGCATCGTCTATCACGCAAACTATATAAAATTTTGCGAGCGAGCGCGTAGCGAGATGCTTTTTGACTCGAAGCTGGACGTCTTTTCGCCAAGCTGCTATTTCGTGGTGACCGGCATAAATGCGAAATTTATAAAGCCGGCTGTCCTGGGCGACATGCTCGAGGTAAAAACGAGCGCAAAAGAGATCAAAAAGGCTTCGCTCGTGCTAAGACAAGAGATATTCAGGATAGCTAAAGAAAATGAAGTCTCGAGCGAGCTGATCTTTGCCGCCGATATCACGGTCGCTTGCCTAGATCACTCTAGACCTTGTCGTATGAGCGAGGAGTTGGTGTCGTTTTTTAGATCTCTGGCTGCTGGATCCAAGTCTTGAGCTACCGGCTCTAAAGGCGTGAAATTTTCGCCTTTTGCTTCAAATAATTTGATGTCATAAACGATCTGCGAGCCGACCAAATTTTCGCTAAATAGCCTCTTGTGCGAGGGATCGATGAAATTTGAATATATATAATCAAGCCCGACGCTGCAAGAATAGCCTATTTGACTGTATCTTAAATCTACGTCAAAAAGCGCGTTCGTGGCGACTAGCTGATCGTTTTGAGGATTTACCGAGTTTGCGATGTATAAATTTTGCCTGTCTCGCTGTGCGATAGCGCCAAAGATGTTTGGTATGTAGTTTATCTGCGTGCTAAGCAGTGCAAACGGCGTTATCTGGTAGCCTCTCATCTGTGTCGCGACGAGGGAGGCTTTGATGACGGGCAGATTTAAAAATACGCTAGAGCCGTCAAATTTAGACTTTTTGCTTAGATAGCCGTCTAGCTTCAGCTCTTTGCCCGCTACTTGCACCTCGTAAATTTCGCTTGCGCTAAGCTTTCTGACGTATTCGTTTAATGTCTCGCCAAGCCCGCTTGCATCGCTAAATGCCGCGACCTTGTCATTTGAAATTTTAAGTAGAGCCGCTATCTGCGCTTGATAGTCGATGCCACCAAATATGATATTTGGCTTTGCATAGCTTACGAGCGAGGCGTGCACGCTAGGGACGTAAGCTAGTTCGTTACCTGCTATGTTTTGATCTAGCACTCTCACGCCGCTTGGCGTAAATGGCGCGATAAAGTAGCTGATATTTTGATCGCGCGCCGTATTTATGGCGTTTGTGATGTTTTGCGCGCTCTCGTCGCCACTCATTATAAATTTGAGCTCTACCTTGGCATTCGTGCTCGCTACATAAGATATCAGCGAATTCGTAACGACAGACGTGTATGATTTTATGGTTTTTTGCGGGATTATCACGGCGATTTTGTTCGCACCTTGTGGCGTTTGAGGCGTAAATTTACCGTTAAGCTCGTTATAAAGGCTCAAAAGTTCGCTATTTGTGGTCTTAGTAGGCTCGAAGCGCGCCATGAAGCTAGCCAGCAAATTTTCGCTTACCAGCTCTTTTAAGCATGCTTCATCGCAAAATTCAGGCTCTAAATTTATATATTCGATGCTTGCAGGAGGTATATTTGATAGGGTTTGCTCCTTTGCGTACAGGCAGATAAAAAACGTAAAAAATATAATAAAAATTTTTCTCATATCACTCCTTTGATCTTTCTTAGATCGTCTAAAAACACGGACTCAAAGCTCGGATTTTTCATCAGCCACGCATGCGAATACGTCGGCATCACCGATATATCGCCAAATTTCAAGACACTACCGCGTATACTCTCGAAGCTGTTTTTTAAAAGGCTCTCGGGGTATAAATTTAAAAAAACCTGCTCGCCTAAGGCCACGATGACTTTTGGCTTAAGCAGTCTTATTTCTTCGAGCAGATACGGCCTGCAAAGCTCGAAGCATTCGTTTATGGCCGCATTTTGAGTCTCACTTGGTAAAAATTTACAGCGTAGGATCGAACTGATGTAAAATTCTCCCTTTCTAAGCCCCAAAGAATTATATATCATCTCGCAAAGCTTCACTCCCGCCATACCGCAAAGATGCTCGCCCTCTTGATCCTCGCTTATGCTGGGCGCTAAAGATACGAACATCACTTTGCTGCTTTTGTCTCCTAATCCCAAAATAGTGCGATTTGCCGTTTTTCTAAGAGTGCAAAGCGCGCAGTGTGAAATTTGTTTATTTAGCTCGTTTAGATCGCTAAATTCGCCACTTTGATATAAATTTATGAAATTTTCATTTATAAATTTATACCCTACGGCTTTTAAGAAATATAGCTTTTTTAATGCTTCTTGTCGCTGCGAAATTTTCATTTTGTATTATAGTTGAATTTGCTTAAAATTTAAATTATGTTTCTCGTGTCCGTCAGCTATTCAAAGGAATTTAAGTATAGCTTTGCTAAAATCACAACTTTACATTAACTTTAAGGAAAGAGATGAAAAGGACTTATCAGCCTCATAAAACACCTAAAAAACGAACCCATGGTTTTCGCTTAAGGATGAAAACTAAAAACGGTCGCAAGGTCATAAACGCTAGACGTGCAAAAGGTAGAAAAAGATTGGCGGCTTAGCCCGTTTTGAGCCTTTAAAAGACTCAAGGGAATTCTCATCGGTTTATAAAGAGGCGAAAAAATGGCATTGTGACGCCTGCGTGCTTTTTTATAAACCTTCAAGTGAAAATAAGTTAGCGGTAGTAGCTAGTAAAAAAGTAGGGAAAGCGGTCGTAAGAAATAGGGCCAAAAGGCTCTTAAGAGCCGCTTTTTTAGAGGTTTGCGATGAGCTTGAAGACGGTATATATATCATGGTAGCCAAGTACGGACTTATCGAAATTTCTTTTGACAAAATTCATAAAAATCTGCGTTGGTCGCTCAAAAAACTGGGATGTCTAAAATGAAGAATTTTGCGCTTTCTTGTATAAAATTTTATCAAAACTACATCTCCAAAATTTTACCGAAATCTTGTCGTTACTATCCTACTTGCTCCGAGTATGCAGTTTGGGAATTTAAAAATAACGATATTTTTTCCGCCCTTTTGGCTACGCTCGCGAGAATTCTAAGGTGCAATCAACTGTTCAAAGGCGGTATAGACTACCCGGTGATCCGCAAGAGATTCGGCTCTTTTTCTATATTTAAACGGATGGAATTTTCAAATATAGATTTTTGGTTCGTTCCTTGTAAAAATAGCAAATTTTATGTCATAAAAGTTTTAGATTCATTAAAGGAAAAACGTTAAAAATGGATAAATTATCAACTCAAAAAAGAGTTCTAATCGCAACTCTTTTATCATTTTTATTTTTTATAGCTTACGATTATTTTTTTATCCCAAAGAGTATGCCTATCGAGCAAAACCGCAGCGTAAATGTCGCACAAAATAGCTCAAACGCCACTCCCTCTTCACAAAGCGCAAATGTCACCGCAAACACCGATCCTAGCCAAAATACTAAAATTTTAGCCAAAATAAAAGGCCAAAACTACGAGGCGCAGATAGATGAGCTGGGGCGCATCAGTAAATTTTATTTGACCGAGAAGAAATACGAGACCGCAGACGGAAACAAAACCGAACTTACCGGCATTTCGCCTTTGCCGCTTGAAATGAGATTTAGCGATGCGGCGATAAACGATCAAGCCTTTAGGGTGAGCTATACTGCCGATATTAGCGAGCTTGACGCATCTAGCGGCGCAAAGACTATAAATTTGACACAAAATTTAGACGGGCTTAGCGTAACAAAAAAGATAACTTTTTACCCTGATGGCAGATACGAAGTCGAGGTAAATTTAAGCAAAAATGTCGAATATTTCATCACTCCAGGCTTTAGACCAAATATTTCGGTAGACAACTACACTATCCACGGCGCGCTTTTGATGCACGCAGACGATAAACTCAGCATACTTGAAGATGACGATCTAGATGGAACCGAGAAATTCAGCGATATAACGGTCGCCGCGGCTTCAGATAGATACTATACGGCGCTTTTTTATTCCTTTGGCAAACCTCTTGATGTCGTCATGAGCACTGACGCAAAGAAAAACGCTATCATCTTTGTAAAGCAAAATGGAAATTTCAAAACGAGCGGCTATATCGGGCCTAAAGATCATAAAATTTTAAGCAGCATGGATCCTCGTCTGACCGATATCATCGAATACGGCTGGTTTACTTTTATCGCTAAACCGATGTTTGCCTTTCTCGACTTTTTACATAAATACATAGGCAACTGGGGCTGGGCGATCGTGGTTTTGACGCTTGTGATAAGGATCATTTTATTCCCGCTCACATATAAGGGCATGCTATCGATGAACAAACTCAAAGAGCTTGCGCCTAAGGTCAAGGAGATCCAGGCCAAATACAAAGGCGATCCGCAAAAGCTTAACACCCACATGATGGAGCTTTATAAGAAAAACGGTGCGAATCCTATGGGCGGATGTTTACCGATACTGCTTCAAATCCCCGTATTTTTCGCGATCTACCGCGTTTTACTAAACGCTATCGAGCTTAAAGGCGCTCCTTGGATACTTTGGATACATGATCTTTCGGCGATGGATCCTTTCTTTATCCTGCCTATCTTGATGGGTGCGACCATGTTTTTACAGCAAAGGCTCACGCCGACGACGTTTACAGATCCTATGCAAGAAAAGATCATGAAGTATCTGCCGCTTATTTTTACATTTTTCTTCGTGACTTTCCCGGCAGGTCTTACACTTTATTGGTTTGTAAATAACGTCTGCTCCGTCATCCAACAAATTTTTGTAAATAAGCTTTTTGAAAAACATAAAAAAGTGGAGGTAAAGGCCTGATGCGTATCGAAGCGGAAAATTTACAAGAGGCTTTTCAAAAGGCTGCAAGCGAGCTAAAATGCTCGGTTACCGAGCTTGATATAAAGGTCATCCAGCATCCAAGCGGTGGGATATTCGGCTTTTTCAAAAAGAGCGCCATTATAGAGGCCGTGCCTGAAAAGCAGACTCAAAAGTTACAGGAAAAATTTAAAAACAAGCATGAGCAAAAGCAAAACAATCACAAAAACAATACCGACAATAAAAATGAAAGTAGACATACTAACGGAAATAACTCTTCCAAGCACGACGAACAGGAAGCAAAGTCTGTAAATTCCGGCGTAAAACGCGAGCATACGGAGAAAAAGCGCAATCGTCATAAGAAAAATCGCGAAGACAAAGAATTTAAAACCGAAAAAGCAGGGCCTAGTCTAAGCGAAAAAAATTCGACCTTGGCGCATGCCGCGTTTGCAGATAAGACGGAAGATGAAAATTTAGTTACCGAGTTTGAAGTAGCAAAGCCAGAGTATGTCATCAAACGTATAGACGATGAAAAAAATGACACAAGCTCACATAAAAAGCCTAGCAAGGATATCTTGGACACGTCGATCTTAGAAAATTTCAATCAAGAAAGCACCGTACCGGAGAGTAGAAACGAACCTAAAAAAGCCCCGAAAGAGCCGATAGACTTTGATAAAATTTTACCCGAGATAAAAGATGGCTTAAATAAGCTTTTTACCGCCAGTTGCTTTGATATCACGAAGATAGAGGCGTCAAAATTTAACGACGATACCGTCCTCATAGAGCTTGACGGGGGCGATGCAGCGCTGCTTATAGGCAAAGAAGGCTACCGATACAAGGCGATATCATATTTGCTTTATAATTGGCTAAATGTAAAATACAACCTTGCCATACGCCTTGAGATAGCTGAATTTTTGAAAAATCAAGAGGCGATGATAGAGCAGTATCTAAACGGCGTGATAGAACGCGTGCAAAATACGGGTAGAGCGCAAACAAAGCCACTTGACGGCGTTTTGGTAAAGATAGCTCTTGAAAAGCTACGCGAGAAATTCCCGCAAAAATATGTCGGGATAAAGTCGGGCAACGACGGGAAATTCGTCGTGGTAAATGATTTCTTCAAAAAATGACGATATCGCAGCCATTGCCACGGCGCATGGCATTGGCTCGATCTGCATCATCAGGCTGAGCGGCTCGACCGCTCTGCAAAGCGCCTTAAAGCTCACTAAAATTTCAAACCTCTCTCCACGCCTCGCCACACTTACTAAAATTTACTCGCTCGATAAAGAATTTTTGGACGAAGCGATAATGATTTATTTCAAAGCGCCAGCCAGCTTCACGGGCGAAGATGTGGTAGAATTTCACACTCACGGTGGATTTGTCGTGGCTGATATGATATTAAACGAGCTCGTAAAACTTGGCGTGCGGCTAGCCGAGCCTGGAGAATTCAGCAAAAGAGCGTTTTTAAACGACAAGCTCGATCTTGCTAAGGCTGAGGCGATACAAGGGCTCATAAACTCAAGGAGCGAGGCTGCGGCTAAAATTTTAGCCCGTCAGATGCGAGGCGATCTGAGCCGATATGTCGAGCAGATGCGAAATGAACTCGTAAAGACGCTTGCCTTTGTGGAGACTAGTATCGACTATGCGGATGATGATTTGCCCGGCGATTTGCTAGAGCAGATAAAGGCCATGCTCGAAGCAAATGCCGCAAAGCTTGATAAAATAGTGCAAATAAGCGAGCAAAGGCGCGGGCTGATCGATGGCTTCAAGGTCGCGATAGTCGGCAAACCAAATGTCGGCAAAAGCTCTATTTTAAACTCGCTTTTATCCTACGAGCGCGCGATCATCAGCGACGAGGCGGGCACCACACGCGACAGGATAGAGGAAAATTTCAAGGTCGGAACGCACCTGGTGCGCATCATCGATACGGCAGGGATCCGTAAAAACGCAGGCAAGATTGAGGAGATCGGCATCCGCTACTCACTAGCGGCGATCGAGGAGGCCGATATCGTTTTGGCCGTTTTTGACAGCTCTAACGCCAGTGACGAGCAAGACGAACACATCGTCGAGCTGGTCAAAAATTCCGGCAAGAAGGTATTTTTTGTCCTAAACAAAAGCGATCTAGCTTTTAAATTTGACCTTGATTTAAGCCCTAGCATCAAAATTTCGGCGAAAAAAGGAGCTAGCGAGATAGTAAAGCAGCTACGGGATTATCTTGACTCCCAGGATAGTAGCGAGATGATGCTAAGCTCGAATCACCAAATCAAACAATGTAAAGACGCAAGTGTAGCGATAAAAAGAGCGTTAAATTTGCTCGGTGACGAGCTTGAGCTCTTTGCCTACGAGATAAATACCGCGATAGCTGCGATAGCCGCGATCACAAGACCATTTGAACGGAGTGAAATTTTAGATGAGATGTTCAGCCATTTTTGCCTTGGTAAATAGATTTTACGCGCTCGCTCTCGCGGCGGTTTTGCTCGGTGGCTGCGCGCCAAAAAGTGACTTCATGGATAGCGAGGCGGTCAAACAAGCACTAAAAGAAGAGTGGGAAAAATATCTCGAAAATGACGGCAGTATCGCTCAAGTCGCACTTTTCTCACAAGATGCGCCCAATCAGCCGCAAGACGGCGATAAGGTCGGCTTTGCTCTGGCTAGAACGGACGGCTCAAAACCTCTAAAAATCGGCGATATGTTTATGAGTGGCGGGCAATTTGCAATTGTGCGTGATTTAGAGCGAGACCGCGAGGTAAATTTAAACGACGAAGATGAAATGATGAGCCTTGGCGGAGCAAAAAGCGTCAAATTTTACGAATTTGGAAACGGCATCTTTGAGACGATAGTTTATAGCGCGGATAAGCCCTTGTGCATAGCTTTTTACGTCGGCGAGAGTATCGGCGCAAGAGCCGTGACAAACTATAACATCGGACAAAACGGCGAATTTTTCGCGACATTGATACAAAGCGAGGTCAAATTTAAGAGCGAGAGCAAGCTTGTAAATTTAGAATTTAAATTTTTCGTGAAAGATGAGAATTTAGCCAAGGTCAGAGCCCAGGCGATGTCGGAAGATTTCAGACGAAGGGTCATCAACAATGATCTAAAAAAGCAAGAGCGAGTGCTGAGAAATATCGTCTGCGCAGCGTTTGAAACATACGAGCCTTATTAGCGAGCTTATTGCCGCCGATTTTATTGCTCGCGTTTTCCCTTTTTCAAGACGCTTCACGCTACGCACTTTGTGAAGCCTTTGTTTTGGAGTATCGAAAAGCATAGAGCCATAAAACGTTTTAAATTATCTTGTCATACCCATTTTTTAAGCCGCAAATTCAGCTCGCGGTTTATCAACTTTTTATGCTGATTAAAGTAAAATAAAGCAAAATTTTACAAAGGCGAAAAATGGACAAAGCGACGATAAAAGCGCACAAGATCAACGAGCAAGAGTATGAAGAAATTTTAAAAATTTTAGGGCGCGAGCCAAATTTGCTCGAGCTTGGCATATTTTCAGCGATGTGGAGCGAGCATTGCAGCTACAAATCGAGCAAAAAATACCTAAACGGCTTCCCAACCAAAGCGCCGTGGGTGATCCAAGGACCAGGCGAGAACGCCGGTGTCATCGATGTTGGCGGCGGAGTCGCGGCGGTGTTTAAGATGGAGAGTCACAATCACCCAAGCTTCATCGAGCCGTTTCAAGGTGCCGCCACAGGCGTGGGCGGTATACTGCGCGACGTTTTCACGATGGGGGCGCGTGTGGTGGCAAATATGAACTCGCTACGCTTTGGCGAGGTGCGCGGAGATAGCGAGAATGCGCGCAAACAGCGATATTTGCTAAAAGGCGCAGTCGCTGGTATCGGGCACTACGGCAACTGCATGGGTATCCCGACCGTGGGCGGCGAGACGACCTTTGACGCGAGCTTTAACGGCAACATCTTGGTAAATGCCTTTGCGCTAGGTCTTGTTAAAAGCGATGAAATTTTCTACGGCAAGGCCGAAGGTATCGGTAATCCCGTGATATACGTAGGCTCAAAGACCGGTCGCGACGGGCTTGGCGGGGCTGTGATGGCGAGCGATAGTTTTAGCGACGCGAACAAATCCTTGCGTCCGACCGTGCAAGTGGGCGATCCATTTGCCGAAAAGCTGCTGATGGAGGCGTGCTTGGAGCTATTTAAAAAAGACTACATCGTCGGTATCCAGGACATGGGCGCGGCGGGGCTAACGAGCTCGAGCTTCGAGATGGCGGGGCGTAGCGGCAGCGGCATGAAGATGCAGCTTGACCGCGTCCCGATGCGCGAGGAGGGGATGAGCCCGTATGAGCTCATGCTAAGCGAGAGTCAGGAGCGCATGCTCATCTGCGCTAAAAAGGGCTGCGAGCAAAAGGTGCTTGAAATCTTTAAAAAATGGGATCTTGACGCCGAGGTCATCGGCGAGGTTACGGACAGCGGGCAGATGCAGCTTTATTGGCATGGCGAGCTGGTGGGGCAGATCCCTATAAAGCCGCTCTCCGAGGCCGCTCCCGTGCTAGACCGCCCTACCGCGCGACCAAAATATCTTGATGAAATCAAAAATCTGCAAATTCCAAAAGACATCGACAACAAAACGGCGTTTTTAAAGCTACTACGTGAGTCTGAAATTTTAAATAAAGCCCTCATCTACGATCAATACGACGCAAATATCCAGACAAATACAATCAAGCAGCCGGGGTATCTGGGCGCAGCGGTCATCCGTATCAAAGAGACAGGCAAAGCCCTAGCCATGGCGGCTCAGTGCGACCCGCGCGCAAATTTCGTGGGTCCAAAGATCGGTGCGGCTCGTGCGGTCGCGGCTGCCGGGCGCAAGGTCGCGATGAGCGGTGCGATGCCACTAGCGATCACCGACTGCCTAAACTACGGCAACCCGCAAAATCCCGAGGTCATGTGGCAGTTCGCGCAGGGCTGCGAGGGCATCAAAGAAGCCTGCCGCGAGCTAAATACACCTGTCGTGAGCGGCAACGTGAGCCTTTACAATGACACGGACGGCGTGAGCGTCTATCCGACCCCGGCGATCGTGAGCGTGGGCGTAAATGACGATGCGCGCGCAAATTTAAAGAGTGTCTTTGGCAGCGCGGGCACGGCGATATATCTGCTGGGCGAGACGAAGGGCGAATTTGCCGCCTCACTTTACGTCAAAGCCCTTTTTGACGTGGTCGGCGGCACTCTTAGCGAGATAGACTACAAAAAAGAGCGTGCGCTTTGGGAGCTCGTCATCGCGGCAAATAAAGCGGGCGTTTTGGAGTTTGCAAACTCGGTCGGCGTGGGCGGCGTGGCGATGAGCCTAGCCAAAATGGCGTGCATAAGCGGCATCGGTGCGGAGTGCAAATTTGACGTAGCGCAGGCAAATTTTATCTTTGACGAGAGCTTTTCACGTGCGCTCGTGGGCGTTACGAGCGAGGCTAAATTTAGCGAGCTGGCGGCAAAATTTGGCGTGAAATTTGAAAAGATCGGCGTGACGGGCGGGGATAAATTTAGACTAAACGAGATCGATGAAAATTTAAAAGAGATCAGCGAGATTTATTTTAACGAATTTGCAAACATAATCAAACAAGAAGACTGAAATTTAAAGGAGATTTTATGAGTCTGCTCGATGCATTGAGTAAGAAAACGGATGAAGGCAAAGATGGCGAACACCGCACGAACCAGCAAAAAGGCGTCGCGAAGCCGCCTATACTATTTGACGAGACGCAAGCGCTCATAAAAAAGGTGCAGCAAAAGCTGGGCGGCACGTTCATCACTTACTATAACTCAAACGCAGGCAGCGTCTGCGGGAACGACGCAAGCGCGATGTATGAAATTTTAAAGGGTAAAAAGATAGACAACGCGTTTTTATTTATCAAAAGTGATGGCGGCAGTGGTATAGCCAGCCTTCGTATCATCTCGACCTTGAGAAATTATTGTAAAAATCTGACCGCTTTGGTGCCGGCAAACTGCGCTTCTGCGGCGACGATGATGGCTTTGGGGGCAAACGAGATCGTGATGGGGCCGCTCGCGTATCTAACGCCAGTGGATACATCGCTAAAACATGAGCTAAGCCCGACGAACAAAGGTAACGAGCTAGTGAGCGTCTCGATGGACGAGCTAAGTCGCGTTGTGAAGCTCTGGAAGGAGCAGGACAAGGACAGACCGCGCGACACGAACCCTTATAACTCGCTTTACGAATACATCCATCCGCTCGTATTTGGTGCGGTCGATCGCGCCAGCTCGCTTTCGCTTAAAATTTGCCGTGAGCTTTTGCGCTATCACATAAGCGACGATGAGAAGATCCAAGAAATTTCAGAGAGATTAAACGGTGACTATCCTGCGCACGAGTATCCGATACTCTTTCGCGAGGCCGAGGAGATCGGGCTTCATGTCAAAAAGATGGATGACGATCTAAACGAGATGCTTCAAGAGCTCACACTCCTTTACTCCGAGATGGGGCAGCGCGCGTTCACAGACTACGACGAGAACAGCTACCATGATAACAACATCGCAAACATCATCGAAACTGACGGCAAGCAGATTTATTATCAGATCGATAAAGACTGGTTTTATCGCCCTGACGAGCGCCGCTGGAACGTGATGAACGACGAGAGCTCATGGCGCAAAAATGAGCTCGTCGGTGGCAGGATCAAAAATACGATATATCATTTGTGGTAAAAATGGGTTCATTTTTATTTTATATCATCATTTTTTTAGCGATTTATTTGTTTTTTAACTCGTTTAAAGGCGGTGTAAATTTTGGCAGGCAAAGGACGCTGGGCTTTGAGGAGGCTAAATTTTTAGTCGCGCTTCTAGCCAAGGTCGCAAAGGGTGACGGGCGCGTGAACGAGCTTGAAGCAAGGCTGATTAGTGAGACGCTCGATGATCTTACGCTCAAGATACAAGGCTCAAGGGATCAGCGCGACGAGCTAAAGAGAATTTACAATATAGAAAAAGAAAATATCTCAAACGCCTACGAGCTTGCGAGAAATTACCGAATAGCACTAAATTTAGACGCTCAAATTTCAGCCGCTCGTATCACGTTTTTTCTAAATTTAGCTTATATAGACGGTAGTTTCAGTGCCGCTGAGCGTAAGGTCATCGAGGATATCTCGGACGGGCTTGGGCTTAGTAGGCAGATGCTAAATCAAATAATAATGCAGTTTGAGATTTTTTACGGTGCGAGGCAGAGATTCTCAAGTGGCTACGGACGACAAAGCTATCAGGGACAAAGTGGTGCAAACTCTGGCTTTGAAGCCAAAAAAGATCCTTACGAAGTTTTGGGCTTACCTAAAACGGCTAAATTCAGCGAGGTCAAGAAAAGATACCGCGAGCTGGTGCGTCAGTATCATCCGGATATACTCATGGGACGCGGCGAGAGCGAAGAGGTCATAGAAAAATCGACTAAAAAACTGCAAGAGATAAACGAGGCTTACGAGAGTATAAAGGAGCGTGAAAACGCATAGGAGTTTAAACTTTCGAAGTTAAATTTCATGAAACGATACTATATTTTGATATGGGCTAAGTAAAATTTAAAGGAGCTAAAATGAGAGCGTTGATCAGCGTGAGCGACAAAGAGGGCGTGGTAGAGTTTGCCAAGGGGCTAGAACAGCTAGGTTGGCAGATCGTCTCGACTGGCGGGACGTATAAAATTTTAAATGAAAACGGCGTGAAAGCGGTCGAAGTAGCCCAGATCACGCAAAGCCCGGAGATGTTTGAGGGTAGGGTAAAGACCCTGCATCCAAAGATCCACGGCGGGATCTTATATAAACGAGACGACGCGAGCCACGTCGCACAGGCAAAAGAGTTTGGCATAGAGGGCATAGATCTTGTCTGCGTAAATTTATATCCTTTCAAAGAGACTACGATCCGCACGGATGATTTTGACGAGATCATCGAGAACATCGACATCGGCGGTCCTGCGATGGTACGCTCTGCAGCTAAAAATTTCAAAGACGTTTTGATAGTTACCAGCGTGCTTGATTATGATGAAATTTTGCAGCGTTTAAAAGAGGGGACCGACGATCTTGAATTTCGCAGAAATTTGATGATAAAGGCCTATGAGCACACGGCAAGCTACGATGCGACGATCGCAAACTATATGAACGAGCGATTTAAAGGCGGATTTGGCGATGCTAGATTTATCTTTGGAAATAAAGTCTTTGATACGAGATATGGCGAAAATCCGCACCAAAAAGGCGCGCTTTATGAATTCGAATATTTTTTCACGAACAACTTTAGAGCGCTCAAAGGCGAGGCCAGCTTTAACAACATGACCGACATAAACGGAGCCGTGATGCTGGCTACCAGCTTTGAAAACGCCCCGGTCGTGGCTATCGTAAAGCACTCCAACCCTTGCGGCCTGGCCGTAAAAGACAGCCTGCTTGAGAGCTACGTGGAGGCGCTAAAATGCGATCCTATCTCGGCCTACGGCGGAGTGGTCGCTATAAACGGCACGCTAGATAGGGCATTAGCACGTAAGATAAATGAAATTTACGTCGAGGTCATAATCGCTGCAAACGTAGACGACGATGCTTTGGCGGTATTTGAAAATAAAAAACGCATCAAAATTTTCACTCAGGATAATAAATTTTTAGTGCGCGCAGGGGATAAATTTGACTTCAAGCACATTGACGGCGGTTTCGTTTTTCAAGAGCGAGATGTGGTAAGCGATGATGAGCTTAAAAATATGAAGCAAATGAGTAAAAAGCATGCGAACGAAAATCAGCTAAAAGACGCACAGATCGCTTGGAAGGTCGCCGCCCTTACGAAGAGCAACTGCGTCGTTTATGTAAAAGATGGCGCGATGGTGGCTATCGGCATGGGTATGACATCTCGCGTCGATGCGGCGCGTGCGGCCGTGGCGAAGGCAAAAGAGCTTGATCTCGACCTACATGGCTGCGTGCTTGCTAGCGAGGCGTTCTTTCCGTTTAGAGACAGCATCGATATCGCAAGCAAAGTGGGCGTGAAATGCGTGATAGAGCCGGGCGGTAGTATCCGTGACGATGAGGTCATAGAGGCGGCGAACGAACACGGCATGTCGCTTTATTTCACAGGCGTTCGCCACTTTTTACACTAAAATTTCACTTGGCAAAGTGTCTTTGCTTTGCCAAATTTTACTATTAAAGGCGTGAAAATTTGGGAGTGAATTTCGCCTTGGCTCACTTCACACTGGCTAACTTTAAATTTATTATAATTCTTGGAAATTTAAAAAGGAGCTAAAATGACAAGAACGCTTAAGATATTTTTGGGATTTGCTGCGGCTATAATGCTGGCAGTCGGATTTGCGAACGCACAAAACGAGATAAAAGGACCTTTGATGGCACAAAAAAATTTAAAAGATATTTATTTGGCGGGCGGTTGCTTTTGGGGTATGGAGGGCTATTTTAAAAAGATCGCCGGCATCGAGCAAACGAGCGTAGGATACGCAAACGGAAAGAGCGACAAGACCAGCTATCACGAGATAGACGCGACGGATCACGCTGAGACGCTACATATAAAATATGACGCTAATCGCATAGATCTGGCTGAAATTTTGGCGCATTATTTTCGCGTTATAGACCCAACTTCGGTCAATAAGCAAGGCAATGACATCGGGCGCCAGTATAGGACCGGGATATACTATGTCGATGCGCAGGATCTACCTGTGATAGAGGCGTTTATCAGGTTTGAGCAGAGTAAATTTAAAGACAAGATCGCAGTCGAGGTCGCTCCGCTTAAAAATTTCGTATTGGCCGAGGAGTATCATCAAGACTACCTTGATAAAAATCCATTTGGATACTGCCATATCGATCTAAATTTAGCCAAAAAGCCGCTTTATGACGATGAGAAATTTAAAATGCCAAGCAAAAGCGAACTAAAAGAGAAGCTAACGGCCGAGCAGTATGCCGTGACTCAGGAAAAGGCTACCGAGCGTCCGTTTAGTAGTAAGTATGATAAATTTGAGGAGCGCGGTATCTATGTCGATGTCGTGAGCGGAAAGCCGCTATTTTCGAGCTCTGATAAATATGATGCGGGATGCGGCTGGCCGAGCTTCACAAAGCCGATAACCGCCGATGCGCTAAAATACGAGCAGGATAACAGCCATGGCATGTCAAGAGTCGAGGTCACTTCAAAGATAAGCGATTCGCACTTGGGGCATGTATTTGACGACGGTCCGAGCGAACGTGGCGGTCTTAGATACTGCATAAACGGCGCGAGCCTTAAATTTATCCCGCTTGAGGATATGCAAAAGCTAGGATACGGCGAATATATCCCGTATGTGAAGTAAAATTTAGGCTTTGTTGAGTCAAATCAAGGATAACATATATATCTAAGAGTATAATCCTCCTAATTAAATTTTAAAGGAGAGAGTATGAATATGTTTGAAGGTTGGCAGAGCTTTGATGCTGAGGGCGCTACGGTGCCGTTTTATAAAAAGAACGAGGGCGGAATCTCTTATATCGGTTTTGATTCGCGCCCTTGCGTTCCGCCCGAGCCGATGGTAAATGCGATGGTGGCGCTGAAATTTGCCGATAAAAATACCAAAATCATCATGGTAAATCACAAATACCCGGTCGGTCTGATCCCAAAAATAGAGCCAAATTTCAATATCGAACGAGAAAATTTAGACGGCGAGCAAGTGCGTCTCACGTTTAGCCTAAAAGATGGCGCGAGCCTTGACGGGTTTAACTTCGATAAGACCTGCCATTAAGATAAAACATGCTTTTAAACACCTTTGCGCCGCCGTTTAGGCTGGTGGGCGGATATTTTATCGTCGGGATCTTATTTTTGATCCTTAGCCTTTTTGCATTTTTAAAGGCCGATTTTAGTGCCGTCACTTCGTTTCAAACGGCCGGATTTTTACATATTTATTTCGTGGGCTTCGTGATGAGCATCATCATCGGTGCGCTCTATCAGCTCACGTCAGTCATCCTTGAAAAGTCATTTTCTACGATACGAGGCGCATTTACTAATCTTTTTGTCTATGCACTTGGAATTTTACTGATGAGTGCGGGTATGATCTTTGATAAAGTAGGGCTGCTGCATGCTGGCGGCTCGCTTTTGTTTTTATCTTTGCTGCTTTTTGCCGTTACTTATTTTGCGAGCTTCGTCAAAAACGAAAAAAAGAGTTTTGCAGCGTTTGCTTTGCTGATCTCGTCGGTATTTTTGATCGTTGGAATTTCGCTTGGGTTTTGCCTTTTGATGATATTTTCCGGTGCATTTAGTATGGATTTTGAGCTCACGCTTCATTATCATATCTATTTCGTGCTTGGGTTTGTGTTTTTTATCGTCGTTGGAGTCGCAAGCGTGCTTTTACCGATGTTTGCACTGGCTCACGATCTAAAATTTACCCTCAGCAAGGCCTCTTTGGCGTTTTATCTTTTGGGTGGGGTGTTGCTATATTTTGGGCTAAATTTTGCTTTGGCGGCGTTTTTAGTGGCGATCTTATGCTTTGTGGTGGAGGCCTTTTTGATACTCAAAAAGCGTGTGCGAAAGGCTTATGATTATTGGAATTTAAATATATTTTTATCGCTGGCTTCATTCGTAGCGTTTTGCGTCTTTAGCGGCCTTGGCTTAAATGACGTCGCGGTATTTTTTCTGATGTTTGGCTTTTTATACGCTTTTATCACGGCTCATCTTTATAAGATAGTGCCGTTTTTGATCTGGTATCACTATGTAGCACCGTTTGTAGGCAAGACTAAGGTACCGCTGCTTGATGATATGATAGTTAAAAGACCTACTTATATAGCCCTTAGCCTCAATGCTTTGGCGTTGGCGGCTTATGCTTTTGGCTTTGCTTACGGTGCGCTGGCGCTACTTTTTACCAGTGTTTTACTTGTGGCCTTTAATATGGTGCATGTATTTAAATTTATAAATTTTGGAGTAAAAAATGAAGGATAAAATTTACAAAGAGCTTTCGACTATCGTCGATCCTGAGGTTGGATTTGATATCGTATCTTTGGGGCTCATATATGACGTCAAAGTAGATGGTGAGAAGGCTATGGTCACTATGACTCTGTCGACACGCTCATGCCCACTTCACGAGCTTATACTTAGCTGGGTAAATGATGCTGTGCTTAGAGTGGACGGCATAAAAGAGTGCGATATAGAGCTGGTTTGGGAGCCTGCGTGGAATATCGAGATGGCAAACGACGAAGTCAAAAAGGCGCTTGGAGCTTAGATATCGAGGCTTTATCGCTAAAATTTTAATAGCGTCGTTTCTCTAATGATAAGCGCCGATGTTTCTTGATGAATGCTTGTATCATTCGTTGCAAGATTGGCTATAAGTAATATCTGTTTGTAAAGGACTAGCAGTATTTTCCTTTGTACTAGATCGTAAAAGATTCGAATAGCAACCAGTAAGTGAATTTTATCTTGGCAGTTTTTGGAAACGCTTTTTCACTACTTAAACGTTGTATTCGCGTTTTCCTGTGAGCAGATTGCGGTTAGCTTTTATAGCTTTCCTAAAATTAAGGACTTCTTTGCTCTGTCTCACTACGTTTGCGGCTTTATAAAGAAGCAAATTACAAGCGTTAAGGATTTAGATGATTTTAGAGGGCTGCAGCTACCCTCTAAATTTTAAGGAGATATTGTTTTTTAGTCCATTTGATGGCGCATATAAGAAGGAACATCAAGCTGAGTCATATAGTCCTCGCTATTGTATCCGCCACTTACTTTTTGAAGCCTTAGAATTCTCTCTTTTTTGACTACCTCATTTGCCGCCATATCAGCCTCTTTTTTTTCTTCGGCCTCTTTGTCCGAGCCTTTGAAGCCGGTTGCGATGATGGTTATTTGGACCTTGTTGTTTTCCATATTGTCATCAGTCGTAGTTCCAAAGATCACCTCCGCATCCTCATCGGCAGCGCTATAAACTATCTCCATAGCGTCATTGATATCGCTAAGCGGGCATGACGGGTGGATCCTGAAGTGAACTAGCACGCCAAACGCTCCGTTTATCGTCATATTGTCTAGTAATGGAGACTGGATGGCGTTTTTCATAGCCTCTTGAGCGGCGTCCTCTCCTTGAGCCTCACCCACACCCATCAACGCTAAACCTCTATGGCTCATGATGGTTCTAACATCGGCAAAGTCGAGATTTATATCACTTTTACCAGAGTCAAGAACGATAGTACTCATGCCATTGACCGCACGAGCCAAGACGTCATCGACCATCTCGAAGCTCTCTTTGATGCCGGCTTTTTTGTCTATGAGTGTCAGTAGTTTATCGTTTGGTATGACAACGATAGAGTCGCTCTCTTTACGAAGCTCTTCAAGGCCCAGATCGGCTAGCTTACGACGCTTTTTGCCTTCAAATACAAATGGTATGGTTACGACCGCAACTGTCAAGGCGCCGACATCTTTAGCGGCCTGAGCCACTATCGGAGCTGCTCCGGTTCCGGTACCTCCGCCAAGTCCTGATGCGATGAAAACGATATCTGACGTCTCAAGGGCGCTTTTTATCTCGTCGTAGCTCTCCTCTGCAGCCTCTTTGCCGACCTCCGGTCTCATACCTGCGCCAAGACCTTTTGTCTTTTTTTCACCAAGCTGAATTTTCGTATGTGCTGGAGAATTTTCAAGCGCTTGAGCGTCGGTATTCGCAACTATGAGATCGATATTTAAAATAGCATTTTCTCGGATCATATGATTTATCATATTTCCGCCGCCACCGCCTACGCCTACGACCTTGATCTTTGCGCCGTAGATACTTTTGTTTTCTTCTACTGTGAAGCTGCTCATCTTTTTAATTCTCCTTAAAATAATTGTGTGATTCTATGCCAAAATTTAGTTATGGCACTAGGTTGCTTCTCTTGTTTGCTTATGTCAGCGATATTCGCAAGCTCTTCTTTGCTGCTTGGCTTTTGGATATCGAGCCTCAAATCATCATGGACTAGCTCTATTCCTTCCTCTTCAAAAGGATTGCTCTCTTGCCTTTTAAAATTTAAATTTTCTCTTTTTTCTTCTTCAAATACATTTTTAAAGCTAGGTTTTGGCTTGGATATAGCCTCACCGTGGTATCTCATCTTTTTTTCGGAGTCTATCTCGTAAGCCGTAAATTCTCCTGCACCATACATACAAAGGCCAATAGCGCAAGAATTTGCCGGGTCTCTCATTATCTCGTAAAGTCCGTCGGTCTCTTTTGGCTTTGCTATGCGCACGGACATCTTGTCAAATATCGCCGAAGCAAGATCTCGCAAGCCCTCAAGCTTCGTCATACCGCCTGTCAAAACTACTCCTGCGCCTATCATATCTTTATAACCGCTATCTTCAAAAATTTTAGCGAGTATCATCAGCGTCTCTTCGGCTCTTGCATATATCACATTTGATATGATGTCAAGTGAAACTTCATGAGTTTTTGCTTCGTCACCTAGTATCGGAAGCTCGATCAGATCTACTGATTTGTTTATCAATGCTCCATAGTTTATCTTTATATCCTCGGCTTTTGGTAGCGGAGTATGAAGTGCCATAGAGAGGTCGTTTGTTATATTGGCTGATCCTACGCCTAGAAATTCATTAAATCTGATGGAATTTCCGGAATGAACGACCATATTGCAAGTCGCACCACCCATATCTATAAGGACGGCTCCGAGCTCTTTTTCATCTTTTGTTAGTGTGGCTATGGCAGAGGCGTAGCCTGAAAGGACTATATTATCTATCTGAATCCCAGCGGAATTTATAGCTTTTCTTAGGTTGCTCAGTGATGACTTTTGAACGGTTACGATATGAGTTTGCACTTCAAGTCTGGTACCGTTCATACCGATAGGATCTTCTATATGCTCTTGTCCGTCTACTTTGAAGTTGTATGGCAGGACGTGTAGTTTTTCGTATTCATGAGGGATATCTGCGGTGTGATCGGCCATCTGCATGGCTCTCTCGATCTCGCGTATGCCGATCTCGTGGTTAGGAATATTGACGACGCCACTACTATTTACGCTCTTTGTATAGGCTCCCGATATCGAGACTACGACCTTTTCATAGTGAGTCCCGGCAACTCTTTGAGCTTCAAGTAGAGCATTTTTTATAGATTTGGAGGCTAGCTCTATATTTGTTATGACGCCTTTTTTGATGCCTTGTGTCTTCTCTGTGCCGATGCCTATTATTTTTATGCCGTTTTCATCATGTTGCGCTATAACGGCGCAGATCTGAAACGACCCGACATCTATGCCTAAAATTTTAGTACTCAAAATAATTACCTTTTGACGTATTCTTTGATCTCATAACGTTTTTGAAGCTCTTTTATCAAATCCTTAATGAGCTCATTGTTTTTTAACAGCATAACGTTTTGTTCGGTTAGCTGTTTGTAATTGTCATTTACGCTGTTAGTAAGCAATTTTTGTTCCAAAATGTCGTATATTACGGCCTTATTTCCTAAAATAACATAACCTTTTTTGTTAGGGGATTCAAACATTTGATCTACAAAGGCACGAGTTTCGTCGCGATCTAAACCATCTATGGTGTTATTCATATCTCGGCTGACAAACCCTATATCTTTGCCGTGAAAGTCTTTCATTGTAGTTTTTGCTTTGTTCTCTACTAGTTCTTTTAGCTTTTGCTCTTTATAAATTTCTAAAATTTGCTCTTTTGCCTGCTCGTAGCTCATAGGTTGAGGCGGTGTTGTGCTTTTGATCTTTACTATCAGATAGCCGTTGTCATAAACAAAAGGCTTTATGACATCTCCAACCTTTGCACCTCTTATCTCGTCTATCGAGAAAGTAGCATTGTCTTCGTTTAGGCTCATGCTACCGTTGGTCGCTAGTTCGCCTTTTTTAACGGCTATATATTTTTCTAACGCATTCGTTTTGCTTTGTTCTATATTGTAGTCTTTGGCGACTTCTTCTTTGACCTCGTCAAACGGCATGATCTTGTCGTCGGAATTTTTATATTTTTCTTTATTCTCGTTATAGTAGGCGCTTAGTGCGGTTTGATTGATGTCATCTTTTTTTGACTCTATATATAGGGTGTCTATTACGTAAAGAGTCTTGGTCATATAATTATTTTTGTTGCTTTCCCAAAGTTCTTTTATCTCGTCTTCGTTAAATTTTATCTCATTTTCGTTAGCTTCGATCATCTCTATAGATAGTTTATCTTGCATAAAAAGGCTAGCCATCATCATTTCCACATCTTTTTTGGTAGCCGGTAAATTTAGTGCGTAGTAAAGCTTATCAAGAAGTATGGCGGTTTTTAAATTTTTTTCATAATCATTTGGGTTGATCCTAGCGCGTCTCAAAACGTCATAATATAAATTTTTACTAAAAACACCGTCGTTTTGGAAATTTTTGTCGGCTATGATGTATTTTAAGATATCATCGTCACTAACGCTAAGGCCTATATCGTCTGCAAAATTTAGCAGTAAATTCTCCTGGAGCACGGCTTGAAAGGCTTCATTTTCTATGCCTAGCTCGTCAGCTTTTTCTTGAGTTAGTTTGCCGTCTGATATATTATTGTGGTATTCATATATTTGGTTATATTTTTGTTGAAATTCTTGAACGCTGATACTTCTGTGTCCCACCGTTGCAACCGAGGTGGCTTTGTTGTTGTTTAGATCGTATGCTCCCCAGCCGACAAATCCCGCTCCGACAAAGGCTATGACGCTGATCCAGATCGTTACGACGAGGTATTTTTTATTTCTTTGCATCCAAGTTATCATTAAAATTTCCTTTAAAACACTAACAAAAATATGTAGTATTTTACAAAATATAGACTTAAATAACCTTAAAATCGGGCTTCAAAAACAAAATTTTGATACGCTTTACTAACAAAATTTTAGCCTATGTTAGTAAATTTATATGCTAAAGTCACTATAATAATTTTCAAAATGCAAAAGCCTGCAGCTGTTTTCAAGTATGGCTATCTCTTTTGCCAGCTGCTGAGGAGTGCGACTAAATGCGTATACTCCGTATCCTTTTATGACTACGATATTTGTGCTTTTTTCGATCATATAGCGGTAAATTTCAGTCTCGGCACGCTCATACCAGTCCTCAAACTGCTTTGGATCATAAACTGAAATTTCATTAAATCTCATATATCCAAAATAATCTTTAGGCGTGATCTTATCTTGCCTCATAGCATATGCGGTCGTATACGGCGGCATCGCGTAACATACGAATTTCGCCTCGTTTATATTTTTGTATATGTTTAAATGAATGTCCGCATCGAGGCTGGCTTCATTCCAGCGGTAGTCTTTTTTTGAAAAAAGCAAGGTCAGATCGTCGTCTCTAAGATCGTCAAATATTGCATTTTGCTTATTTATGAGAAATTGATTTCGTTCTATCCTGGCCGAAATAGAGCCGTGAAATACACCGAAAAAATTCTTACGGAACATCGAAAGGGATATTTTTTTAAGTTCGTTTATCGAGTGTCTTAGCTCCATTTTAGCTCCTTTGAAACCATCATTATACTTGAGTTTTCTAAAATTTATGTAAAATTTTATGTAATGATGGGTTTTTAAGTAAAATTTTGATAAATTTCACCTAAATTTATAAAGAGAGAAAAGTGCAAAGCCCTCATATCAGCGTTTTATTGGATGAAGTTTTAGATGCATTTCATGGACTAAGCGGCACTTTCATAGACTGCACCTTGGGATATGGCGGACATTCTGGCGCGCTTTTAGAACAAAATAAAAATTTACGCCTCATCGCATGCGACAAAGATGACGAGGCGATAGAATTTTCAAAAAAAAGGCTTGAAAATTTTGGTGACAGGGTCAAAATTTATAAAAGTGATTTTTCGCAGTTGATCAAAGTTTTAAGCACAGATGAGCTCAAAAACGTTCGCGGTATCTTAGCCGATATCGGCGTCAGCTCGCTTCAGCTTGATAAAAATGAGCGCGGATTTAGCATAAATTCAGATACGCTTGACATGAGGATGGACAGGGCATGTGAATTTAGCGCGGCTGATGTGATAAACAGCTACTCGCAGCAAAATTTAGCCGAAATTTTCAGCAAATACGGCGAGCTTTCCAATGCAAAAGCGCTTGCGGCTAAAATCGTATCGGCTAGAAATTTAAAAAAGATCACGAGCGCCAAGGAGCTTGCCTCTATAATCGGCACCGGGCGCGTAAATGGCAGGTCTGTTAGTCCTGCGATACTTGCCTTTCAGGCGATCAGGGTAGAGGTAAATGACGAGCTTGGCGAGCTAAATCGCTTGCTCGAGAGCATAAAAAGCGCAAATTTAAAGGAATGTAAAGTGGCTATCATCAGCTTTCACTCGCTAGAGGATAGGATCGTGAAAAATACTTTCAAAAGCTGGGCGCAAAGCTGCATCTGCCCGCCAAATGCCATGCGATGCAAATGCGGAAACGATCATGCCATAGGTAAAATTTTGACCAAAAAGGCTATCGTCGCCAGTCAAAAAGAGATAGCTGCGAATCCTCGTAGTAGCAGCGCAAAGATGCGAGTTTTCGAGATAAAGGGAAGGTGATGTTAGAAAAAGAGGAGTTGCTTGAGCTTCATGACGACGAGCAAAAACGCGAGATAAATTTAAGCTTCAAGACGCTTGTAATGGTCTATCTGGCGATGTTTATCGCACTTGCTATATTTTTGCCTAAAATTTACATCGCAAACCAGATCTACTACATCAGCCGCGACATAGCCGACATCAGCGGCAAGCGAGATATGCTTTTGGAGGAAAATAGAGCCCTTAGCATAAAGCTGGAAAATCTACGTTATAAAAACCAAATTTTAAATTCCTTGCAAGAAAAGCAGTGGAAATAGCTAAATTTATAGGGTTTGCGCGCTCTTACGACCCGGCGAATTTTCAGCTTATTTACGCACTTAAAGCTACCTTTGCCATCACACTAAACGGCTTTTTAGGATTTTATTTTTTTAACCTCAGCGGAGCTATCTTTGCCGTAAATATCACTATGGGCATATTTTTCTTAAGCGCTCTTGAATGTCCCGATCTTAAAAAATTTGGCTTTTTGTCGCTTTATATCACGATGTCGTGCGCTTTCATGCCGTTTGTAACGCCTCTTATCGAGATCGGGATCTGGCTGTCTGCTTTGGTTTTTGTGTGGGCATTTTTTGTCGCTATCAGCACTCTTTACAGCGAAAATTTAAATAAAATTTTACTGGCTGTGAATATGACCGGGCTGGTTGGCTTTATAGTTCAAACGACGGCCGGACTGAATGTAAAAGATGGCATCGGTGGGCTTATTTTGGGCGGAGTGCTCGCTATTTTCATGAAGCTTGGCAGATTTGCTAAATACGGGGATTTTACGAAAAAGAGCATAAATATCTTGCTTGATGACGCTATCATCGCCGCAAGCGACCTTGGCTCGGCAAAATTTGAAAGCTCCAGTAGGCAAATGCTGGGCCACATCAAAAATTTCAAATCGATATTTGCAAACGAAAGCGTGAATTTAAAGGATGTCAGGCTTATTAGAAACCACTCTCGCGCCGTATTTTATCTGTATAAGATAGAAGAGATCGCTTATTTGCTTATCTCGCTAGACTCATCTTTTAGACATATCCAAGATGCTAAACTGCTTACAGTGCTGAGAGCTGAAATTTTAGAAAATTTATCGCAGCTTAAGGGGCTTTTTAAGGGTCTAAGCCCGCAGCTTAGATATGAAGCGCTAAATTTAGCCAAAGCCTCTGAGTATAAAATTTTTGCAAGCTCGCTTGACGTGCTTTATACGAGATTTGCGCTCATCAAAGATAGCGGCGAGGATAGGCTCATACTAAATAAAGCCAAAAAAATAAGCCTGAAGTCCGCCATATCGATGATAAGTCTAAAAGATGCTACTACGCTTTCGGCGCTCAGACTGGCGTTTTGTCTGGCTGCTGCGATATTCATATCTCAGATCACGCATATAGATCATGGCATCTGGATAGCTATCGCAGTCATGAGCATGAGTAAAAACAGCAGATATATGGTAAAAACTGCCGGCAAAGATAACGTTTTGGGCGGGCTTTTTGGCTTTTTCATAGCTCTTGGGCTGATCTATGTCTTTGGTGCAAATTTTATGATATATATAGCCTGTGTCGTCGGTATGTTTTGCGTATATTATTTTAGAGCTTACAGTCAGTTTGCGTTCGCCACGTCGTTCATGGTGGAATTTACGATGATTTTTTATCTTATTAAAAATGATTTCTTGGAGCTCATGCTACATCGTCTGATCGACGTCGTCATAGGCTTTTCGCTCGTTTTTGTAGTATCGTTTCTAGGTACTGCCAGCGATGACGAGGAGCTACGCACGAAGCTGAAAGCCGCTTTGAAAAATTTCATAGACTTCATACAATCAACACTGATAAAAAACGAGAAACACTCCTTTGCCTTGGGCGAGCAAAGTATAATAGACGCCCTCAGTGGCTATGAGCAAATGCTAAAGCAAGACGGAAATTTAAGCAAGGCTAAGCTAGAGAGTGCGGGCAAAATTTGCGATAGGTTAAACGAGCTCAATATCGAATTTATAAAGCTTAGAAACTACTTAAAAACTATGAGTGAAGATGAACGCGAGGCGATACGAAGTCCGCTTTCAAGCGATATAAAAATGCTTTGCGACAGGTTTGAGATGCTGGATAAAAAGATAGATAGCTTGCCATATTATTTTTTAGAAAATGCCGAAGAAAAGCTGCTTTGCAAAGATGAGAAGATAGTCAAGCTGCTTGGGCGCATCATCTTAAAGCAAAACGATATTTATTCGCTTACATCTTTATAGGAGATCAGCTTTTCAAGGACGTATTGCTCCAGGTCTTTTTTGGAGATGTCGTTTTTCAGCGCTTCGTTATAAATTTCTTCCACGCGAGTCGAGTATTTTTCATAGGCGAAATAAGGAAAATGAACGCTCCAAGCGCGCTTTATCAGCTCACTGCTCATCTCTTTTCTGGCCCAAATTTTAAACATATCAAACCCGATAAAGACCATCGATGTCACAAAAGCCGTTACTAAAATAGAAACGTGAGCGTCTGACTTGGCTAGGAAATGGTGCGTTATCATCAGTAGCGGAAGCAGTATCACAAGACAGATCGCAGCGTAAATTTGATAGGTTTTTGAGTGTCTGAATCTAAAATTTAGCTTTGCGCCGTCGATGAGCATACCCTCGTTGAAAAGGCAGTTAGCCTCAAGCAGATCCCTAAAAAGCACCGGTTGCTTTGAAACGACGAACATGTTTTTTAGTATTATTTTTTTTAGATTTTCTTGCATTTATACAAACTTTTTGGGGTTGGATTTGCGCCAATTATAGCAAAAATCTATAAATTCAAGCAAAATTCGCTACAATTTCACAAAAAAGCAAGGAGCGAAAATGGCGGCTGAAAATTTAGATACAGTCTTTATCAATGGCGAGTTTTTACCGAGCAAAGAGGCGAAAGTGAGCGCATTTGACCGCGGTTTTATATTTGGTGACGGGATCTATGAGGTCGTGCCCGTCATAAACTCGAGACTAGTAGATAGGGAGGGATTTTGGCACAGATTTGAGCGAAGCCTGGATCAAATCGAGCTAAAGCTTCCTTACGATAAGGAAAAATTCGAGGAAATTTTATACGAGATCATCTCGCGAAACGCCCTAAAAGAGGGTGGAATTTACATGCAGATCACAAGAGGCGCAGCACCTAGGGATTTTTATTTTATAGAAAATTTGACCCCTAGCGTCTTTATCTTTTGCTATGAAGCCAGCGTGATAGACAATCCGCTCGCAAAAAGTGGGATCGCGATCGTGAGCGTGCCAGACATCCGCTGGAAACGTCGCGATATAAAGTCCGTTTCTTTGTTGGCTCAGTGCTATGCCAAAAACGAAGCGCACAAAAAGGGCGCATACGAGGGCTTTATGGTGGAGGACGGCTACGTTACCGAGGGCTGCAGCTCGAGTGCGTTCATCATAAAAGACAAAACTCTCATCACAAAGCCGCTCTCAAATGAAATTTTGCCCGGTATCCGCCGCAAGAAGCTTCTAAATTTAGCCCGCGAGGTCGGACTCAAGGTCGAGCAAAGAAAATTTAGCATGCAAGAGGTATATGACGCAGACGAGGCCTTCATCTCGGCAGCTACGCTCATTTTGCTGCCCGTCATAAAGGCTGACGGTAAGCTCATAAATGGCGGCAGGATCGGGGAATTTGCACCAAAGCTTCGTGAGCTTTACGCTAAAGATATGCTAAAAGAAGCTGGGCTTTGAAAGAGAAAATTTTGATAAGCGCGTGCTTGCTGGGCGAAAACTGCAAGTATGACGGCGGCAATAACCTAAACCAAACGATCGGCAAAGATATCGTTAGGCTAGCGCAGATTTACGATCTCGTGGCTATTTGTCCAGAGGTGTTAGGAGGCCTTGAGACTCCGCGCGAACCGGCTGAAATTTTAAACGACAGGGTCGTTACTAAAATTTCTCGCACCGATGTTACTGAAAATTTCGAGTTTGGAGCGAAGGTTTGCTGCCAGATTGCCCTTAAAGAGGGCTGCAGGGTCGCTGTTTTAAAGGAGCGAAGCCCAAGCTGCGCAAATAAAGAAATTTACGACGGAAGCTTTACTAAGCGGCTCATAAAGGGCGAGGGCATAACGGCAAAGAGTCTGAAACGAATCGGCGTTAAAATATTTGGCGAGAGTGAGCTTGGCACGCTCGTGGAGGCTAAGAGTGTTTGAAAACAACAATACGCTTGAAGTCGTGTTCAAATACGTCATTTTAGTGCTGCTTATCGCCTCTGTCACGATCTTGTTTGTTAGCGGTATGATGTTCTTGCAGGGAGATTTCGGCGAGACTAGCATGGATGCGCATATGGTCGCCGGCATCATGCTCGTGGCGTTAGCGATCGTTCATACCTATATAAAAAGGCGAAAGCTAAAAAAGCTAACGCGTGAGCTAAAAAATATCATCAAAGGCGAGCCGGTGCAGCTAGACTGCAACACGGCGCGCTTTATAAACGCGCTAAAAGACGTTAGCGTTAGCGAGCTTTCAGACAGACTGGGCGCTGATGTGGCTGAAATTTTAAATCGTAACGGCATCAAGGTCGGCTCTAAAAGCGAAAATTTAGGTCAAGTGTGTGAAAACAACGACGAAAAGATGTTTTATATCTTTGTCGTGTTAGTCGAGGAAATTTTTGCCAAAGAGGGTTCGAATTTAAAAAAGGAAGAGGATTGAAAATAAAAATTTTATCGGTTTTCGTGGCTGCATTTTTCGTAGGCTGCGCGAACAACGTCCAAAACATCGACGCTTCCAAGCAACGTATAAGCCTGCTTGAGCTAAATATAAAACAAGACGCGAGCTCGCTGCCATCAAACGCGATGAACGCAAATTTCAGCGAAGAGGAAATTTTAAAAAAGCGCTTTGGCGTTTTTGAGCTAAAGGGCAAAAGGCTCGAGCCAAACGAGGTATTTTGGGCGTTTAGGACGTATTGGCCAAATGAGAAAAAGACGTATTACAGCTCAAATTTCCGCCCGATACCGCAAAGCTGGTTCGATGCGCAAAAAGATAATGCAAATTTCGCCGCACTTGGCGGGATATCGATGTTTGCTCTAACAGCTGCAAATACGGCGCTACGAAATTTCCCTACCGACGAGCCGATATTTTTAAACCCACAAACCCCGGGCGAGGGCTATCCGTTTGATTATCTGCAAGAATCGACTCTGAGCATCGCCCATCCGCTCTTTGTCTCGCATTTTTCAAAGGACCGCGCATGGGCGTTTGTGAGCGATGATGCGGTGTGGGGCTGGGTCAAGGTCGAGGACATAAAATTTATAAACGACGAGACGGCAAAAAGCTACGCGAAACAAAAATTTATATCGGTCAAGGTCGATAAGACGCCGGTTTATGATAAATACGGTGGCTTTTTGTTTTACGCCAGAGTGGGCGGGATATTGCCGTTTTTAAGCGAGGACAATGAAAATTTTTACGGGCAGGTTTTTACTAGAGCGGGGCTTAGGGATTATAAAATTTCAAAGCAGGCCGCCTCGAATTTCCCGCTTAAATTTAACGACGGTAACGTCAAGACCTTGATAAATTCGCTGCTAAATCAGCCTTATGGCTGGGGCGGGGTGGATAAGCTTCGCGATTGTTCGCTCTTTACTAAAGATATGCTGGCTAGCTTTGGGGTTTGGCTACCTAGAAATTCGCGCGCGCAGGCAAGTGTGGGCAAAAAGATCGAGCTAAAAGGTCTAAGCGACGAGATCAAGGCTCAGATCATAAAAGAGCAGGGTGTACCGTATCTGACGCTCATACATCTGCCCGGTCACATCATGCTTTACGCGGGATTTAAGGACGCAGATATCTTTGTCGTGCATGACGCCTGGGGGCTAAAGACCGCTAGCAACGGCCGTGCTCTCATCGGACAAACGGCGATCACTACGCTTGAGATAGGCAAGGATAGAGGCGACATCGAAAGATCGAACTTGCTGATAGCCAAGATAGACTCCATGAATATCATAAAGCCATCGTTTGATGCCAATCAAAGCGCTAAAATTTCAGCTTTAAAGCGCGCTTACGGCGTGGATATCAGACAAAATTTAGTGATTTTTAAAGATGGCAGCACGATAGTTTTCGACGACTTTAAACAAAAAGACGACGAATGCACGCAAGGAGCGGACGTGCAGGATATGAATGCGCTTGATTACGCGGCGTTCGCGCCTCTTGGCACGACACTTAGCGATGCCGGTAGATGCCGAAACTACGAGCTTTTAGGTAAAATTTACGGCTCTAGCGAAAACGAAGTGAGGGCGAATCTAGTCGATATCGTTTGGCTAAAAGACAGTCTAAATTTAAAGCTGAAATTTAACTCTAAAAATGGCGCCGCACAGGCCCTGCAAGCAGTCAGCGACGAGCTTGACGAGCTGGCTAAAAGCGATCCTGTATTGTTTGAATATTTAAAAAATCCCGGCGGGACGTTTAAATGGCGCATCATCGCAGGCACGAACCGCCTGAGTGCTCACAGCTACGGCATCGCGATCGATATAAACGTGGCTAAAAGCCACTACTGGCAGTGGAGCAGCGGCTATCAAAATTTGATCCCTGAAAAGATCGTTCGTGTTTTTGAAAAGCATAAATTTATCTGGGGCGGCCGCTGGAGGCACTTTGATACGATGCACTTTGAATATCGCCCTGAAATGTTCGAGTGAGACATGCTTGAGCAAATTTTAGAAATTTTAAAGCACTCGAACCTCTTTTTGACCGGTGGCGGCGGGGTCGGCAAGACCTATCTCACGCAAGCCGTGATCAAGCACTACCGAAGCGAGCTGAAAAACGTCGTGATATTAGGCTCTACGGGCATCAGCGCGGTCGGACTTGGCGGCGTGAGTGTGCATAGCTTTTTTAAATTCGGTATCTGTAAAAACTACGAGGAGCTAAGGCTGTTTGACAGAAGGCAAAGAGGCAAGCTAAGCAGCGTCAGATCGATGCTAGATAGCTGCGATCTGCTCGTGATAGATGAGATCTCGATGGTGAGTGCTGATCTAATGGAAATGATACGTTACCGCCTAAATACCTCAAAATTCAAAGGGCGCGTGCTGTTAGTGGGCGATTTTTATCAGCTGCCTCCCGTGCAAAAGCAAGACTCTGCACAGCTGTTTAAATTTACCTACGCCTTTAGCTCGAGTGCATGGAGCGATATGGGGCTTAAAAACGTCGAGCTACTCGTGTCAAAGCGCACACAGGATATGAAATTTTACGAAATTTTATCGCGGCTTAGAGTAGGTGAGCTAGATGACGAGGTCGTTGGCTACATCTCATCTTTAAAGGTCGATAAATTTATCTTAAACGACGATACTAGCGTGCTTTTTGGCAGAAACTACGAAGCTGATATGCTAAATCAAGAGAGACTAAATGCTATCGACAGCCCGCTTGAAATTTCGACTGCCGAGGTCAAAGTCTTTGATGAAAATTTAAACGAAAAAATGCTTGCAAACTGGATAAACGCGCTAAATAGCCCGGTAAATTTAGGTATGAAGATCGGTGCAAAGATAATCTTTACTGCGAACAAATGGGGCGAATACTACAATGGCGAGCAGGGTAAGATCGTGCAGATCATCAAAGAAGGCGGCGTCTGCTCTAGCGTCATTGTGCAAAAAGATAGTGGCGAGATAGCCGAAATTTCAAGAAACTGCTTCGAGCTTAGCGAATTTGCCTCTGATGATGACGAGATCGTGCAAAATACGCTGGCAACGTTTTTGCAGTTTCCGTTTAAGCTGGCATACGCGCTCACCATCCACAAATCGCAAGGCATGAGCATAAATTCTCTCGTCTGCGATCTAAATCACATCTTTGCCAACGGGCAGCTTTATGTGGCGCTTTCTCGCGCGATAAATCCCGAGAGGCTGAGCCTTTTTTACAACAAAGACGGCGATTTTAGGCAGTATTTAAGAAAAGTGGTTAAAATTGACGAGGAAGTTAGGAAATTTTATACGAGCAATACTTTTGAAAATATCAAGGAGAATTTATAGATGAAAAAGCTGTTTTTTATGCTGATTTTAGGCGTTTTGGCCTTTGGCGACGTGCTAAAGATAAGCGATTTTCAAACGGACATCTACTCAAAAGCCGGGCAAAATTTGACTAAAAAGATAAGCGTCAGCCTAGAAGTCGTAGGGCGCGACGTGAACGACAACGAGTCATACGTACTAGACGCGCTAAACGTCGTCATCGGAAGCTTTTACGTAGAAGATATCTTGACCTCGCTTGGCAAAGAAAAGCTAAAGGACACATTTATAAAATACGCCGCTAAAAAGCATGCTCTTGATATCGATGACGTGCTTATTTTAAACATAAGAGTGATAAACAACCTCGAGCTAAACGAGATAATAAAAGCCATAAAAACTCAAAATTTATGCGGTGAGGGCGCACCCTTGGATACTTCGGCGCAAACTCCCGTCAAAAAAAAGAAGTCAAACGATATCGTGATATCTCCCGACTCATCTACTATAAATCAGCGCCCGATCGATCTAAACAGCGTGCAGGAATTTGGCAAAGATTTTGGCGAGTAAAATTTACGCCTTAAATTTATTGATTTACTATGTCATATCCTTGTGGGATGACGGGAGTTAGCGTCTCTTGGGGGATGATAGCGTCTTTTAGCGTGTTATTTAGCGTGATTTTTATTTTGTTAGAAAGCTTATCTTTATAGTCTATCATCACGGGCAGGCCGTTTTTCATTGTGATGAGATAGTCCACTCCGTCGTAGATCGCCTTATATAAAGTAGGCTGGATCTGCTCGGCGTGAGCTAGGATCTGAGTCAAATTCGGCGTATCGTCAAGGCGTGAGATGATGGCTTGCTCAAGCTCGTCCTCTATCACGACGACGCGCTGTTTATCAAAATATATCCTCTTTGGCGTCGGGCTTTCGTATATCCAAAGCGCAGTATTGTCGTTTTTAGCGTAAAATCTACCCTTGTAAGTGACGCTTGAGCCCTCGCTAAAAACGATCTGGGTGAAGTCGCTTTGCAAGCTTTTGAAATTTAGCCCCGCGCCAAAGCTAGCAACGGCTAAGAGGGCGGCTATCAAAAATTTTCTCATTTCATATCCTTTTTTGCGGTATTCTAGCTTAGTTTAATTAAATAAATAGTTAAAGTGTGCTAAGATAAAAACTTTAAAATTTTAGGAAGGCAAAATATGGTTTCAGCGATATTTCGAAAAATTTTCGGCACGAAAAACGATAGAGAGATCAAAAAATATGTAAAAAGAGTGAAATTTATAAATACACTCGAACCAAAATACGAAGCTATGAACGATGAGGAGCTAAAGGCGGCGTTTAACGAGCTAAGAGCGAAGGTAAAAGAAGGCGTGCTTGGACTTGAAGAGGTGCTAAACGATGTCTTTGCTGTCGTTAGAGAGGCTAGTAAGAGAGTGCTTAAAATGCGCCACTTTGACGTGCAATTAATCGGCGGTATGGTGCTTCACGAGGGCAGGATAGCCGAGATGAAAACGGGCGAGGGTAAGACACTGGTTGCTACTTTGCCTGTCGTGCTAAACGCGATGAGTGGCAAGGGTGTGCATGTAGTGACCGTAAATGACTACCTCGCAAAGCGCGACGCTACGCAGATGGGCGAGCTTTATAACTTTCTGGGACTAAGCGTCGATGTCGTTCTAAGCGGCGTTTATGATGATAGCGTCAGACAAGCGGCCTATAACGCGGACATCACATACGGTACGAACTCGGAATTTGGCTTTGACTACCTGCGCGATAATATGAAATTTGACGCCAAAGACAAGGTGCAAAGAGAACATAATTTCGTTATCGTCGATGAGGTCGACAGTATCTTGATCGACGAGGCTAGAACGCCGCTCATCATTTCAGGCCCTACAAATCGCACGCTTGATGGATACATCAAAGCCGATGAAGTCGCGCAAAAGCTCACCAGAGGCGAAGCGGCTGATCCGAACGTGCCAAATTCCAAAGCTACGGGCGATTTCGTAGTCGATGAGAAAAACCGCACGATAATGATAACTGAGGCTGGCATCAGCAAGGCCGAAAAGCTATTTGGCGTTGAAAATTTATATAATCTTGAAAATGCGATCCTCAGCCATCATCTGGATCAAGCCCTAAAAGCGCACAATCTTTTCGAGCGTGACGTGCATTATGTCGTTAAAAACAACGAAGTGGTGATAGTCGATGAATTTACCGGACGTCTAAGCGAGGGCAGGCGCTTTAGCGAGGGGCTACACCAAGCGCTTGAGGCTAAGGAAAAGGTCAAAATTCAAGAAGAGAGCCAAACCCTGGCCGATACGACATATCAAAATTACTTTAGGATGTATAAAAAACTAGCGGGCATGACCGGTACGGCGCAGACCGAGGCGACTGAATTTTCTCAAATTTATAAGCTTGATGTCATTTCGATACCTACAAACGTGCCTGTGATGCGTATCGATAAAAACGATCTCATTTACAAAACTCAGGCTGAGAAATTTAAAGCCGTGATAGACGAGATAAAGCGCTCCCACGAAAAAGGACAGCCCGTACTCGTGGGAACTGCTAGCATCGAGCGAAGCGAAGTGCTCCACGAGATGCTGGTAAAAGCAAAGATCCCCCACTCTGTGCTAAATGCCAAAAACCACGAAAAAGAGGCGCAGATCATCGCTGACGCCGGTGCAAAAGGTGCGGTCACCATAGCTACAAATATGGCGGGACGTGGCGTGGATATCCGCATAGACGATGAGGTGCGCGCACTTGGCGGACTTTACATCATCGGCACAGAACGCCATGAGAGCAGACGTATAGACAATCAATTGCGCGGTCGTGCCGGTCGTCAGGGCGATCCTGGTATGAGTAGATTTTATCTAAGCCTCGAAGACAACCTGCTTAGAATTTTTGGTAGCGACCGCATAAAAGCGATAATGGATAGGCTGGGCATCGACGAGGGCGAGAGTATCGAAAGTCGCATGGTGACACGTGCAGTCGAAAACGCACAAAAGAAGGTCGAGAGTCTGCATTTTGAGGCTAGAAAGCACCTGCTAGAATACGACGATGTAGCGAACGAACAGCGAAAAACGATCTATAAATACCGCGACGAACTACTGGACAAAGAGTATGACATGAGCGAGAAAATAGCTCAAAACCGCGGCGAATACGTCGCGCTTTTACTTGATCAGGCTGAAATTTTTCACGGCGGGCTAAAAGATGACTACGATATCAAAAATTTATGCGCGCTCATCTTTAACGACTGTGGCGAGGAGATAAACGAGAGCGAGCTAAAAGGGCTTGAATACGATGAAATTTTAGCCAAGCTCACTGAAATTTTAGCCAAACGATATGATGAAAAGATGAGCGTTTTAGAGCCGACTCAAAAGCGCGATATCGAAAAAGTGCTGTATCTGCAAGTGCTGGATAACGCTTGGAGAGAGCATCTTTATCAAATGGATATCCTAAAGACGGGCATCGGGCTTCGCGGCTACAACCAAAAAGATCCGCTCATCGAGTATAAAAAAGAGAGCTACAACCTTTTTGTGGAGCTCGTTTCAAGGCTAAAAAGCGAGAGCGTGAAGATGCTTCAAATGGTGCGCCTAAGAAGCCGCGAGGAGCAGGAGCGTGAGACTGCGGCTATGCTTGAGAGGATGCAAGAGCAGCAAGACGAGGGGCTGAAATTTAATCAAAGAGAGGGCGAGGACGCACCTGCCGTGCGCGAGAAAAAGATACCTCGCAACTCCCCTTGCCCTTGCGGGAGCGGGAAAAAATATAAGGACTGCTGCGGTAAAAGCGGCCCTAAAAAGGGCATCCTGGCTTAAATATCATCTCAAAAGCGCAAGTAGCGACGCGCCTTTGAGCTAATCAAATTTCGCTAAAATCGATCTTGATACGTTTTGGTGCGGGCTAGAGCCATAGCTTCGCGCCTTGATGTAAATTTCAAAGGCCAAAAATGACTAGCTTGCCAAAATATCTGCTATTTAAGTATCTGCGTTTTGATAAAACACAGCCTTTTATCACGCTTAGTGCGATGCTTGCATTTTTGGGCGTGAGTATCGGACTCATGGTGCTTATCGTCGCGATGGCGATAATGAACGGCTTTGATAAGGAATTTGAGCGCAAGCTTTTTACCATGAACTACCCGATATCCGTTATGAGCGCTTTTAAAGGCGAGATAAACGACGAGCTGACAGCAGAGCTCAAGGCTAAATTCCCGGAGCTTAAATTTAGCCCTTATATCAGCACGCAAGTCATTTACCGAGGCGCAAATACACTTGAAGGAGGCCTACTTTTTGGCGTAAATTCAGCCGATGAAAAGCAGATAAACTCGGTCGTAAAAGAGGCTTTAAAGGATAAGGAGCTAGACGGATATGAAATTTTGATCGGAAGCGGGATAAAAAGCGAATTTGGCTTGAAGCAAAACGACAAGCTCACTTTGATCTTTACCAAGGCCGATCCGGGCGGCTTTTCGCTGATACCAAAGATGAAGCGCTTTGATGTGGCGGCCGGATTTAGCTCCGGGCTGATCGCTTACGATAAGACATATTCATACACTTCCGTGCAGGCGCTGCGTAAAATTTTAGACTATCCTGAGGGCGTTTATGACGGCATACATGTTTATTCGCCAAAGCCGTTTGACGATCTTGCCCGTGTGCAAGAGGCCCTACCTATGGGACTAAAGGCGATAGGCTGGTGGCAGCAAAACGGCAACTTCTTTTCAGCCCTTGCTCTTGAAAAGCGCGCCCTTTTTATCGTCCTGATGCTCATCATTTTGGTAGCGTCATTAAACATCATAAGCTCGCTTCTCATGACCGTGATGAACCGCCGTCAAGAGATCGCATTGTTACTTGCACTAGGAGCCAGTAAAAACGAGATAAAACAAAGCTTTTTTTACCAAGGGCTCGTTATCGGCGGAAGCGGTATAGTTTTTGGCCTGGTCTTGGGCTTTGTGGGTATGTGGCTACTTGGGAATTTTAATATCATAAATCTACCTGCCGATGTTTACGGCACGTCAAAGCTTCCTATGGAGCTAAGCTTGCTTGATTTTGCCATGATCGTTGCCGGAGCTGTGCTGATAGTGGCGGTATCGTCGTATTATCCGGCTAAAAAGGCAACGCAAATAGATGTGCTTCAAACGCTTAGAAACGAATAGCTAAAATTTTACGACATTTCAGCGAAGCTAAATTTACGGGGTGCTCTATCGCCATTTTTTGTTTTAGCTGTGTTTGGCGCTATATAGGCAACCAAGCACCGCTTTAAGCCAAAAGATATAAAATTTCACCTACCGATGTCCTTATCTATCTTGCATTGTAGGGCTTCATGCACCAAAGACCTAGCGATAGAGCGCTCTTCGCTGATAAGGTGAAAGCTGCTGCCCAGGTCGCGGAAAAGCTCCTTCTCCTCGCGTCCGTTGAATCTTATGATCGTTTGGATATCCGCTGCGTAGTCTTTTATCTTTTTAGCGATCAGCTCGAGGCGTTGTTCGTTATCGACGGTTATTATGACCGCTGCAGCGTTTTGCAAGCAAGCGTTTTCAAGAGTTTGGGTTTGCAGTGCGTTTCCTAAAAATACATTTTCGCCGCGGCTCCTGCCAAGCTCGACGAGGCTTATATCGTTTTCAAGCACGAGATATAAGATCTTTTGCTCTTTTAGGCGTAGCACGACCTCTTGCCCGAGCTGCCCGTAGCCAAAGACTACGATATGGTTTTTTATCTTTTGCGGTTTTATCATCTCGTTTGGCTCTATCGCGATCTCTTTTTCGATAAAATCTGCCAAGCGGTTTAAATTTTTAAGTATGAAAGGCGTTATAAACATCGACACTACCGATGTCGCGATAAAAATTTGAGCTATTTTGGGCTCTAGTAGGTCTCTTGTGCTCATTAGGCCAAAAACCGCGAGTGCGAATTCTCCGACCTGACAAATGCTAAGAGCCGTTTTCGCCGCTACTCTGCGACTTAGATATACTTTCAATATACCAAAAACGACTAGGGCTTTTATCGCCATCACGGCGATCACTAATGCAGCGATGACTAGGATATTTTGCATGACGACGCCAAAATTTATCTGCATGCCGATCATGATAAAAAACATTCCCAGCAAAATGTCTCTAAACGGGATGAGGTCAGCTTCGATTTGGTGTTTATACTGCGTCTCGGCCATCATCATACCCGCCAAAAACGCTCCCAATGAGTATGAAAAGCCAAATTTGTGCGCCAGCTCGCTACCGCCCACGACTAGCAGCATTATCGTAGTGATGAAAACCTCTTGCGAATTGGTCTGCACGACCTTGTAAAATATCCAGTTGATGACGTATTTGCCTATGATGTAAAGCACGACGATCAAAATGAGCGCACTCACCAAGGTCTTTAGCAAAAGCTCGTTTATAGAGCTTCCTTGTTGGCTAAAGATATCCACCATCAAAAGGATAGGGATGACCGCGATGTCTTGAAAAAGCAAAATTCCAAGCGCCTTACGACCGAAATTTTGCGAGATATCTCCGCTATCGTTTAGCGTCTTTAGCACTATGGCTGTCGATGAGAGTGCAAAGGCCAGACCTGCTATGAGCGAGGATCTATCGGGTATCTTCATCACGTAAAAAAGCAAAATCCCGATCGCAAAACCGCTTATGCAAACCTGCAAAGTACCGTTTAAAAAGACCTCTTTTTTCATCGCCATCAGGTGTTTGAAGCTAAATTCAAGACCTATGGTAAACATCAAAAACACTATGCCAAATTCTGCTATATGCGCGACGTCATCGGTGCTTTTAAAGTCCAGCACCTCCGAGATCAAGACGCCTGTTACGATGTAGCCGATGATGGTCGGTATGGAAAATTTGTTAAATATTACGTTTAATGCGACGGATATGGCTATCGTGATCAAAAGCCCGAGCAAGAAGTCCATTTGTTTATTTTTTTCCTTCGTAGAATATCAGATCGAAGCTATTTTTATGTTTGACGAGCGATTTTTTAGCAGGTATCGCACTTTGCTTGCTTTTGTTTAGCTGCTCTTTGAGCTCGTCTATCGTAGCTTCAAATTCGTCCATTTTTTCCTTTAGCTGAAGTATGACGTCTACGCCGGCTAAATTCACGCCAAGATCACGCGTTAGACGCAGTATCATCTTGACACGATCGACATCTTTTTGCGAGTAAAGCCGCATGCGCCCGTCCGTGCGAGAAGGCTCGATGAGCCCTTCGCGTTCGTATTGGCGCAGGGTTTGAGGGTGTATGCTAAGCACCTTTGCCACAACGCTGATGAGATATACTGGTTCTTCATAGTTTTGCATCGTTTCACTCCGGTAGTTTTTCTCTTAAAATTTCGACTAATTTCGGGTCTAGCTCGTGTATGTCCGGCAACTTTATGCGCGCTTTTAGATAAAGGTCTCCGTAAATTCCGCTCTTTCTGTTTTGCACGCCGTATCCTTTGAGTCTGATCTTAGTTCCGGTCTTAGAATTTTCAGCTATCTTTATCGTTACGTCTTTTTTAAACGTATGTATGGCTACCTTGCCGCCAAACATCATCGTTTTTAGCGGGATCTCGACATCTTTATAAAGATCGTCGCCGTCGCGTTCGTATTCGTCACTAGGCTCGATACTGACGCTTAGGATGAGGTCTCCCGTCCTGCCGCCCGCACTATTTCCTTTGCCTTTTATGCGAAGCTTTTCGCCGTCGTTTATGCCGCTTGGGATCTTGATCTTCAGGCTCTCGCCGTTAAAATTTATCCTATGTTCGCCGCCTGTTATCGCTACGTCAAAAGGTATGCTGACTTTGGCATTTATATCAAGATCCATCGCTCCAAACCCGCCAAATCCCGCACTGCTAAAGCCTTCGAATCCTCCGCCAAATCCGCTGCTAAATTTCGCTCCGCCACCGCCAAAGCCGCCTGAAAATATATTGCGTAAAATTTCGTTTAGATCGCCCATGTCCGCCGAGCCTTGCGCAAAATCATGGAAATTTTGTCCGCCGAACATACTATCGCCGTATTGATCGTATTGCGCGCGCTTTTTTTCGTCGCTTAAGATTTCGTAGGCTGCGTTTATCTCTTTAAATTTATCTTCGGCACCTGGGTCTTTGTTTATATCAGGGTGGTATTTTCTGGCTAGTCTTCTGTATGCTTTTTTTATTTCATCGCTTGTCGCGCCTTTTGAGACACCTAAGGTCTCGTATAAGCTCTCACTCATATATTCTCCTTTTGTCTATTTTTTGATGCGTATTGTAGCATAAAACTTTAGTCTAAGTCAATCAAGTTTATAGTCATTTACTTAGCACGAAATTTATTAAAACTTTATTATGATGATGGTCTTATAATCACTGCGAAATTTTTAAAACCAGAGGTCAAAAATGAAAAAAGTTATGCTTATTTCAGTTGTTGCCGCAAGTCTTCTTTTTGCGGCCGATATAAATTTTAACGAGGCGAATTCGGACATTACACGCGTTTCACCAGTTCAAAATGATAAAAACGTGATACTTTCATATCACAGCTCGATCTCCGAGGCCAAAAAATCAGTAGTAAATATCTCCACCACAAAGACCATAAACACTCAAGGCGTGGATCAGATGTTTAACGATCCTTTTTTCAAAGAATTTTTTGGCTTTAACTTTGGAGTGCCAAAAGAGCGCGAAAAGAGCACATCGCTTGGCTCTGGCGTCATCGCTTCAAAGGACGGATATATCATCACGAATAATCATGTCATCGAGGATAGCGATCAGATATTAGTCACCTTGGCAAAGGGCGGTAAAGAGTATAAAGCCAAAGTCATCGGAAGCGATCCTAAAACCGATCTGGCCGTCATAAAAATAGAAGCGAACGATCTTGACGCGATAACTTTCGCCGACTCTTCAAAGCTGCTTGACGGCGATGTCGTATTTGCCATCGGCAACCCATTTGGCGTGGGCGAGAGCGTGACTCAAGGCATCGTCTCCGGGCTAAACAAAGACAACATCGGACTAAATCAATACGAGAATTTCATCCAGACCGATGCCTCTATAAATCCCGGAAATTCAGGTGGTGCGCTGGTAGATAGCAGAGGATATTTAGTAGGTATAAATTCCGCCATACTCTCACGTAGCGGCGATAATAACGGCATCGGCTTTGCCATACCTTCAAGCATGGTAAAGGATATCGCCAAAAAGCTGATATCTGACGGTAAGATCGAGCGCGGATACATCGGCGTCACGATAGCAAATTTGACCGACGAACAAAAAGAGCTTTATACAAACAAAGAAGGCGCGCTCATAAGCAGCGTAGAAAAGGGCTTGCCTGCTGATGAAGCCGGACTAAAACGCGGTGACTTGGTCATCTCGGCAAACGACAAACCTATCAAAAACGCGAACGATCTTAAGAATTTCATAGGTTCGTTGTCTCCAAATAGCAGCGTTGATCTCACATACGAGCGCTCCGGCAAGATCATGAACGCTAAATTTAAGCTCGCAAATATGGAAACGAGCGCAAAAGCCAGCAAAGAAAGCGCTATCATCGACGGACTAAGCGTCACGACATTGACTGACGATACTCGCTTTAAATTTAAGCTAAATCCCGACACCGTGGGCGTTTTAGTCACTGATGTAAAGACCGGTTCAAAGGCTGAGGATTTTGGCTTTGAGCGCGGAGATATCATCGTCCAAGTAGGCGAAGAGATCGTCAAAGACGTGCAAAGCTTTTCAAAAATGATAAAACAATCAAACGGCAAAAAGACACTAGTCTGGGTCAATCGCAGAGGTATAATGCAAGGTCTTGTCGTAAAATAAAATTTGACGGGCAGCTTCGCCCGTCTTTAAATCCTGCTTGGTTAGTTTTTTGAATAATCTTGGCGTTGATTTGCTACGTAGCCATAAAGCAGAAGCGAAGCTTTTAAATTTTCATTAGCATTTTATCGTTTAAATTTTGAGTGTTATTTCGATACGCTAAATTTAGCGTTCGTGTTTCGTCTTTTTCTTGGCTAAATTTAAAAGAGATGATATAATTTTTCAAATAATTTTTTAGGACGAGCTATGATAAAAATTTTAATGATAGAAGACGATATGGAACTAGCCGAAATTTTGACCGAATATCTGGAAAACTACGATATCAAAGTAACTACCGCAGAGGAGCCTTATATCGGGCTATCCACGCTAAATACAGGAGAATTCGACCTTGTCATACTAGATCTCACGCTACCGGGGATCGATGGGCTCGAGGTTTGCAAAGAGATAAGAAAAAATCACAACATCCCTATCATCATATCAAGCGCCAGACACGATATAACCGATAAAGTAAATGCACTTGACAACGGAGCGGACGACTATCTGCCAAAGCCTTATGACCCGCAGGAGCTCTTAGCTCGTATCAAAAGCCATTTGCGCCGTCAAAGCGTGAGCGCGAGCGATGAGAGCGTGCAAAATCAGCAAAAAGATATCGTTTTAAAAGACTACGAGCATGAGATATATTTCAAGGGTGCACCGCTAAATTTAACGGCTGCCGAGTATGACATACTAAAATATCTCTTACAAAAAGAAAGCGGCGCCGTCACGCGTGAGGAGCTCATCTATAACTGTGAGAGCATAAACGAGGACAGCTCGAACAAAAGTATCGACGTCATCATCGGCAGGATCCGCTCAAAACTCGGGGAAAACCCAAAAGAGCCGCGTTACATCCACGCTATACGCGGTATCGGCTATAAGTTAGTATTATAATGCCGCGCTCATCAGTATTCATCACGATAACCTTTATCTTCGCCTTGGCGCTAGTTTCGATATTTTTGGCGTTTTTGTGGTTGATGGGATATGACAAACAAAACTACACCAGAGAGCTTAATACGAAGTACTCCAACGTCGCACGGACAAATCTTTTTTACATGGGCGGCATAATCGACAAAGACGAATACGACAGGCAGCTTAAAAATATCGATATGCCTGAAATTTCAAACGAAGCCAAAAAAGATGAAATTTTAGCCAAGGCCAGCGTCATAGAGGAGGTCTCGGACGACATAGGCTCGAGCGCGATACTGCTTTATAACAAGCATCATTACCTCAAAATACAGCATCTTGACGAGATCAAGCTGCTTATGGATAAGGAATTCCAGCCTTATCGCTATGAGGTCATAAAGGCCGTATTTATCGTAGTTGCGATCATTTTGCTGGGCGCGTATATATTTGTGATCTATAAGATAAAGCCGCTTCGCAGGCTAAAGCGCCAGATAGATAAATTTGCAAACGGAGAGCTTGACGCGGTGAGGAACGTGAGCCGAGGAAACGATGAAATTTCAGAGGTCTCGCAGGCATTTTATGACGCTGTTTCCCAGATAAAGGCGCTCAATGACTCGCGTCATCTTTTCTTACGAAATATCATGCACGAGCTAAAAACGCCTATCACAAAGGGACTCATCGCCGCGCAGATGATAGAGCGGGGCAAGAACCAGGAGCGGCTCATATCGGTATTTCACAAGCTAGAAAGCCTGATAAACGAGCTCGCGGCTATCGAGCAGACTACATCCAAGATCGCTCTTAGCAACAAAACCTCTTGCCTGGTGCAAGACCTCATAGACGAAGCGCTTGATATAGCGATGATAGAAAAAGGTCAGGTAAATGTGAGCGAGATCGATGAGGTCAAGCTGATGGTTGATTTTAAACTTTTTGCTATCGCGATAAAAAATATGATAGATAACGGCATCAAATACTCTACCGACAAGCACGTAAATATCGTCGTTTCAAACGAGCATATAAAATTTATCACAAACGGCGAACGGCTGAAAAATGACCTTAGCTTTTACATCCAGCCGTTCATCAAAGGTGAGAACGCTCAAAAGAGCTTCGGACTTGGGCTTTATATCGTTAGCAACATCCTTGAGTCGCACGGGCTAAAGCTAGGATACGAATACAAAAACGGGCTTAATATATTCATGTTTGAGAATTTAAAAGATATAATAGTTACACAAAATCACGATGCAAAAAGGGAACAAAATGGCGGCTAAAATTTTTTCACAGGCGGACATTTTGCCGCTTTTAGAGCTTGAAATTTCTATGATCGAGCGTTTTGGCGGCGATAAAAGCGGCGCGAAAAGCATCTCTTTAATATATTTTTGCCTCCCAAATAGCAACGAATACGGCGAAATTTTCGAGAAAATTTTAAGACAAACCGATGTCGTGATAAGAGAAGGCGAGCATTACATCGCCGTGCTTTACGGCACCGATAAAGAGGGCGCGTCGGTGCTTTTAGGCGGGATACAGGAGTTTTTAGGCGCTAAGCCGATCGATCTTGTGGTGAGCTATCCGCAAGATGCAAAGGACGCCAGGGCGCTTCTTACGAGGTTTCAAGACGAGATCAAAGATAGCTACGAAATTTTACTCGACACCTTGCTTGCAAACGATAAATTCGAGGCGTTCGAGGACATTATTTGAAAATTTTAGGCTCTGTTCCAACAAAGCATCGTTTTAACTTTTACAAAAGCGAAGTCAAACCTTGCTAGCGAGCTTATCGCCGCCGATTTTTAGGGAAGTCGTAAGACTGACCGCAAAAATCGTGCTACATGTTCGGCGCTTTGCGGAGCGAGCAAGGTTTTTGCTTCACTTCGTTTGCGACTGCATAGCAGAAGCGAAGCAGATATCAATACTTTACTATAACAGAGCCAAATTTTATAGACACAAAAGGGAGGGCGGATGGAAAATTTTCTTTTATTTTTTGCGATCTTGCTGATAACTAGCATCTTGCTAAGTAAAATTTCCGATAAATTCGGTATCCCTTCTCTCATAGTGTTTCTCGGCGTGGGTATGCTGGCAGGCTCTGACGGGCTGCTTGGTGTAAATTTCGACAATCAATTCATCGCTCAAAACGTCGGTATGCTGGCGCTTATTTTTATCCTTTATGCGGGCGGGTTGGATACTGATTTTGCCGCGATAAAGCCGATATTTGGGCGAGGGCTCATGCTGGCTACCGTGGGCGTGGTGCTCACTGCACTAGCCATCGCACCGATAGCTAAAATTTTACTAGGCTTTGGCTGGCTGGAGGCACTTTTGCTGGGTGCTATCATCTCATCTACCGACGCTGCGGCGGTGTTTGCCATACTCCGTGCAAAGAAAATTTCGCTTAAAAATAACATCGCTCCGCTTTTGGAGCTGGAGTCTGGCTCGAACGATCCTATGGCGATCTTTTTAACGATGAGTATCATCCAGATGATCTCGCTAAGCACGGTCCCGTCGGCTTATGAGTGGTTTAGCTCGCTTATAATGCAGTTTGGCGTGGGTATCGCTATGGGCTATGTTTTTGGCGTGATGCTGCCGGCTATCTTTAATAGGCTCAGGCTAAAGAGCTGGGGTTTGTATCCGGTCTTTTCCATGGCTTGGATACTGCTTTTATACACGCTTTGTTTCAAGATCGGCGGTAACGGCTACTTGGCCGTGTATATAGCGGGAATTTTCATCAATAAAAAAGAATTCGTGCATAAAAAGAATTTGATCGGCTTTCACGACGGCATAGCGTGGGCGATGCAAATAGTCGTATTTTTGACGCTTGGGCTGCTGGTTTTCCCGTCACAGCTGCCTAGCATAGCGCTCATGGCTTTCGTGCTCGCACTTTGGCTGATGTTTATAGCAAGGCCTCTTGGCGTATTCGCCTCCTTGCTTTTTTCTAAATTTAGCCTAAACGACAAGCTTTTCATCTCGTGGGTCGGGCTTCGAGGAGTCGTACCTATCGTGCTTGCGACCTATACTTATGTGGACCAGATCCCAAATGCAAACATCATTTTCAACATCGTGTTTTTCATGGTCATGATTTCTATTTTCACGCAGGGCATGTCGCTTAGCTATGCGGCGGATAAATTTAAGGTCAAGGACGAGGAGGAGGCCCAGGAGCCGGCAAAGGTGAAAAATTCCCCGATACTCACGTATGCTTTGCGTCAGCATACCATTCATTTTGGCTCGAAGCTCATAGGTAAAAACCTGGCCGAGCTGGAGCTGCCGGCTGATTTTTTGATACTTCTTGTAAAACGCAAAAACGAATACATCAAGCCGACCGGCTCTACCGTGTTTGACGACGGAGATCTGCTGCTCGTGCAGTGTGAAAATCACGCCTTGTATCAAGAGACGATAAAAAGCTTCATGGCGTAGGCGGGTCGGGTGAAATTTAAGGGAGCGCCGTCCCCAAATTTCAATCCTCTAAAGCTTGAGCTAGATCGGCTATGAGATCCTCCGTGTCCTCGAGCCCGACACTGATTCTTATCAGCTCTTTGCTGATGCCGGCCTTTTTTAGCTCCTCGGCTGTGAGCTGATGGTGAGTGGTGCTGGCCGGATGTGTGATAAGCGACTTCGTATCGCCTATATTCACGACGATCTTAAATAACTTCACCTTGCTTAGTAGCTTTTGAGCGCGCTCGAAGCTATCGGTCTCAAAGCAAAACAGCCCGCTTGACATGGCGTTTTTGAAGTATTTTTGCGCCTTTTTGTGATCTACGTTGCTTGGCAGTCCAGGATACGCCACGCTTTTTATAAATTTATGCGAATCTAAAAATTTAGCGATCTCAAGGGCGTTTTGCGAATGCTTTTGCATGCGTATGCTAAGCGTCTCGAGCCCTTGTATGAGCTGCCACGAGTTAAAGGGCGATATCACCGCACCGATGTCTCTGACGACCGCTAGCCTCATCCTTAGCGTGTAGATGTCAAATTTATCCGCCATATCAGTGTAAAGGATATCGTGGTAGCTGGGATCGGGGACGTTAAAATGCTCATATCTAGCGTTGCCTTTTATCTTGTCGTTTAGGTGTTTGGCTGCGACCACGACGCCACCGAGGCTGAGTCCCTGACCGCTCATATATTTGCTCGCGCTATGCACCACGACGTCTACGCCGTGCTTAAAAGGCTGTATGAGTATCGGCGTTGGCACTGTGTTGTCAGCTATCGTTATGACACCGTGCTTGTTGGCTATGGAGACGATCTTTTCGATATTTGGGATGGAAATTTGCGGATTTGAGAGCGTCTCGAAAAATATCGCCCTCGTGCGTTCGTTTATCAAATTTTCAAGATCGTCCGCCGTATCGCTGTCAAATATTTTAGCCTCTATGCCAAAGCGCTTTAGACTGTGAGTAAAAAGCACCGTCGTGCCGCCGTAAATTTTCTTTGCGATGATGATGTTATCGCCCGCACTGGCGATATTTACGATGCTGTAAAAAAGCGCCGCCTGGCCGCTGGCAGTGGCGATCGCCGCCGCCCCGTCCTCAAGGGCCGCCACGCGAGTTTCAAACACATCGGTCGTCGGATTGCCAAGCCTTGTGTAGATGTGTCCGCTATCTGTTAGATTAAACCTCGCTGCGGCAGTCTGCGCGCTGCCAAAGTCGTAAGCCGTACTCTGAAATATCGGCACGGCCATCGTGCCAAAGCCTGAATTCGTATCGTATCCCGCGTGGATCGCCAGCGTCTCTTGCTTCATTTTCGCTCCTTATGAAATTTGATAATGCGAATTATACATTTAAAATTTTGAAATTTGATATAATTTCACAAAAAACGGAGCTAAAATGAGCGCAGCGGACGATAAATTTAAGCGCGTGAGATATTTAAGGGCGCTTGAAAAATTTGCAAAATCAGCCATAAACGGCCTAAAGCGCGATGATTTTGATGAGGCGGCTTTTGCGGATAGGGTGGCTAAAAACGCTCAGATCATCGCCAAGATAGAGCCCGTGTATCTTGATCAGCCATATACCAAAGCGCTTGAAAATTTTATAAATTTACTGATCGCAAACACGCCGCGAGATGAGCTTTTGCGTAGCGCAAACGCCCTTGACAAGCTTAAAAATTCTAAAAACTACAAAAAAGAAAAGCATAAAAATAAATTTAAGGACGAGCATTGAAAACGATAATCTTTGACATGGACGGCACGATCATAAATAGCGGCGTGGCGATAGAAAAAACTGTGAACGACATCAGGGCAAATATGGGCCTAGAGCCGCTGCAGACGGACTTTATAGTAAAAGCGATAAACGAGCCGGGCAGGAATTTATCGCTTGATTTTTATAATATCGATAAGCCCTTTGCCGGGCTAAAAGAGGGCTTTGAGGAGAAATTTAAGGCTTATTACGATCTTTATGCCGTTTGCTACGATGGCGTGAGCGAGCTTTTGGGCCGATGTAAAGATGAAAATTTCAAGGTCGTTCTAGCCAGCAACGCTCCGCAAAATACGCTCGAAGCTATCTTAAAGAAAAATGAAATTTTACATTTTTTCGACGAGGTCATCGGCGCTGGTAAGGACATCCCGCAAAAGCCAGATCCTACGATGCTTCATATCGCTTGTGAGCGCACGAACGCCAAAAAAGCGATGTTCGTGGGCGATAGCATGAAAGACGAGCTTGCCGCAAAAAATGCCAAAATGGCGTATCTGCAGGTAAGCTGGGGCTTTGGAAAGCCAAGCCCGAGCGCGACTTTCAACGCTCAGGATATGAAGCGAGCGTGGGAGATAATCTCGAAATTTTAGCCGGTATGGATTAAATTTTATTTAGCTTTATTTAGTTATAATTAAAAAATTTTGTATAAGGCGGCCGAATGGACGGGATTTTCGAGGGAAGCGCAAGAGATAAATTTTACGATATTTTGTTTCATGCCGATAGAGCGGTCGTGTCAAACGAGCTTGATAAAATTTTTGAGATTTTCGTCGCTATGCGTGAGATTTGCGATGAAAACGGCTTTGATGAGGCTTATTTACAAAATTTTATGGCTAGAGAAGCGGATAAAATTTATAACGGACTAAATGACGTCTATATTGGGCTTAGCGGGGAAATTTTGAGTCAAAATGAGTAAAATTTCAGCTATTTTTTTTCTTTTTGCGGCTTTGGCTTTTGGTGCGGCGCCAAATTTCGATCCGAGCCAAACTCACACATTTGAGCTTAAAAAAGACGAGTGGGGCAGGGTTTTCATAACAGAAAAGGCGACACAAAAAAGAGATGTTTTCGACTTTCGCTGGACGCTGTTTGACAGCACCAATATCACGGTGCAAAGCTTTTTCAGGCGCTATCCAAGACAAATGGTGATGTCGCTAAGACACGGGCAAGATACCTATATGCAACGCGTTTTGCCCGACTTTACGATGCCGCCTAATGAAAGCGTGACGCTTTATCTCTCGTTTGTGAAATTTGAAAACCGCACGGCATTTTTTAGCGTGAATATCCTTGATGAAAGCAAACGTATAGACGTGGAATTCGTAGATCCGAAAAAATAGATGAGGTAAGATATGGACAAGATCAATGAAATAATGATGGAATTTATAAAAGAGCTTGGCTATGAGCCGGCTTTAAAGATGTTTTTAAGCGTAAATTCCGGTAAAAAGCTACGCTCAAAGCTGCTTTTAAAGATAGCCGGCACCAGTGACGAGACGCTCAGGCTTTGTGCGATCATCGAGCTCATACACCTTGCCAGCTTGCTGCATGATGACGTGATAGACGATGCTGACACGAGACGCGGTAAGCCTAGCATAAACGCGCTTTTTGGCACTAAAAATTCCATCATGCTAGGAGATATCTTTTACTCCAAGGGCTTTTTCGAGCTTGCAAAATTCTCACCTAATATCGCGCGCCTAGTCTCTGAGGCCGTCAGTAAGCTAAGCATAGGCGAGCTGATGGATGTGGATCTAAGCGAAAATTTCAACGACGATAAACAAAAATATATGGATATGATCTACTATAAAACAGCTGTTTTGATCGAGGCGACCGCTGCTTGCGGCGCTATTTTGGCAGGGCTAGACGAGACGAAATTTAGAATTTACGGTAAAAATTTAGGTCTAGCCTTTCAGATAATAGACGATGTGCTAGACATCACGCAAAGCGCCGATACGCTTGGAAAGCCCGCTATGAACGACTTTAAAGAGGGCAAGACGACGCTTCCTTATATTTATCTTTATGAAGCCTTGGACGAGAAGGGCAAAAAGCGTCTAAGATCGCTTCATGCAAGGGACATGAGCGAGGAGCAAAGCTCGTGGCTGACGCGGAATTTCGCTAAATTTGACTGCGTGCAAAGATCTATAAACGAGGCCAAAGCTCTTTGCGAGGATGCCCTCGTCGCGATAAAAGGATACAAAAACAAAGAGCTTGAAGAGATCATAAAAAGCATGATAGACAGGGAATTTTGATGCATTATTTAAATATCAGCTTTACTTATAAAAATACCGATATCTCCGTTCGTGAGAAGCTCGCCTTTGATAGCGACGAGAAAAAAGATCAGATATTAAGACTGCTAAAATCAAGCAAAAATATCATAGAGTGCATGGTGCTTAGTACTTGTAACCGCGTCGAGGTGCTGGCGTATACAAACGATATAAAAAGCGCGATGACGCACATCATAAGGTGTCTGACGGTATATTCTGGCGTTTTTGAGGACGAGCTTTTCGAGCGTGCAGACATCTACGAGGATAGCGGTGCGGTGCATCACCTTTTTGCGGTAGCCAGCTCGCTTGATAGCCTGGTCGTGGGTGAGACACAGATCGTAGGACAGCTAAAGAACGCATTTAAATTTGCCTTTGATAACGCTTCAAGCGGCGAGCATATCAGCCGTTTGGTGCATTACGCTTGTAAATGCGCGGCCAGGGTACGAAACGAAACGCAAATTTCAAAAAATCCTATCTCCGTTTCAAGCGTCGCGGTCGCGAAGGCAAAGGAAATTTTCGGCACTCTTGAAAACAAGACCGCCGTCGTCATAGGCGCTGGCGAGATGGGCGAGCTGGCTGCAAAGCACCTCATAACAAGCGGCGCTAACGTCATCATCATCAATAGAAGTAGCGACCACGTCGAGGAGCTGGTCGAAAATTTAGGCGACAAGGCTAGCTGGGACAGCATCCTAAAACTAAAAGAATACATCAACAAATACGACCTCATATTTTCCAGCACCTCCGCGCCGCACGCGATCATCACGGGCGAGCTCATAGAGCCACAGGAATTTCGCCGTTACTTTTTTGACATCGCCGTGCCTAGGGACATCGATCTGGTAAATACCGATAAGATCAGTGTTTATTCGGTCGATAGCCTGGAGGAGATGGTGCGTAGGAACCTCGCTCTTAGAGAGGAGCAGGCGCAGACGGCATACTCGATCGTAGGACAAAGCACGAATGAATTTTTGAAATTTTTAAAAGACAACATCAGCATACCGCTCATAAAAACGATACGCAAAAAGGCTGAAATTTGCGCTGAGGCGGAGCTAGAAAAGGCGCTTAAAAAGGGATATTTGAAACACAGCGACAAAGAAGAGGCCGCAAAGCTCATACATCAAGTTTTCAAGGCGTTCTTGCACTCGCCTACGATAAATTTAAAGAGCCTCGCGAGCAAGAACGACGCCGAGCAGATCGCCGGCGGGATAAAATTTTTATTTGATATAAAAGAGGAAAATTTAGAAAATTTAACGAAGGATATAGATGAGATTTAGCAAATTTTACGCACCGACGACCAAGGAAGCCCCCAAAGACGCGAGCCTACCAAGCCATATATTTTTAGTGCGTGGCGGCTTCGTAGAACAGATCGGCTCGGGGCTTTACAACTTCTTGCCGCTTGGCAAGATGATGCTTGATAAGATAACAAAGGTCGTAAAAGAGGAGATGGACGCGGCTGGAGCGCTTGAGGTGAGCTTTAGTGTGGTGACTTCGGGCGAGCTTTGGAAGCAAAGCGGGCGCTTTAACGTCTTTGGTAAGGAGCTTTTGCGTTTTAAAGACAGAAAAGAAAACGACTTCGTGCTAAGCCCGACGAACGAAGAGGCCGCAGTCGCGCTCGTGCAGGGCAAGGTCACTAGCTACAAGCAGCTTCCGCTAAATATCTATCAGATAAATACGAAATTTAGAGATGAGGCCAGGCCGCGCTTCGGGCTGCTTAGAGGGCGCGAATTTACGATGAAAGACGCATATAGCTTTCATGCGAACGAAGCTGATATGAAGCGAGAATTCGACCTGATGGAGGCGACGTATTCTAAAATTTTCACTCGTTTGGGGCTAAATTTTAGAGCCGTTGAGGCTGACAGCGGAGCGATCGGTGGCAGCGGGAGCAAGGAATTTATGGTGCTTGCCAAAAACGGCGAGGACGATATACTTTGCTGCGATAGCTGTAAATACGCCGCAAATGTCGAGGCTGCAAAACGTGCGAAAAAGACTAGCGACGCTCCTGCGCCTCAAGCCGACGCGGCTAAATTTTACACTCCGGACGCCAAAACGATAAAGGCGGTGGCGGAATTTTTCAAGGTCGATGAGTTTTATACGATAAAGGCCGTCATCAAAAAGGCGATCTACGAGGATACGCAAAAGATCGTGGCATTTTTCGTTCGCGGCAACGACGAGCTGCAAGAGACCAAGGCGCAAAATGCTTGCGGGGCGCTCGAGCTTGTAGATGCGAGCGAGGACGAGGTCGCCGCGGCCGGGCTGGTGGCAGGCTTTTGCGGGCCTGTGGGGCTTAGCGGCGTCGATTTTTACATAGATAACGAGCTAAAGGGCCAGACGCAGATGATATGCGGCGCGAACGAAAAAGACTATCACTTCGTCGGCGTGAGCGTCTCGAGCTTTAACGACGAGCGCTTTAAGGATCTAGTCAGCGTCCAAGCGGGCGATATCTGCCCTAAATGCGGCGGCAAACTGGAGCTTAGCAAGGGTATCGAGGTCGGGCACATCTTTCAGCTGGGATATAAGTACTCAAGCGCGATGGGCGCGACATTTTTAGACGAGAACGGCAAGGCCATGCCGTTTTTGATGGGCTGCTACGGCATCGGTGTGAGCCGCCTCATAGCCGTGATGGTAGAGGCTAGCCACGATGATCGAGGCTGTGTGTGGAAAAAGGAGTGCACGCCATTTGAGTGCGAGATCGTCATCTCAAATTTAAAGGATGAGGCGGGCGTCAAATTTGCGACTAAGCTTTATGAAAATTTACGAAATTTAGGGCTTTGCGTGCTACTTGATGACAGGAACGAACGCTTTGGCGTGAAGATGAATGATTTCGAGCTATTGGGCTTTCCGTATGCCATCATCGTCGGCAAAGGTCTGGAAAACGGCGAAGTAGAGCTGATCACGCGGGACGGACTCGTAAAAGAAGTCGTCAAAAAAGATGAAATTTTGAGCGTTTTAAAAGAAAAGCTATGCTAAAGCTACTTTGGACACCTTACGTCATCGCCGAGCTCATCTGCCTTTACTTTTTCGTGCATCGATACGGCTTCTTAGGCTTTGTCTCGGAGGTCATCATAAGCGGGATCTTGGGGTTATTTTTGATGTTTCGTGTGGGATTTTTCGAAATAACCTCGAGGATGGCTTTTGTAAAGCCAAGCGATATCTTCGGTGCGCTCGGGATGGCGATAGGCGGATTTTTTCTATTTTTACCGGGTGTTTTGACGGATTTTATCGGAGCGATCGTCGTAGTTTTGGCGCTTTTTGCTAAATTTAGAGGCGGTGAGGATAGAGCTGGCGAGAATTTTAACTCGTATAGGTATTATCAAAGCGCAAATAGCAGCGAAAATAGCGATATCATCGACGTTGAAGTCATCGAAGAGAAGCAAGATATAGAGGATAAAAGATGAAAATTTTAAAAATCGCAACGAGAAAAAGCGTGCTCGCACTCTGGCAAAGCGAGCATATCAAGGCACGGCTGATGGCGCAGCATAGCGGGCTGGAAGTCGAGCTGGTAGGGATGAAAACCAAAGGCGACGTGATCCTTGACACGCCGCTTGCAAAGATCGGCGGCAAGGGGCTTTTCACAAAAGAGCTCGAAGATAGCATGCTAAGCGGGCAGACGCACATCGCAGTACATAGCCTAAAAGACGTGCCGGTCGCATTTCCTGACGGGCTCGTGTTGGCAGCGATCTGCTCGCGCGAAGACGTGCGAGACGCGATGATCAGCGAGCGTTACACCAAATTTGACGATCTGCCACAGGGCGCAAAGGTCGGCACGACGAGCCTGCGTCGCAAGATGCAGCTTCTAAGGATGCGTCCTGATCTAAACATCATCTCGCTTCGCGGTAACGTGCAAACAAGGCTACGCAAGCTAAAAGAGGGCGAATTTGATGCGATCATCCTTGCAATGGCGGGCATAAATCGCTTAAATTTAGCTGACGAGGTTGCGCATATTTATCCGTTTGACATCGCGCAGATGACGCCGGCGATGGGGCAGGGGGCGCTTGGGGTCGAGGCGGTAGATGACGCCCAAATCCTAGAAAAGATCAAATTTTTAAACGATGAAAGATCGGTTATCGAAACGCGTGTGGAGCGCGATTTCGTCACGCTTTTAGAGGGCGGATGTCAAGTGCCTATCGGCATAAACGCAAGGCTAGCGGGTGAAGAGATCGAGATAAATGCGATCGTGGGGCTGCCTGACGGGAGCGAAGTCATCACTGAGAATTTAACCGCCAAAAAGAGCGAGTTTGAGAGCGTTGGCAAGGAGCTTGCGCGCGAATTTATCGCTCGCGGGGCAAAAGAGCTTTTAAAACGCGCCGAGGAAATGGCGAATTTATGAAATTTTTGCTCGCGCTTTTTGCGGCGCTAAATTTTGCCTTCGCCGGCTCAAACACCGAGCTTATTAAACAGCTTTTTACAGATCCAAATTTTAATAAAACTGCTCATTTTGCAGGCGAGATGAAATAGCGAAAATTTTCAGTTGGCAAGGATGTCACGCTTAAAGGCGTATCCTCGCTAGGCATCGGCGAGAGCCAAGATGAAAGCGACGAATACAAAGTCATCCGCGCTAGCATTGAGCAGAAAGACGACTGGTTCGATCTTTATTTTTTCGTGAGAGATGAGAAAATTTACGCCGTTAGAGTGCTGGCGCTCATGCAAATCCCAAAGCAAATCGCGCGTAGCTACGACAGGGCAAGCGAGGTGGATAGGCGGATTATTGATATAGGGCAGATCAGACTGATGATAGCAAGGGATAGCGAGCTGGTCGCGTTTGGGAGGCAAAATTTGGATAAATTTGAAACCATTTTTCAGGCAAAAAGTGCAGGCGAGGGGGCGAAAGCGGAGCAAATTTTAAGCGAGCTGCATTTTACGAGTGCTGAATTTCAAAATGAAATTTTTATCCTGACGATCGGCGGCGTGGCTGATAATACTGTGGGTTTCATGCGTGCGGACGAGCCATCCAAACTGCCTAAAATGAGCCCGCACGAATACATAATGATCGAGCAGATCTCGCCGAAGTGGTATCTTTTTAAGACGACTTAATTTTATTTATTTTCTAAATTTTCGCTAGCATCTTTTAAATAATCATAAAGATAACTTTTGTAGCTTTTTACGAGCTCTTTATCTTTACAGTCATCGACATTGCCACAAATTTTCCTCATTGCATAATGTGCTTTAAAAAATTCATTCGGTCTTATTTGCATGAGTTCTAATAACACACTAGGCATTAAAGATAACTCGCCAAGCTCGTTGAAGTCACTCTTTATAGACTCTATGTCAGGACTACCTTTTACATAAAATCCAGTTATTACAAGTGGATCGTTAAAATTTAATCTTACATCATTTTCGCTAAGACCCATATTTCCTTGGTGATCGCCAAAATAAGCGAATATATAAGGTCTATCGGTACTTTGCATAAAGCTATCAAAATCCGTCGTTGCTTTACTAAGCTCAAGTTGCCTTTTGTAATAATCGGTTAATTTTAAAGCCTGAGGTTTTTTGTAAAATTTATCAAGATTAAACTCGATTTTATCAGCTCTATCGTATGGTGCGTGCTCGTTTATCGTAAGCATATATATAAAAAGCGGCTGTTTATCTTTATATTTTTCAAAGACTTTTTGTGCACATTTCCCCATTTGCAAAGACGTGATGTGTTTTAGTTTTTTTATCTTATTGCCAGCACCTTCGCATTGTAGTTCGCTTGGATGGACATATTCGTCTATACCGAAATTTTTATAAGCATTTTTTGAGTTATACGCACTTCCAGGATAAGGGTTTAAGGCAATAGTGTAATAGCCTTGCTCTTTTAGAATTTTAGGCAAAGAATATTTAATGTGCGGTGCGGCATATTGGAATATCAAAGACGAATTTTCATTAAACTCATCCGGGCTTAGCCCTGTGAGTACTTCAAATTCTGACTTCCATGTTCTGCCGCCAAAAGTATGCACTCTATTTAAAGTTTTAAATTTAAAATCCCCCTTAAACATATCCGGTTGCGCCAGCTCACCTTTGTAAAAAGACGCGTCTATGGTACTTTCTTGAAGCCATAAAACTAAATTTGGCTTTAAATTTGAACCATTGTAGTCAGAGATTAAATTTAGCTTATCTTGAAATAGTTGATAAGAGTTTGCAAATGATGGACTATTATATTTAAGGCTGGCGCTATCTCCTATCGTCATAGAAAGATTCATATATGTAGCCTTTAGTTCTGGAAATGTTTTAATCCAAGCGTTTTTTACGCTATCTGTATTTGCTAGTTTTGTATTTATCAAGACTAGAGCTATTGCTATAAATAGACCGGTCAGCCTAAATTTAAAATTTGATCTTTTGTGTCTTGAATATGCAAAAACTCCAAAGCCAATCATGATCAACATTGCAAAAACGGCTAGAAATATCTCTTTGAAATCAGTCAAAATGTCCCAATTTTCATAATTGAAATATACTAAAAAATCATTTGCAAATAGAGTTTTCCTGTAAAAATACAAACTAAGCCTATTTATCATAAATAAAATAAACATTACTATGGATGCAAAATTTAGACTTCTTAACCACTGTCCACTTATAAAAAACATTAAAAAAAAGAAAAAGGCGAATTGAATGAGCCCAAAAACTAACCCGAAGTATGTTTGTTTGTAGTTAAATATAAATATCATAGATACTATGAAAAATATTGCGGTAAATGCGTAAGAAACGTATCCTTTTTTCATAAATTACCCCCAAGAAGCCGTAAAAATTTTTGCTATAATAGCACAAATTTAAGGAAAATTAATGGACTACATCAAGCTTTTAAAAGATAACGGGCTACTTCGCGAGGTAAAAGAGGAGATCGACATCGACCTTGAAATCGCGCATGCCAGCTACATCGAGGTCAAGCGCGCGAATTCGCAGGCGCTGCTTTTTACAAATGCCATCAGCCGCGAAACGGGGCGAAAATTCCCGCCGGTGCTGACAAACATCTACGGCTCAAAGCGCGCATTAGAGCTCATCTTTGGCACTACGCCGGATGCTGTAGCGAGCGAAATTTCAGCTCTTTTAAAGCCTAAAAAGCCAAAAAATTTCACCGAAAAGCTAAATTTTCTAAACTATCTTTTCTCGATGCGTAAAATTTTCGTCCGCCGTCTAAAAGAGCGCGGCGAGTGCCAGCAGGTCTCGCACTTTGGCGAAAATGTCGATCTACGCGACCTTCCCGCGCTAAAAACGTGGGAAAAGGACGGCGGGGCGTTCATCACGATGGGGCAGGTCTATACGCAGAGCCTGGACGGTGAGCTTCAAAATCTCGGCATGTATCGCTTGCAAATTTACGGCAAAAACCGCCTTGGCATGCACTGGCAGATCCACAAGGACGGGGCGAATTTCTTCGGCGAATACAAGCGTGCCGGACGCAAGATGCCCGTATCAGTCGCGATCGGCGGCGATCCGCTCTATATCTGGTGCGCTCAAGCACCGCTGCCAAAGGGCGTATTTGAGCTGCTACTTTACGGCTTTGTGCGCAAAAGCCCCGCCCCCCTAGTGAAGTCGCTGACGAATGAAATTTACGTCCCGCACGACGCCGACTACGTGATAGAGGGCTTCGTGGATACCGAGCGGCTCGAGCTTGAAGGGCCTTTTGGCGATCATACGGGCTTTTACACGCCTATTGAGCCCTTTCCGGTGATGGAGGTGACTGCGATCACGCACAAGCAAAGCCCGATTTTCCACGCCACGGTCGTTGGCAAACCGCCGCTTGAAGACAAATACATGGGCTGGGCGACCGAGCGCATTTTCCTGCCGCTTTTGCAAACGACAGTGCCAGAGCTAATCGACTACAACATGCCTGAAAACGGCGTTTTTCACAACCTCATCCTTGCTAAAATTAGCGCGCTTTACCCCGCGCACGCAAAGCAGGCGATGCACGCATTTTGGGGCGTGGGGCAGATGAGCTTTGTCAAGCATGCCGTTTTTGTCGGCTCTGACGCGCCAAAGCTCACAGACTATGGGACGCTCGCAAAATTCGTGCTTGACCGCTTGGGGGCGAGATCGCTTTTAATAAGTGAAGGCGTGTGCGATCAGCTCGATCACGCTAGCCCAAATTCGTGCTTTGGTGGCAAGCTTGGCGTGGATGCGACACAGGATTTTAGCGTGGGCGAGATCGAAAGGCTGGATGACGCCGCGCTGCTGGCTAAATTTAAAAGCGTAAATGGCGGCGTGAGCGAGCTGGCGCAGTTTGCGCGCGCGAGCAAATGCCCTATTTGCGTGGTTAAATTTGATAAAAATGTCGTGGTGCGCGAGCTTTTTGAGAGCCTGCTTAAATTTAAAGCGCACTTTAAACTGCTCGTCGTCCTTGGGCTGGAAAATCGCCTCGAAAACCCGTATATGCTGCTTTGGCGCGTGGCAAATAACATCGACGCGCTGCGCGACATCTACATAAACGGCGAGCAAATCTGCATCGACGCCACGAGCAAGGACGCGCGCGACGGCTACACGCGCGAGTGGCCGCAGCAAACCGACTGCACCCGCGAAGTCGTGGAAAGCCTCGTTAGGCGCGGTATCGTAGCGGACGAGCCTAGCATTTTTGAAAAATTTGAGATTTTTGGATGAGCGAGCATGAAAGTAAATGCGAACAGCATTTTCGATGCGAGCGAAAAATGGCGGACGCGAATAGCGTTTGATGTGTGGGCGAAAAATGCGAACAGAAGTAAATGTGGTCAGCATTACAATGCGAGCGAAAAGTAAAAAATGAGTGGCACTTGCGATGTGTGCGAAAGATGGCAGATGCGAACAGTGTTTGCACGGAGCGAATAGCCGAACATATAGCATGATTTTTTCTGCTTCGTGTTGCTCGCAGCTTTTCAAGACGCTTCGTTGTGCTCGCAACTACAAGCAGACCGCACTCACAGCCTACGGTTTCTCTGAAAATCGGCGGCAATAAGCTCGCCAGCAAGGTTTTTGCAGGGATGCTATTCGCATTCTCTTGCTTTGAAAGTCGAAAATCAATACTTTGTCAGAACAGAACATTTTGATTTTTAGTGTCCGTAAGCCCTAAATTCTATCTCAAACCAGCCCGACTTTTAGCCTATGCTCGCTTAGGCTTTGAGGCGTATCGCCGTTTGCTAGCGCTATCAGCTCGCTTTGTCTAAGTATATAAAATCCGTCCAAATCTCTTCCGCAAAATTTCGATAGCTTTGCACTAAGAGTATCAAACATATAAAATTGCGCCTCGTTTAGGGCCAGTAAAAAGTCCGCCCCGCTATCAAACGCCTCGAATAAAATTTTACTTGCCAGCTTGTAAGCTAGCTCGTCATTTAGCCCCAACACATCAAACCCGCACGGTAGATTCGCGCTTTGTGGCTTTATAAATTTAGTTTTTAGCTTTTTTAGCTCGGGTGAGATCTCTCCTGTAAAGGCTATTTTAAACCCGTTAAAATCGTGCCTCATATCTAAAATTTTGCCCGTGTCGGGCTCTGATGCTAGAGCCTTTCTCTCACATTTTGGCTGCTTTAAATTTGAGCTTGCAAACTCTACCGCCGTATCGTAAATTTCGCTACCATGCACTATAAAATCGCTCAAATTTCGCGCTATCCAGACGCCCGTCTTTTTATCCGCGACAAGCTGTAAAATTTCATCTTTTTTTTGCGGGTATTTTTCGCATAGGATTTTGGCCAACATTATCGCGCTAGCTCCCACAAATCCGCTCTCGTAGTCCTTGATAAAATCGGCGTAAAAATATGGTGCGAGCTGCGCGTATGCCGCCTTGTCGCTTGCATCGCAAAATTTGGCGAACGGCTTAAATTTGTCCCAAAAGTCGCCATCGTCTATCGCCAGATCCTTGACGGCCCGCTTTGTGCTAAGCGGCTCGATCGTGAGCTTGTCGCCAAAACGTCTCAAGATATCATCAAAATCCCAATCTATCGGCACTACGACACCGTTTATTTTGATATGCGAACTCTTGCCGCACTCAAAAAACGGATCTTGCTTTTTGACCTCCTTTAGCAAAATTTCAGGCGTTTTAAAGCTCGGTTTATCAAAAAAATACGGTTTATAATATCTTAAAACGTCGTGTTTCGCGTCAAATCTAAAAATCCTGACTTCAAGCATGAGCGCTCCTTTTTTGGCTAATTTTAGCGGTTTTTGCTTTAAATTTAAAACCAAATTTAATATAATCGTCAAATGGATAAAGAAAATTTCACGATCGGATGCTTTGATAGCAAATTTATCGGCGATGACGGTGCGGCCATCGGTCGGCAGGTGTTTAGCAAGGATTTGTTTGCGCAAAATTCTCACTTTAAGCTGGGCTGGCTAAATTTAGAGCAGATCGGCTATAAGGCGATGATCGTAAATTTCTCCGACTGCGTCGTGATGAATGCAAGACCAAAATTTGCGCTGCTTGGGCTGTCTTTGCCGCGAAATTTCACGCGCGCGCAAATAACGGGACTCACGCGCGGTATAAAAAAGGCTTGCGATGAGTTTAGTGTGCAGGTCATCGGCGGCGATACGATCGGCTCTGACGCGCTAAATTTAAGCGTCACTATCGTGGGCGAGCTCGCGGGCAAGGCTGTGCGTCGAAGCGGTGCGAAAAAGGGTGACATCGTGGCTCACACGGGGTGGCTCGGAGGCAGTCTAAAAGGGCTTCGCGCGCTGCAAAATGGCGGGCAACTCGGGGCGAATTCGCGCTTTGTAAAGCCCGTGCTAAGAGAGAGATTTTTTTACGCAGCGGCAAAATTTATAAACGCCGCGATGGACGTCTCTGACGGGCTGGGGGCGGATCTAGCCAAGCTTTGTGCGGCTAGTGAGTGCGGAGTGAAATTTAGCCAAAAATTTAGCCAAATGCAGCTAAAAAGCGGCGAGGAGTATGAAATTTTATTTACTTTTAGTCCGCGTCACGCCGCTCGCGTCAAAAACGAAGCCAAAAAAGCCCGCGTCAGGCTAAATTTGATAGGAAAAATCACAAAAGGAAGATACAAAAATCATGCAAGAGGACACCATTTTTAAGCCGCTTTACACGCTCACGCACGCGCCGATAAACGCGCATTTTAGCAAAAATGCCGACGACTTCGTCGTGCGCGAGCTACCACTTTACAGTTTTAGTGGGCAGGGCGAGCACCTAATCATCGAGATTGCCAAAAAGGACATGACAACGCAGGAGGCGCTACGCGCGCTTAGCGACGCTACTGGCGTGAAGCTACGCGAATTTGGCTACGCGGGGCTAAAAGACAAGCAGGGCATGACGACGCAGTTTGTCTCGATACCGCGTAAATTTGAGGCGAATTTGGCAAATTTCAGCCACGAAAAGATAAAAATTCTAAGCACCGTCGCGCATGAAAATAAGCTTCGCGTCGGGCATCTGCGCGCAAATAACTTTTTCATCCGCTTAAAAAAGGTCATGCCAAGCGAGGCGGTAAAGCTGGAGGAGGCGATCAAAACGCTTGATGCGTCGGGCTTTGCGAACTATTTTGGCTATCAGAGATTTGGTAAATTTGGTGATAACGCCGCGAGCGGGCAAGAGCTGCTAAAATCGGGCACGCTAAATGGCAAGCGGCTGAAAAATCCAAAAATGAGCGAGTTTTTGATCTCGGCGTATCAAAGCGAGCTTTTTAACCGCTGGCTTAGCAAACGTATTGAAATTTCACGCTTTGCGCAGGATTTTAGTCTCGCTGAGTTAGCTGAAATTTATAAATTTATCCCGCGCGAGGAGCTAAAAAGCTTAAAGGCGCAAAGGCAGTTTTTTAAGCTGATCGCGGGCGAAGTTTTAGGGCATTATCCGCATGGCAAGTGCTTTTTGTGCGAGGATTTGGACGCGGAGCTGGCGAGATTTGCCCGCCGTGACATCACGAGCTGCGGGCTCATCGTGGGAGCAAAGGCCTACGAAGCGACCCGCACGGCGCGCGTGATCGAGGATGAGATTTTTAGTCAGGCGCGCGAATTTAACGCCAAAATGAGTGGCTCGCGGCGTTTTGCGTGGAGCTATCTTGAAAACGTGGAGTATAAATATATCCCTGAAAAGGCGCATTTTACGATGAGCTTTACACTGCAAAAGGGGTCGTATGCGACGGTGGTGTTAGAAGAGATTTTACATAAAAATATCTTTGAGTGATTCCCCGTAAATGACTGATTTTAAATTTTAATTCCCAAGCTCGGAGGATTTTGTTTGAAATTTTACTCTGCTTTCAATCACGGACGACCAGTCCGCTTATTCGCAGAGTAAAATTTCAAACAAACCAATTGCAATCTGTCTTGAATATTTTTAAAATCCTCCAAATTTTCGCTATAATTGCCTCGGCACGGCAAGTGATCGCTTGAAAAAGAGGAAAGTCCGAGCTGCGATAAGACAAAGTTCCATCTAACGGATGGCTAGGGCAACCTAAGGGAAAGTGTAACAGAAAGCAAACTGCCGCTAAACGCGGTAAAGGTGAAACGGCGGGGCAAGAGCCCACCAGCGCGCTTGGCAACTCGCGCGGCTTTATAAACCCAACTTGCAGCAAGAGGGGACGGTTTTAGTCTTATATTTAAACCCTTCGCTAGAGCTAAATTGTAAAATTTAGAGTAGATAAATGATCACTCACGACAGAACTCGGCTTATCGCCGTGCCTTAATTTTTTATGTATTTTTGAGCTTTTTGTAGCTTTGAAAGCTCTGCTTGGATGTGAGAGGATTTGCTTTCAAAAAACGATCTGGCTTGAGCTATCAGGGCTTGCGCCTCTTGCATATCCTCTAAATTTTTAAAGTCGCTCTCGTTAAATTTATCCGAAAGGGCTGTGATGGCGTCAAGGTCTTCGTTTAGCAAGGCTAGCTTCAGATCTTTGATCCACTCATTCATCTGCGGTCACCTCTCTCCAGGCCTCGGAGAGCTGTTTTACCACGTTTGTCACTTCATTTAGTGCGTTCATGTCGTTGTTTATGTTTGCCATGGCTAGAAGCTGCATCTGCCTCGCGTAGAGTCCGCTTAGGTAGTGAGCTACATCTCCTTGGCTGTAATCAAGCGAATTTAAAAGCTCTACGAATATCGCATTGGCGCGATTTATATAATAAACTTTTTTCTCTATATCGCCGACCTCTATGGCCTTTTTCGTGCGAAATATAAATTTTAAAATTCCGTCGTAAAGCATTTCGATGAGCTTAGTCGGGGACTCGATGCCCCCGAAGCTTGACTGAGCGTATGCATTATATGCTGCTGATTTCATCTATCTCTTTCTTATTTTTTGCTATTCATTTCTTGCTCGATCATCTGCTTTAGCGTAGAAAATTGATTTTCTAAATTTGCGATAATGGAGTTATATTTGATAAATCTATCTTTCATCGTGTTATATTTTTCATCTAGCAGCTTTTGAGTGTTTTCTTTGTCTGTTGTCAAAGACTCGCCTTCTTCTTTGAGCTGTTTAGCTAAAACGGTCAATGTGCCGTCTTTTCTATTGTCTATACCGACGATATCTTCTAGCTTTGAGCTCAAATTTGTAAAAAGTCCGGCCGTCTTAGTCGTCACTGCATTTACGGTAGCCGTGCTCATACCAAGCTGATTTAGAGCCGAGGCATCGCCTTTGATCTCGATATTTTGACCGTCACTTCGCTTTAGCACTATCCTCTCGCCGCTACTATCGAGGCTAGCGCTTACTCCCTCTATACCGGCGCTATTTATGGCTTGTTGAAGCGCTAGAGCGTTTTGTGCGGCAGTCGATCCTACTGCGGTTTGAAATTTCACGGCTTTGCCGTTTATAGAGAGATCACCCGTTTTAATGTCTAGCTGCCCGCCGGCGACTTTATTTACGCCCATGTAGCTTATCGGCTCGATCTTGCTTGAGCCCATGAAAAACTTTTGCACCTCTTCGAGATTTGAGCTTAGAGCTTTGCTTAGTGTATTCTTATCATCAAGCATCAATTTACCGTCTTTGTCGGTAATTATGCCGAATTTACTTAAAGCTTTGCCTTCGTCGTTTTGTCCGGTGACTAGGCGACTGACGGTTGAGCGGATACTCGTTATCTCGCTTCTTCCCTGAAAAGAGCCCGAGCCCTTTTCCTCATCGTAGTTTGTCGCTATACCTAAATTTGTTACCATCAGGTTGTAGTCTTTGATAAATTCTTCCACAGCCTTTGCAACGTCGGTAGTGTCTTGACCGATGCTAAAAGATGACTTTCCGGCCTCTTTTAGGGTGATAGTGACGCCTGGGCGCAGATCGTCGATCGTATTTTTGGTGCGCGTTACATTTACGCCGTTGTAGTTAAAGATCGCATCTTGCGCCGACATAAGCTTGTTTTTTTCTAAATTCGACGTAAATTTTTGCGTACCGTCGCTGTTGTATACCGGGTTGCCGCTATCGTCGGTCACCGGTATTTGGTTGCTGTCCCAGCCCAGCTTTTCTAAAACTCCGGCCGTGTCGTTTGAAAATTTTATCGTTTGAGTAGCTCCCGTGTCGGCTGATTGAAGCATTATTTGATAAGGGTTGCTTCCGCCTACGTTTAGGATACGAGCTTGTAAATTCCCGCCGCTGACTTCGTTTATCTTATCCACAATATCTTGATATGTCGTTGATTTAGTGACTCCGATAGAGTATTTATTTCCGTTTATTTCAACGTCGAAAGAGCCGTTTTGTGTGAGGCCGAGCAAGCTTGTAGAGCTATAAAATTTCGAGCTTTGATAAGTATCTCTTTGAGCTACTTGCTTGACATCAAGATCAAAGCTTTGTATGCTGACACCGCTTGCAGCCGTTATGCTAGCGGCCGTTCCAGTGGAGCTTACTTGCCTTTTTAGATACAAAGTCTCGCTTGCTAGCGACTTTGCACTGACATTGACGTTGCTGACGAGAGTTTTTAACGCAGCCAAGTCTTTTTGTCTTATCTCGTTTTTTTCTATGCGGCTTGTTATAGGCTTTATTTGAGCCTCTTCGTCGGCCTTTTTTAGCTTATTTACGAGCTCGTCGTTTAGTGCGCTGTTGTTTGTACCAAATCCTAAATTTGTTATGCTTCCGACTGCCATCTTAACTCTCCTTGTCAAAGAGTATGCCGATACTCTCTTTGAAATATTCGCTTATTTTTATCGCTTGTTTGCTTGGTAGCTGTGTCACTAAGTCGCCTGTTTTTGCGTCTTTTACCTGAACGACCATCAAATTTAGCGTATCGTTGTAGGCAAATCTCACGTTCGTATCGAGCTGCTCCATTTGGAAATTCAGCTTATCGGTCACTTCTTTAGTCCTTTTGGCGAGCTCTTCATTGCTGAGTCCGTCAAGCTCCTTGTCAAGTGCATCTTCAAGTTTTGATTTTTTATTGGCAGTGACGTTTTCTTCGATGTCCGTGTGCTCGATCTGTCTAGTTTCTATTTGATTTTGCTGCGACGGATTTATGTTCGCGTTCATCGCTTGATTCGCAGCCGCCTTGAAAATTTCCATAGTTTTACTCCTTAAAACTTCTATTTGCCTCTACATCGGATTTTTTTAAAATTCCTTTAGCTATTTAATGCAAATTTCTATAAATTTTAGTTAGAATGATACCAAATTTTGAAGGAAAGATATGAAAATTTCATTTGAATGCGAGTGTATTTTGCTGCAAAAAACATTGCTTTTGTTTTGTAAAAATGAAGCCGCTCATCACAAGGACTGTGACTTTGTCGTTTCCGATAGGCATATAAATACGCAAAAGCCGCTGTTTCTCATCAGCGATGATTCGCCATATCTTAGCGTGCCGTTTAGTAGGCAAACGCTTTTAAACACGTTTGAAGAATTTTACTCGGCCATTCAGATAAAGCAGCCAAATTTTGACGACGCTAAAAGCGAAGTAAGCCTGGAAGAGCGTATCGGCGAGCTTGTGGATAGCTTTAAAAAAGAGCTTATCGAGCTGATAAGGTCACGAGCTTGAGCAAAATTTTCACCGCTATTTCAAGCGGGAAATTTAAAGGTAAAAAGCTGGAGCTTCCAAGCCTTAGCACCACTAGAAGCACGAAAAATATCGTGAAGGGCTCGTTTTTTGATACGCTTAGAGATGAGCTCGCGGGCAAAATTTTCATCGAAGGCTTTGGTGGGAGTGCGGTGATGGCGTGTGAAGCGCTAAGTAACGGCGCAGATAGCGCGATAGCCATCGAAAAAGATAGGGTTGCCTTTAAGCTCACGGCAAAAAATATGGCGAGCGTAGATGAGCTAAATTTACGAGCCATAAACGGCGATAGCTTTGAAATTTTAGCTGATATCGTAAATTCTCAAACAAAACCGGTCTTGCTCTACTTGGATCCGCCATTTGATACGAGAGATGGTTTTAATGGCGTCTATGACGCACTTAGTAAGCTTATAGCGGACCTTAAGAAAGATAAAATTTTCATGATAGTGTTCGAGCATGCCAGCAGCTTTAAATTTAGTGACAAGATCGCAAATTTCACCCTTTTAAAATCAAAAAAATTCGGTGCTACCACGCTTTCTTATTTTATTTATAACGATAAGCTCGCTGATAAATTTTAGTTATGCTTGAGTGTTTAAAATTTAAATTTACTTTGGAACGTTTTTTGCTTTAAAAGCCATAAATAGCTAAATTTTAGGAAAAATGATGAATAAAATTTTATCTTTGGTTGTGGCTTCCTTGCTTTCAAGCGGTGCATTTGCCGCGCAAATAAAAGATATAGCTAGCGTCGTTGGCGTGCGTGACAATCAGCTCATCGGCTATGGTCTGGTCGTCGGACTAAACGGCACGGGAGACGGCTCTACATCTAAATTTACGATCCAGTCGATCTCAAATATGCTTCAAAGCGTGAACGTAAAGATAAATCCCGACGATATCAAATCAAAAAATACCGCAGCCGTCATGGTAACGGCGAAGCTGCCTGCATTTGCGAGACATGGCGACAAGATCGATGTCGTGATCTCATCTATCGGCGATGCTAAGAGCTTGCAGGGTGGCACACTTTTGATGACGCCGCTTAAGGGCGTGGACGGCGATATATACGCCCTCGCGCAAGGATCGCTCAGTATAGGCGGCAAGAGTGCCGGTAGAGCGGGCTCGGGGGGCAATCACGTGACCGCAGGCTCGATCCCGGGAGGCGCTTTAGTCGAGCGTGAGGTGATTTACGATATTTACAATCAAAACACTATAAATTTAAGCCTCAAAAATACGAATTTTAAAACCGCTATGGATGTTCAAAACGCCATCAACGCAAACATAGGCGATGATGTGGCAAGGGCGATAGACCCCAGGACGATCGTCGTTAAAAAGCCCGACGAAGCGGACATCATAGAGCTGATGAGCGGGATATTGGAGCTGCAAGTTGATTATAAAGCCGATGATAAAGTCGTGATAGACGAGCGCACCGGCACTATCGTAAGCGGCATCGATACGGTCGTAGACCCGGTCGTTTTGACTCACGGAAATATAACTCTTAAAATAGAACCTGACAGCTACCGCGAGCCAAACGATACCGACGTCGATATAGGCGGCGATACGGCTATCGCTCCAAATACGAACCTGCTTAAAATTTCGGGCGAGAAAACGACGGTGGCAAACGTAGCTAGAGCCTTGAACAAGCTTGGAGCGACGCCTACGGATATCATTTCCATACTTGAAAATTTAAAGCGTGTAGGCGCGATACATGTCGATCTGGAGATAATCTGATGCAAATAGATAATCAAATGGCGCTAAACTCATATAACGCCTTAGGCACGGACGTCATAACCAAAAAGCAAAATTTTAACAAGACGCAGCAAGATAAGCTTTTAAAAGAGCAGACCGATGCGTTTGAGGCGTTTATGATAAAGGCGGTTTTGGACATCGCGCTTAAAGAGGATGATAAAAATTCGCTCTTTCCAAAGGCTGCCGGCGAGGATATTTACCGCTCGATGTATAACGATACGATGAGCCGAGCGCTGAGTGGCGGGCTAGGATTTTCTCAGCTTTTATACGATTTTTTAAAGCGAGACTCTTAAGAAATTTCATTTTATGCCGATGTAATGGCATAGATATTTTATTTTAAGAGGTGTAAAATGATAAATTCACTAGGTTCAAGACCAAGTTTCGGGGCAAATACGCTGACAAAAAGCGCAGATGTCAAGAAAGAACAAGCTGTCCAAAACACGCAATCAAAGCAAAGCGACAAAGTAAGTCAGATCGCAGCTGCGATAGCTGATGGAAGCTACAAGGTCGATATCTCAAAAACCGCAAAGGCTATTGCAGATACGATCGCGTAAATTTAAGGAAGATAGATGCTAAAGAAGTATTTGGACGATGCGATAAAAGAGCTTGACGATCTGATAAATTTGACGATTCAAGACATCGCAAACATAAAAGAGGCTAAACATTCGACCGTCGATGAGAGCGTGAGAAAGAAAAATGCGCTCGTTCGCGAATTTGAAGCGACAAAAAAGGCTCTAGACAACGAGCTAGTGCGTGTTTCTAAAGAAAACGGCACGGCTACGCTTGCCGGAGTGCTCGACGAGGAGATAAAAGAGAGATTGGTCTTGATGCGTTCAAAGCTTGAAGAGCTGCATGAAAAAAACAAAGAGTATGCAAAGCATGTCGTCGTGGTGAAGGAATTTTTCGACTCTCTTAGCAAAAGAGTGTTTGGAACGCATGATAGCGAATACGGACAAGACGGCAATTCAAAAAATATTTATAAAACGAGGGTTTAAGTATGGCGAACATTTTTATGTCTTTAAATACGGGCGTTTCCGGGCTAAATGCCGCACAAACGCAAATCAGCACGACCGGTAACAACATAGCAAACGCCGATAGTGCTTATTACACAAGACAACGAGTCGTTCAGTCCGCTTCGCCAGCTATGAACACGGTCCCGGGAGGCGTAGGCACCGGTACGCAAGTAGATACCGTAAAGCGCATACATGATGAATTTACGTATTCAAGACTCAAAACCGCCTCGTCAAATTTAGAAAACACAGCATACAAACAAAGAATTTTGCAAGAGGTCACGAAATATTTTCCCGATCTTAACGACAAAGGCATGATAAAAGATATCCAAGAGTATTTTGGCGCTTGGAACGACTTCGCCTCAAACCCGGACGAAGGCTCTCAAAAGGTAAATTTGCTGAATAAAGCGAGCGTTTTGACATCAAATTTAAGCCAGTCCGCAAAGACGCTTTATGCGCTACAAACCAAAGTAGACGAAACCATAAAGATAAATATAAAAGAGATAAATTCCTTAGCAAAGCAGATCGCTAATCTAAACGCTCAGATCCAGCGCGTGGAGGCCGGTGCTGACGCGGGCATAAAGATAAACGCAAACGACCTTCGCGATAAACGTGACGAGCTCGAGCTTGCGATGTCGAAGCTAGTAAACGTCTCAAGCTTTAAAAGCGATCTAAAGAGCGACGCGACCGTGGATACGGGCATAACTGATCAGGGCAAATTTTACACTCTAAACATAGGTGGCGTAAATATAGTAGACGGTCCAAACTATCACGAATTATCAATGAGCTCTACCGATACGGGAGAATTTACTAAAATTTATTACGAGCGAGAAGACGGCAAACGCATACCGATGGAAGATAAGATAACAAACGGCAAGATCGGTGCGTCGCTGGACCTTCGCGGTAGAAACTACGACGTCAAAGAGCAAAAATTTACCGATGGGGCTATACAAAAATATATCGACAATCTCGATACCTTTAGCAAAACGCTGATAAATAGCACTAATAACATCTATGCCGAGTCTGCCGTCGAGAGGTCGAATTCCGATGAGATAAGCTACCTTGAAGACGATAAAACGCTTATGAATTTTAGCAACAGCATAAGAGAAGGCAGCTTTGAAGCCGTAGTATACGACAACAAAGGCAATGTCGTCGCCAGAAAAACGATAAACATAAACGGCACTACCACGATGAACGACACTACTTACGGAAATTCTATCGTGAGCGACTTTAATTCGGACTCAGATGACAACAACGATAACAATATGCTAAACGATGTAAATGACTATTTTCAGGCATCATACGACTACGACAAGACGACGAACAAGGGCACCTTTTCTTTGATACCAAAACAAGCTCAAGGGCTATACAGCATCTCTCTTGTCGATAAGGGCACGAATTTCCCTGGCGTAGTTGGAGTGAATAGATTTTTCAAAGGCACGGACGCTAAAAGCATCGGCGTAAATAACGACTTTGCGCAAGATCACACCAAGATAAGGGCATACTCAAAACCGGTAGTGGGCAATAATGAAGTAGCTAACAAAATGGTGCAGCTACAATACACCAAACAAACATTTTACTCAAATGGCACCGCACTTGATAGAGACGAGACGATAGAGGGGTATTATCGCTACTTCACGACCGATATCGCAAGCGATACGGAGGCAAACAACACCACTCACGATACAAATACCGCGCTGCAAAAGACTGCGGAAGAGGAATTTCAATCTATCAGCGGCGTAGATACGAACGAGGAGCTCACTAACCTCATACGCTTTCAAGCCAGCTACGGCGCCGCAGCAAAGATCATAACGACCGTGGATCAGATGCTGGATACGCTTTTGACACTTAAACAATAATGGATCTAAAAGCCCTACTTGAGGCCCATGTTTTGGTAAAAAATACCGACATCGGGCTTTTTACGGCTGCTGATCCACTGCAAGTAGCTACTAAATTTAAAGAGCCAAACATCGCTTTGATATGCGCATTGTTCGCTTACGGCAATGCAAAGCTCATCGTTAAATTTCTAAATTCGCTGGAATTTTCCTTGCTTGAGGAGAGCGAGAAAACGATAGCTTTAAATTTGCAAAATTTCAAATACCGCTTTCAAAGCTGCGAAGACGTGAGGCAGATCTTCATCACTCTTTCGCGCCTCAAAAAAGACGGCGACATCGAGGCTTTGGTGAAAAAAGGCTTCGAGAGGAACGACCTTATGCAAGAGGGCGTAAACGAGCTCATAAAATTTATCTATTCGCTCAACCCATACCGCTCGGACGGATACGAATTTTTCTTTGGCAGAGCGTATGAGGATAGGCCAAATTCACCTTATAAGCGCTACAATATGTTCCTACGATGGATGGTCAGAGATACCGACATCGACCTTGGACTTTTTAAAAATTTACCAAAGAGCGAGCTGCTTATGCCGCTTGACGTGCACACGCATAGAGTATCGCTAAATTTAGGACTCATAAAGCGAAAAAGCTATGACTTTGCGGCTGTTAGCGAGCTAACGCAAAAGCTACGCGAATTTGACGCTAACGATCCCATAAAATACGACTTTGCACTTTATCGCATAGGCCAAAGCGGCGAGCTGGAAAACATCATACGAAATTTTAAACGGTAGGTTTACAATCTTTTGATATAGTTACAAACAAGTAACTTTTTAAAAGGAGAAAGTATGAAAAAGATAGTTTTACTTAGTGCCGTGCTTTGCGGCTTGTTGTTTGCTCACGAGGGGCATCATTTCGATCCAAAAGACGGAAAACATCTAGTCATAGAGATGAACGAGCTTGGCGAAAAAGGCGATAAGAAAGTTGGTGAAGTCGTAGCGGTCGAGACAAACTACGGTGTAGCGTTTTTTCCGGATATTAAGGGCATTAAAAGTGGAATTCACGGATTTCACGTTCATCAAAACCCGGACTGCGGCGCGACTGGAAAAGGACTGGGCATGAAAGCCGGTGGGCACTGGGATCCGATGGATACAAAAATGCACTCTTTTGCATGGGACGACAAGGGGCATAAAGGCGACTTGCCTGCGCTTTACGTCGATAGCGAAGGAAACGCCGTTTATCCGGTCTTGGCTCCAAAGATCAAAAGCCTTGACGAGCTAAAAGGTCACTCTTTGATGGTGCACGTCGGCGGAGATAACCACAGCGACAATCCTAAAGCTCTTGGCGGTGGCGGAGCCAGGATGGTCTGCGGGATCATCAAATAAATTTTAGCCCGCTTAGGCGATGAGCGCTTTTGCGGGCGCTTAAATTTCATATCTGATTTAATTACTTCGTAAATTTTGCTTATCTTTGTAAATTTCTTTTATTTATCGGTCATAGCGCGAGTTAAATTTGGCTCTGTTATAATAAATAATTGACACTTGCTTCGCTTCTGCTTTGCAGTTGTGAACGAAGTGAAGCAAAAACCCTGTTCGCTCCAGGAGCGACCTAGCACAGACGCGAACAGCGTTTCAAGGAAATCTTTTTGCTTCGCAAAAAACTACTCAGCCCCTGCGGGCTTCCCTAATTTTTCGTTTCGTTGCACTCACGACTGCTAGCAGAAGTGCGGGAGCGAGTAGCCGTTCTCGAGCTTGCGAGAGTAGCGAGCGAAGCGAAACTAAGCCTTAGCACGATTTTTTCTGCTTCGCGTTGCTCGCAGCTTTTCAAGACGCTTCGTTGCACTCGCAACTGCGAGCAGACCGCGGTTAGCTACCGCTTCCCTGTCCTCGTAGCGAAGTTTTGCTTCGACTTCGTCTCGCAACTGCAAGCAGAACGTTACGAGTGCGTAGCACAAAGTAAAAATTGGCGGCGATAGCGTCGCTTCACAAGGTTTTTACAGGGATGCTGTTCGCATTCTCCTGCTTTGAAAGCTGAAAATAAATGAAATATTGTAATAGAGCCTAAAATTTATAAATTTTTTTGTAAAATCGTGCCTTAATTCAAAAAAAGAGCTTGAAATGGAATTTGACCTTCTTTCGTATCTCGTATTTTTTGTGGCTGCATTTTTAGGCGGCTTTATCGACTCTATCGCAGGCGGCGGAGGACTTATTACACTACCTGCCATTATGGCTATGGGTGTTCCGCCACATCTAGCGCTTGGTACGAACAAGCTTCAAGGCTCGTTTGGCAGCTTCACCGCGACTTTAAATTTTGCCAAAAAGGGGATGATAAATTTTAAAGAAGCCGGTCTTGGTATCGTTTTTACCTTTATCGGAGCCTGCGTCGGTGCGGTGCTTATTTTGTTTTTAAATCCCGATTTTCTAAGGCTTGTCATACCGTTTTTACTTATAGCTATTTTCGTATATACGATATTTATGCCAAAAGTTGGCGAGAGTGACCGCAGGGCTAGGATGGATAAAAGAATTTTCTACGTCGTTTTTGGTATGATTTTAGGCTTTTATGACGGATTTTTCGGGCCGGGAGCCGGGTCGTTTTGGACCTTTGCGATGATAGCGCTCATAGGAGTGAATATGAAAAAAGCGGTCGCTCACACGAAGCTTTTAAATTTCACGAGCAATGTAGTCTCGCTTGGCATTTTCATAATCGGTGGGCAAGTGCTTTGGCTAGTCGGTATCTTGATGGGCGCAGGCCAGATACTTGGCGCATATATCGGCTCAAATTTAGTCATCAAAAAAGAGGTGAAATTTATCCGAGCCATGTTTTTAGTGGTAGTCGCAGCGACGATTTTAAAGCTTGTTTACGATTATTTTGCCAAATGATTTTGAAATTTCGATCAATGGGCGTAAAATTTAGCGACCTTAAAAAAGGATTAATTAAAATTTCGCTATCATCACGTCAAAATTTATAAATTTAAGGTTAATGCATGAAAGATTTGTTTCTTTTTTCTGATCTGATCTACCACAACCATCTATTCGTTTATGCTTTTCACTTCTGCCTTGTCGCCATCATCGTCGTTTTAGTAGCAAAGCTCGCTACTTCTAAGATGCAGCTGGTGCCAAGAGGGCTTCAAAATATCGTCGAGGCTTATCTCGAGGGCGTCATATCTATGGGTCGCGATACACTTGGTAGCGAGGCTTTAGCAAGAAAATATCTACCTCTTGTAGCGACGATCGGCTTTGTCGTGTTTTTTTCGAACGCCATCGGCATAATACCTGGCTTCGAGTCCCCGACTTCTAGCTTAAATTTGACCCTTACGCTCGCTCTCATCGTGTTTTTTTATTATCATTTCGAGGGCATTAAAAAGAACGGATTTTTCAAATACTTCGGACATTTCATGGGCCCTAGCAAGGCGCTGGCTCCGCTGATGTTTCCAGTAGAGATCATCTCTCACCTTTCGCGCATTGTTTCGCTATCTTTCCGACTTTTTGGAAACATCAAAGGCGACGATTTGTTCTTACTAGTCATGTTGACTCTTGCGCCTTGGTTTGCGCCGCTACCTGCGTATGCGCTACTGACTCTTATGGCCGTTTTGCAAACGTTTATCTTTATGATGCTGACTTACGTTTATCTAGCCGGTGCCGTAGCCATCGAAGAACACTGAAATTTAAAGCCACGATTTCGTGGCTTTTAGATAACTTAAAACAAATACCTGATAAAATACACCTTTAAATTCGCATTTTAAGCATTAAAGGTTATCTATGTTCGAAGTCGTTATAGGACTTGAGGTTCATACCCAATTAAACACAAAAACGAAAATTTTCTGCTCTTGCTCTACCAGCTTTGGCGACGAGGCCAATACTCACGTTTGTCCGACTTGCTTGGCATTGCCGGGAGCTTTGCCCGTGCTAAATAAAGAAGCCGTAAAAAAGGCGATCAGCTTTGGCACGGCCATAAACGCTAAAATAAATAAAAAATCCGTTTTCAATAGAAAAAATTATTTTTATCCCGATTTGCCAAAGGCATATCAAATTTCGCAGTTTGAGATACCTATCGTCGAGGGCGGCGAGCTCATCATAGACGTAAACGGCGAGAAAAAACGCATCGGCATAACGCGCGCTCATCTCGAGGAGGACGCCGGTAAAAACATCCACGAAAGTGATCATAGTCTAGTCGATCTAAACCGCGCTGGCACACCGCTACTTGAGATCGTGAGCGAACCTGATCTAAGAAGCTCCGATGAAGCGGTCGCGTATCTGAAAAAGCTGCACTCTATTTTGCGCTTTTTAAACATCAGCGACGCAAATATGCAAGAGGGTAGCTTTCGCTGCGACGCAAACGTCTCGATCCGTCCAAAGGGCGACAGCAAGCTCTACACGCGCGTCGAGATCAAGAATTTAAACTCGTTTAAATTTATCCAAAAGGCGATCGACTACGAGGTAGAGCGCCAAAGTGCGGCGTGGGAAGATGGCAAATACGACGAGGAAGTCTATCAAGAGACGCGCCTTTTTGATACGACAAATTTGGTCACTCGCTCGATGAGAGGTAAAGAGGATAGCGCCGAGTATAGATATTTCCCGGATCCCGATCTACTACCGGTTTTGGTCGATAAAGCGATGTATGACGAGGTGATAAAGATCCCTGAGCTGGCCGATGAGAAAGTGGTGCGCTATCAAAAGGAATTTGGCGTCAAAGAGGATGACGCGCTAAATTTAGTAAGCACTATCGAGATGTCGCGATATTTCGAGGATCTGGTAAATTCCAAAATTTCACCAAAGCTTTGCGTGACATGGCTGCTTGTGGAGCTAAACGGACGCCTTAAAAATGGCGTCACCATCGAGACCAGCCCGATAAATAGTGCCAAGATGATCGAGTTTTTAAAGCGCATAGAAGACGGCACGATAAGCGGCAAAGCCGGCAAAGAGGTGCTTGACTATCTCATGGAGCATCCCAGTGAAGACGTCGATGCCGTCATAGAAAAGCTGGGGCTAAAGCAAGTCAGTGACGACTCGGCGATAGTAGCGATAATCGATCAAATTTTAGCCGCAAACGCCGATAAGGTCGCAGAATACAAAGCCGGTAAGGACAAGATGTTTGGCTTTTTCGTCGGTCAGGTGATGAAAGAGGGCAAGGGCGCGTTCAACCCTGCTAAAGTAAACGAGCTTTTAAAATCAAGGCTGGCTTGAGATTGAGATCGAAATTTAGGGCACGAAAATGAAAATAGCAGTGATTGGAGCGGGCAAATGGGGCAGTGCGTTATTTCACGCGCTCGGGCAAAACAACGACTGCGTGATCAGCTCCAGGACGCCGCGCGATATCCCAAATTTCGTCAGTCTTGAGGACGCTTTAGCCTGCGAATATCTAGTCTTTACGATCCCTACCCAGGCTACCGCCCAGTGGCTGGAGCAAAATTTCAAAAACAACGGACAAAAAATTTTAGTCGCTTCCAAGGGCATAGAGACCAAAAGCTCGAGGTTTCTTAACGAAATTTACGAAGGTTATGTCAGCGCGCAAAATTTAGCATTTCTTTCAGGTCCGACCTTTTCAAAGGAGGTCGAGAAAAAATTACCCTGCGCCCTTGTCATAAATTCTCTAAATTTAGACCTTGCAGCGCGATTTGCGAGCTTTTTCCCAAGCTATATCAAGGCCTACACCTCAGACGATGTCATCGGTGCTGAGGTGTGCGGAGCGTATAAAAACGTGATCGCTATCGCAGGCGGGATCTGCGACGGTTTAGGGCTTGGCAACAATGCTCGCGCCAGCCTCATCTCGCGCGGACTTGTCGAAATGGCTAGATTTGGCAAATATTTTGGTGCAAAGGATGAGACTTTCATAGGTCTTAGCGGTGCGGGAGATCTTTTTTTGACGGCTTCTAGCATACTTTCTAGAAACTACCGCGTAGGGCTTGGCATCGCCAGGAACGAGGAGCTCGAAAAAATTTTAAATGAGCTAGGAGAGGTCGCCGAGGGCGTGGACACCGCAAGGGCGATAAGCAAGCTCGCAAAAGAAAAAGGCATCTACGTGCCCATAGTCGATGAAGTAGTAAAAATGCTTGAGGGCAAAGACGTTTACGAGAGCCTAAAATCGCTTCTGGGGCGCAAATGAAATTTAAAATTTTAGCCGCCTTATGCTTTTTGACATTGAATTTATCTGCGGCGGACGTGAGCCTAAGGGCCAAGGCCTCGCAGATGGTGATGGTAGGCTTTAACGGCACTAGCACTAAAGATGCCAGTGTCAGAGCTATGCTCAGTGACATAGGATACGAGCGCTTTGGCGGCGTGGTGCTACTTGGCAGAAACGTAAAGGACAAGGCGCAGCTGCGAGCTCTGACAAAGGCGATCAAAGATAAAAATCCTAAAATTTTCATTGCTATAGACGAAGAGGGCGGCAACGTCACGCGTATGAAAGATGCGAGCTTTGGCGGGCCCTATCCTAGCGCGAAAGAGGTCGCAGCTACGCTTGACATAAAGCAAGCGGCTGAAATTTACGAGCAAATGGCCGATGAGCTAAAGCAAAGCGGCATAAATGTGGATCTAGCACCAGTGGTCGATCTGCACGATGAGGCGTCGCCGATCATCGGGGCTAAAGAGCGGGCTTTTAGCGAAAATGCAAGCAAAGTGATATTTTATGCAAACGCCTTTATGGACGCATTCAAAAGAGATGGCATCATCACGACGCTAAAGCATTTCCCGGGTCACGGCGGCTCAAAAGAGGACTCGCATAAAAGTAAAAGCGAAGTCGTGCTGACAAAAGAGGCGCTTTTGCCATATCGTGACGCCATAAGTACGAACCGAGCCAAGCTCATCATGGTCGGGCATTTGTATGTAAAAGAGCTTGACGAGGCCAATCCCGCGACCTTGTCTAAAAAGATCATAGGCGATCTTTTGCGCGGAGAATTTAAATATGACGGCGTGGTCATCAGCGACGACATGCTGATGAAAGGCGCTGGAGACGGGCCTTTAAAGGAAAAGATCATAAAATTTATAAACGCTGGCGGTGACATTCTCCTTTTTAGCGAATTCAAGATAGGCGAACGCAGGACTGCCGAGCTTGTAGTGCAGTATATCCTTGATGCGATAAATGAAAATAAGATAAGCAAAGAGCGTATAGACGAGTCTTATAAGCGTATAATGGCGCTTAAAGCCGCTCTTTGAAATAGTGCGTAAAATTTTATGTATTTTGATTGTATAGCCAGCTAAAATTTAAAAGGCTCTGTTAAAATATCTCATTAATTTTCGGCTTTCAAAGCAGGATAATGCGAACAGTATCCCTGTAAAAACCTTGCGAAACGACGCTATCGCCGCTAGAGCGTGCTACGCACTCGTAACGTTCTGCTAGCAGTCGTGAGTGCAACGAAACGAAAAATTAGGGAAGCCCGCAAGGGCTGAGTAGTTTTTTGCAAAGCAAAAAGATTTCTTTAAATGCTTGTTCGCGTCTGCGCTAGGTCGCTCCTGGAGCGAACAGGGTTTTTCTGCTTCGCGTTGCTCGCAGCCCAAAGGGACGCTTTACTTCGTTTGCAACTGCAAGGCAGAAGCGAAGCAAGCGTCAATGATTTATTATAACAAAGCCTTTAATTTCGCCCGTTTGAAGACAAAGGCACGGCGATAAGCCTATCGCAGCTTGGACTTTCCTATTTTTCGAGCGATCACTTGCCGTGCTAGAGCAATTATAGCAAAAATTTGAAGGATTTAAAGGGCGTTTTGCGACGACTGACTAAAATTTCAAAGCCTTGTAAATTCCTCTTTCAGACTCTCTCTGATTTTATCGTTCGTCTCTTTTGGCTCTTTGAAATTTTCATCTACCAGCCGCTCGATCCTGCCTAAAATTTCCATCAGCTCGCTCTCCCATTTGCCGCTGTCTTTGGTGTTTGCGTTCATCGTCTGCACGAAGGTCAGCTTCTTGCTGATATTGCTTAGCTCCTCTAGGAATTTCTCCTGCGTATCCTCGTTTTTTAGCGCTTTGTCGTAAAGGGCATGTTGCTTTAGCTCTCTTAGATGCGCGTCGATACTATCGCAAAATTTTTGATATTTTTCGCTGCTGTTTTGTAGTGTCAAAGCGCCTATTTGTGAGCGCGGAGCGCCAAATTCCGCTTCCTCTTCATCAAGCCTTTTTGTAAATTTTTGTATCTGCAGATAAAGCAAGACGCCAGCCACCACCGCGATGATTATGTAAATTTCCATTTGATTCATTGTGTTTTCCTTTTATAAGTGTAAATTCCTTGCAAGCTCATGATGCCAAGCGCTAGCCAGATCAGGCAAAACGACACGAGTTTATAAAATTCTACCTTTTCGCCGTATACGAATATCGCTAGAAGCATCGATATAGTCGGGTTTATGTATTGTAAATAGCCCATAAGGCTTAAATTTATGCGCGTCGCACCGGCTGTGAAAAACAAGAGCGGCACGATGGTGACCGGACCGCAAAGCATAAGCAAAGCGCCGTTTAGATCGGCTAGAAAGTGATTTTGCCCTGAGACGACGACATAGAAAATATAAACCAGGCCTATTGGCAAGATCAGTAAATTTTCTACGAACAAGCCCTCAAGCGCAGGCACTTTGACCTGTTTTCTTATTAGCCCGTAGGCTGCCACTATGAGCGCTAAAAGTATCGATAAAACTGGCAGCGAGCCGATAGCAAAGACCTGAACCATGATGGCTATAAAGACTATCGCGATCGAAATTTTAGCTCCGGTTGAAATTTTCTCTTTTAAAAGGGCAAATCCCAGCAAAATAGAGATCAAAGGGCTTATGAAATTTCCAAGGCTAGCCTGCAACACAAGGCTCGCATCCACGGCATATACAAATATACACCAGCTTGAAGCTAGTAAAAATCCGCTCGCAAACAGCCAAAAGCTCACGCGCAGATCAAGTAAAATTTTCCACGCTTTCTTAAGTCTTTTTAGCCACAGTAAAACGAAAAACAAAACGACTGCCGACCAGATGAGGCGGTGAGCGACTATCTCGTATGGATTTACGCCGTCAAACTGCTTGAAAAAGACGACTAAAAAGCCCCATAGCGTAAATGCGCTGATACCGTAAATAAGCCCCTTTTTCTCCTCGCTCAACGCCTTATCCTTCCTAGTGCGACGACAAGCAGCGCAAACCATATCAGGCAAAACGAAGCGAGCCTGTAAATATCTAGCGTTTCGCCAAAGACAAACACCGCGCAAAGCATGCCGATGCTGGGCGAGAGATACTGCAAGTATCCGATCGTGCTTAAATTTATGCGCACGGTCGCAGCGTTGAATGCCATGAGAGGCACGACCGTGACAAAGCTGGAGAGCACAAAGAGTATGGAATTTTGGTTTAGCCCGAAGTGGCTTTGCTCGCTTGCGACGAGATAAAAAACGTAGCATAAAGCAAAGGGTGCGACCAGCAAAGTCTCGATAAAAAGTCCGTCTAATGCGGCTATCTTGATGCTTTTCCTGACTGCTGCGTAAAAGGCGAACGACAAAGCCGAAAATATCGCCACTAGCGGCAAGTCGCCAAAATGAAGCACCTGAACGGATACGGCGAGCACGACCATGCAGACTCCAAAAATTTCCATTTTGCCTAGCTTTTCTTTAAAAATGATCACGCCAAGGAGCATATTTACCAAGGGGTTTATGAAAGAGCCAAGGCTGCTTTCTAAAATTTTGCCATTATTTACGGCATAGACATACACGCCCCAGTTTAGGCTGATCAGTGTGCCGCTTAGAAAGAGCATTTTTGCGGTTTTCGTATCTTGAAGCAAAATTTTGATATTTTTCGCCTTTTTAGACATCAGCAAGAAAGCAGCCATCAGTGCAAACGACCAGATGATCCTGTGGGCTAAAATTTCATACGCGCTTACGCCTTTACCAAAAAGGCCGAAAAACAGCGGCAAAAATCCCCACATCAAAAACGCCGATAATGCGTAGATGAAGCCTTTTGCTTGCTCGTTAGGCGTATTCATCGCGTTGCTCGTTTTGAAATTTTGATGTTGTTTAGGCTGTCTATCATCAGTAAAATGATAGCTGCGCTTAAGCAAAACATCAGAAAATAAGAGCTCTCATCAAGCTTTTCGCCTATCATGAACGAGACTGCGAACATAAAAATAGGCTCCAGATACGTAAGCAGTCCTAAAACGTTTATGGGCACCAGGATGCTGGAGATGATCTGAGAGATGAGTGCGGTGCCGCTGATGAGGCCCATGAGTACCAAAAGATAGTAAATTTTAGGGTTTTTAGAAAGGACGAAGTCCATATCGGCAAGCGTGATGAAATAAGATGAAAACAAAAACATGAAAAACATCTCGATCGCAAAGCTGGGGAAATTTGCTATACCGTAAAATTTCCTAAGCCCGAAATAGACCGGATACAAACAAAAAACGCCCGCGCTCTCCCACGATATCCCGGAGCTTGAGACTAGGCTGCTACCTACTCCCATAACGGCAAAGGATATCGACAAAAGCTTGATCTTTGAAAGGTGCTCTTTAAAAACGAGACGTCCGACGATGACCATCACGATAGGCAGTATCAAGTAGCCGATCGAGACTTTCAGCGCTGCACCGTTGCTTGGCGCCCAAAGATATAGCCACATCTGAAACGACGAGATCGAGGAGGTGACCAGTAAAACGGCGATGAGCTTTGGCTTTTGCTTTAGCGTGAGTAAAAATTCTTTGAAATTTCGCTTTTGTTTTAGTAAAAATATCGCCACCACGATCAAAGGCAGCGTGAAAAGCATACGATATCCAAATAGCGCCTCTCCGCCAAGTGGCTGCATGAAAACGGAGAGATAGTATATGCAACCAAACAAAAATGAGGCCAAAACGGAACACAAAATGCCTTTTAACATTAAATTTGCTCTTAGAGTTAAATTTGAATTCAGGATTATATGCCTTTTATGTTTAAGGTGCGATTAATGATTTCTGCTTGACTTTTTCAATTTTTGTTTAGCGTAGTCAAATCTTATGAAGCGACGCTATCGCCGCCGATTTTCAAGGAAGTCGTAAGGCTGACTGTGAAAATCGTGCTATATGTTCGGCGCTTTGCGGAGCAAATAAGATTTGCGAAGCTAATATGATAAGTGTCAGCAATGGTTTTTTGATTTAAGCTTGCCGTGATATAATCGGGATTTAAATTTAAAAAGAGGTGCGCTATGAGCTGGAGCCGTGAGAGCTGGAGAGAGTATAAAATTTTGCAACAACCCGTATATCCCGATGCCGCCGAGCTAAAGAGCGTCGAGACGAAGCTAAAAGGACTTCCGCCGCTTGTATTTGCCGGTGAGGCTAGGAATTTAAAGGCAGAGCTGGCCAAAGTCTGCGAGGGCAAGGCATTTTTACTTCAAGGCGGCGACTGCGCCGAGAGCTTTGCAAATTTTAACGCCAACAATATCCGCGATATGTTCAAAGTCTTGCTGCAAATGGCGATAGTACTTACCTTTGCCGGCGGCTGCCCGGTCGTGAAGCTGGGACGCGTCGCAGGTCAGTTCGCAAAGCCAAGGAGCAGCGATTTTGAGGAAGTAGGCGGCGTAAAACTACCAAGCTATCGCGGCGATATAATAAACGGCTTTGAATTTAGTGCGAGCGCCCGCGTGCCCGATCCAAAGCGCATGATAGAGGCTTATTATCAAAGTGCATCGACGATGAACCTGCTTCGTGCATTTTCACGCGGCGGTTTGGCGGATCTTCATCAGGTACATAAGTGGAATTTAGGCTTTGTTAAAAAGCCCGAGATCAGTGAAAAATACGCGAAACTAGCCGACGAGCTTACAAAAACATTATCTTTCATGGAGGCTTGCGGTATCACCTCGCAAAACACTCCTACGCTAAATCAAACCGCCGTTTATACCTCGCACGAGGCGCTTTTACTACCGTATGAGGAGGCGATGACCAGACAAGACAGCCTCACGAACGACTGGTACGACTGCTCGGCGCATATGCTTTGGATAGGCGAGCGCACCCGCGGCGTAAATGATGCGCATGTGCATTTTTTAAGCGGTGTGAAAAACGCACTTGGCGTAAAGATCGGCCCTACCGCCACTGCCGAGGACGTGATCGCCCTTGCAAACAGGCTAAATCCCGCAAACGAAGCGGGACGACTAAATGTTATCATACGCATGGGCGCTGAAAAGATAGAGAAAATTTTGCCTAAAATTTTACGCGAGCTAAAGCGTGAGGGGCTAAATATCCTTTATAGCATCGATCCTATGCATGGCAACACCGTAAAGACCTCAAACAACTACAAAACACGCGAATTTGACAAGATAATGAGCGAGGTCAGGAGCTTTTTTGAGATCCACCGCGCCGAGGGCACTCACGCAGGCGGCGTGCACCTTGAGATGACGGGACAGGACGTCACGGAGTGCACGGGCGGAGCCTCAAAGATAACCGAGCAAAATTTAAAACAGCGCTACGAAACACAGTGCGACCCACGTCTAAATGCCGATCAAGCTTTGGAGCTTGCATTTTTGATGGCCGATCTCTTAAAAAAGGCCTAAATTTAGGAAATTTAGGCTTGCAGTAAAGCTTTGCCGTCTCAAAAAGGCTTGGCTTTTAAGAGGCTAAAATTCATCTTTTTGCTTGCTTTGAAGCTTGAATTTCACGCTAAATTTCTTAAATTTTAATCTAAATTTGGATAGATTTAAAACAAAATTAAAGAAAATTATTGATTGGAGATACGATGGCAAATGTTTATGATCTCATCGTCGTAGGCGGCGGACCTTGTGGTATAGCCGCGGTCGTCGAGGCTAAAAGAAGTGGGTTGCATAATGTTTTATTGCTCGAAAAAGGCGACAACCATAGCCAAACGATACGTAAATTTTACAAAGACAACAAACGCGTAGATAAAGAATACAAAGGCCAAGACAGCACCATCCACGGCGTAGTGTCGTTTGAAGACGGTACGAAAGAGAGCACGCTTGATTATTTTGACAAGCTTTTAGACGACGAGAGGATCGAAGCTTTTTTCAACTCCGAAGTAGAAAGCATCAAAAAAGAGAGCGATCTCTTTCATGTTAGGACGGCATCTGCGGACTATAAAGCCAAAAACGTGATGGTATCTATCGGCAAGATGGGACGTCCGAATAAGCCGGACTACAAGATCCCGCCGTCATTAAACAATGTCGTAAATTTCAATCTCGATAACTGCACCAACGGCGAGAAGGTCGTCGTCGTAGGCGGCGGAAATTCCGCGGTCGAATACGCCATAGAGCTTTGTCAATACAATAAAACTACGCTTGCATACAGAAAAGATAAATTTAATCGCGTGAATGATACGAATTTAAGCGCGCTTTGGGAGCTTGAAAAGCTTGGCAAGATAAAGGTCCGCCTAAATCACGACATAAAAGAGATCGACAACGAGTCAGGCCGCGTAAGGGTGCATTATGCAAATGATAAAATTCGCGTTTATGACCGCGTCGTCTACGCCATAGGTGGCTCAAGCCCGATAGATTTTTTACAAAAATGCGGCATCGCCACAGATGAAAAGGGCACGCCTTTAGTCAATGAAAATTTTGAAAGCAACATAAAATGCCTTTACGTAGGCGGCGACATAGTGCTAAGAAACGGCGGCTCTATCGTGGTCGCGCTAAATCATGCACACACTGTGCTAAAAGATATACTCGCCCAAGGCTAGGATTTGGATATTTCTAAAATTTTACTTGCCGTTTTTTGCGTTTTGCTCGGGTTTGGCGGAGCTTGGTTCGTGCTTGAAAACCCGGTGATCCGTGCTGGCGGTGAGAGCAATCAGACGATCTTTAACATCACCTTTGACAATCTTCCTGAAGAAGAGAAGCAAAAATACATCAGCAAAGACGATCTTTACGAATACGGCGGATACATCACGCCCAAAAGCTACACTCAAAATTTCGTAGCAAAAGACGACAAGCCGCTGAGCTCAAATGTCGAGGAGCTTCAAAATTTAGTCCGCGAACTGGCTCAAAAAAATGAAATTTTAGCCGCTGACAATGTCGATATGAGCGAGAAAAATTTGGAGTTCATAAGCAAGATAAGCCAGATGAAAAAGGTGACGGACGAGGAGAAAAACGAGATCGTCGCGCATAACTCAAAGGTGCTAGGAGAGCTCGAGGCGCAGCATTTTGAAAATATCCAAGCCCTGACAAAACGCCTGAATGAAGCGCAAGCTGACATGATAGAAAGCTCCAAAGGCTATGAAAAAAAGATAGTCGATCTTGAAAATGCGATCAACGATGTAAAGGCGCACGACGAGCAAAATTTAAAGGCTCTAAACGATGAATTTGCAAAATTTAAAGATACCGCCGAGGCGAATTTCACGGCTTTAGATAAACAAAATACCCAGCTAAAAGAGCAACTTTCGCAAAAAACGTCTGCGCTTGAGCAGCTTGAGCAAGGCAGCCAAAGCCTCAATCAGCAAAAACAAAAGGAGCTTGACGCGCTAAAAACTGAGCTCGCAGCCAGTAGTGAGGATATGAGGACGCTTAGATTTTCACACGAAAAAGAGCTGGCGACTCTAAATGATGGCTTTGAGATGCAAAAAAGGACGATGGAGGACGAGCTGTCTAAAAAGTCAAATAAAATTTTAGACCTTCAAAGTGCGCTTGAAGCGAGTCAGGATGCGCTAAAAAACAGCACTTTCGAGCTTAACGAGATAAAGAAAAATTTAAACAGCAAAGATCTCGCGGTGGAAAATTACAGCGGTAAAAATTTAGAGCTGAACGCGAGCCTGGCGACTTTGCACAAGAGCTTTGACGAGCTAAAACAAAAGAATCTAAAAACCGAGCGCGAGCTAAAGAGTGGCCAAGAGACGATAGAAAATTTCAAAAAAGAGCTTGAAAAGAGCATGGTTAAAGCCAAAAAGCTTCTGGCTCAAAACGCCGACGCGAACGCCAGCATAAAGGAGCTTAGCCAAAAGCTGGCTACTAGCAACGAGGCGCTGAAAAACGCAAACAAAGAGCTGGCGCTTTTAAATGACAAAAATATGAAAAATATCAAAATTTTAGGCGAGCAAAACGCGACCATAAGCACTCAAAATCAAAAGATAAGCAGTACGGACGAGAGCCTGAAAACGCTCACTCAAAAGCTTGGTAGCAAGGACGCTAGCATCAAAAATCTAGAAAATAACGTCACCGAGCTAAACGCCAAACTGACCGCAAAGCAAAACGAGCTTGAAATGCAAAGACGAACGCTAAAGATCGACATGCAAAACTACGAAATTTTGCGCCAGCAGATAAATATGCTCGAAAAAAAGATCGTCGATACTTCGCTGATGTTCATGGACAGCAACAAAAGCGGCGTCAAAAACCTGATCGCCTTGCAAAACGAACTTGACGCTACAAGAAGCGCACTAAACGAGAGTAACAAGACGATACAAAGGCTGAATTTAAAGATAAATCAGCTAAGCTCCAGCGGCTCTAAAGAGCAGGTGAATGCCCAGATCGTCGAGCTTCAAAAAGATATCGAGCAAAATTTGAACAGGCAAGACGAGCTGGAAAACGAAAACGTGAATTTAAAAACGATACTTCAAGCGACTACGAAGCCCGAGACTCCGACCAAGCTCGTGCTGATCTCCAGCCTGCAGTGTGATGACATGGACGCCAAGGACAAGATAAGCATAATGTGCAAAAACAGAGTGAGCGAATTTTTGCAGCGCTTTAACTCGAACTATATCTACGAGATAATCCCTATCGTCGATAAGCGAAATTTCGTCATACCTAGCAGTATCGCTCAAGGCATCAAAAAAGACGACCTTGGCAGGCTGAACAACTACGTGAACTACGGCGTTGGTAAAGAGCGTGCGATGGCTGCGGCGGAGCTTATTAAAGATGAATTCGGCGATTTCGCACGTATCAGCTTTAGCTCCGAGGTCATCGTAAGAGACGTCACACGCGGCTTCGTGATAAAGGTGTATAGATGAGGCTGGCGCAGCTTGAAAACGGCTATCGCTACAACAGCGACACACTCGTGCTTTATGGCTTCATCAAAGATCGGCTCAATGCCTGGTTCAAGGGCGAGGTGCTCGACGTGGGCTGTGGGTGCGGCGTGCTGGGGCTACTTTTAAAGCGCGATTTTAAAGGCGCTAGCTTGAGCCTACTTGACGTGCAGGATATAAATCTTGAAATTTCAAGGCAAAATGCTAGGGCTAACGGACTAGAGGCTAAAATTTTAAACGCAGACTTTGCTGGGTTTAGAAGCGAGACGAAATTTGATCTCATCGTCTCAAACCCGCCTTTTTATCACGACGGCGTAAAGCAAAGCGCGGTGGAGCATCTAAAGCTTAGCAGATACGCAAGCGCGCTTAGTCTGTGTGGATTTATAGCCGGTGCAAATGCAAATTTAAAGCCAAAAGGCGAGCTGTTTTTTTGCTACGATACGGCTGAAGTGGCTGAAATTTTCGCAGCGCTAAAAGAGTTTAGACTAGCGCCCGTTTCGCTGAGATTTGTGCATGCCAAGGCGCAAAAAGCGGCAAATTTGGTTTTAGTGCATGCCAAAAAGGGCTCTCGCTCAAAGGCTAAAATTTTACCACCTCTTGTGATGATGGATGAAAACGGCTACACTAAAGAGGCCGCGGAAATTTTTGCCAAGGCCGCCACGAAAAGCGAAATTTACAAAGAGGCGAGCGCATGAGGGCGGACGGGTTTTGTTATGAATTCGACCCTGGCTTTTGCGGTGAGTGCGGCGGGAAGTGCTGCACAGGAGAAAGCGGCTATATATGGATAAACGATAGCGAGATAGCCAAATTTTGCGAGCATTTTGGGATAGACAAAAAGGCTTTCGAGCAAAAATTTTTGATCAAAGTCGGTACGAGATTTAGCCTCAAGGAGAAAATTTATGATGACGGATACGCCTGCATATTTTTTGACGAGCGAGACAAAAACTGCTCCGTCTACGAGCTGCGGCCGTCTCAGTGTGCCACTTTCCCGTTTTGGGATTATTTTAAGAAAAATTTAAAGGAACTTAAAAAAGAATGCATTGGCGTAAAATTTTTATAATAAATATCATATTTCTTGCCCTTTACGCGCAAAATTTATCGGCTCAGGCAAGCGCTGACAACGAAAACATAAATCTGCGCTTGTTGCAGGCCTTGATGCAGCAAAACAACTCCGATGCAAGCGGTGCTATCGCGACTTACAGGTCGCTTTATAACGAAACCAAGCAAAACACCTATCTAAAAGAGGCGATCAAACTCGCGTTCGTTTCGGCGGATCCTGGCCTGGATGAGCTCATGAAAGAGGGCGAAAACGTGCTTAAAAACGATAGCGAATTCATACGCATCAAGGTAGCCAGCCTAGTCAATAAAAACGATCTTTCTAAGGCTAGAGAGCTGATGAGAGAGCTAGTCAAAAAAGAGCCTAACGCCCAAAATATCTTGATATTAGGCACTATTTGCATGATGCAAAACGAAAGCTTGACAGCGTTAAAGTATTTTGAAGAGGCATACGCGCTAAACAGCAACGAGGAAAATCTCTTACGCGTGGTGGACGTGCTTTTAAACCGCATGGACAATCTCAAAGAGGCGGTAAGATATCTTGAAAATTTCCGTAGAGATTTTGGCTGCACGGTGAAAACTTGCGAGCTGTTAGCCGACATATACTCGCAGGGTGCAAATTTTCCAAAGGTCATCGAGCTTTACGAGGAGCTTTATGACATAACCAGAGAGGGCTCATATCTTGATAAAGTCTTGCAAATTTTCATATATGAGAAAAACTACAAAGGAGCGGCGGAGTTTCTCAAAAAGCACAGCTACAACGACGCGATGCTAATGGAAATTTACGCTGCGATGGGAAATTTCGGCGATGCATACGTGCTTGCGGCAAAGCTGTATAACGACAGCCGCGATCTAAATTTCCTAGCTAAAATGGCGATGTATGAATACGAAATGAACGCAAAAGATATGACCAAGCAAAAGCTTGATGACATTATAGATAAATTTGAAGCCAGCGTGACGAAGCTTGATAATGAAATTTATCTAAACTACTACGGCTACTTACTCATAGATCATGACATAGACGCGCAAAAGGGCGTGAAGCTAGTCAAACGTGCGCTTGAAATTTCGCCAAATTCGCCTTATTATCAAGACTCGCTGGCGTGGGGATACTTCAAGCTTGGCGAGTGTAACAGAGCCAAAGAGTATATGGTGCAGGCGATGAAGGATGTGGATTTTAAAAACGCTCCCGAAGCCAAAGAGCATTTACGTCTCATTGAGCGCTGTATCATAAATTTAAACAAAAGGCTTAAAAAATGATACTTGATGAGATCATAAAAAGGACGAAAGAGGATCTAAAAAAGCGCAAAAGTGACTATCCTGCGCAGTGGTTAGGCAGATCGCTGGCGTATAATCCTTACGTTCCAAGAGACGTGGCAAGCGCGTTAAGCTCAAGCGCTAAAGAGCCGCTTCGTATCATCGCCGAGGTCAAAAAGGCAAGCCCGAGCAAAGGTGTGATACGTGAAAATTTTGAGCCTATAAGGATAGCAAAAGAGTATGAAGATGCCGGAGCGAATGCGATCAGCGTGCTTACCGAGCCGCATTGGTTTAAAGGCGACATAGAGTATATCACGCAGATACGCCGCTACACGGCCACGCCGCTTTTAAGAAAAGATTTCATCGTAGACGAGTATCAAATTTTAGAAGCTTTAGTGTATGGAGCCGACTTCATACTACTCATCGCAAAGGCGCTTTCTAGCAAGGAGCTAAAAGGACTGCTAGCTTACGCGCATCATCTGGGGCTTGAGGTCTTAGTCGAGACTCACGACGCTCAGGATGTGAAAAAAGCGATCTTTGCAGGTGCAAATATAATCGGCATCAATCACAGGAATTTAGATGATTTTAGCATGGATATGAGCCTTTGCGAGAGGCTGATACCGCTTTTGCCAAACGGCAAGATAATAGTCGCCGAAAGCGGTCTATACGAGCACGAGCAGCTTAAAGAGTTAAACAGGATCGGCGTCGATGCTTTCTTGATCGGGGAGCATTTCATGAGGCAAGAAGATATAAAAACTGCCGTCAAAAATATAAAGGAGGGCTAGTTATGCAGCATCTTTGTGCACCTTGGAGAAGCGAATATTTCAGCGCGAAAAAAGAGGGTTGCGTCTTTTGCGGGGTCATAGCCAGTCCGCAAGACGACGATAAAAACGGAGTTTTGTTCCGCGCCAAGAGGTGCTTTGGGATAATGAATCTATATCCCTACTCACCGGGGCATTTCATGGTGATACCTCTGCAGCATACCGACAAGATCGAGGAGCTAGACGAGCAGACGTGGCTGGAGATGAGCCATTTCGTGCGTGAAGGGGTCAAAATTTTAAAGAGCGAGCTAAGGGCTGAGGGTGTGAATATCGGTATGAATTTAGGCGGTGCAGCCGGTGCTGGTATCGCCGAGCACGTGCATTATCACCTTGTGCCGCGCTGGAGCAGGGATACGAATTTTATCACCACCATAGCCGACGTGCGCGTAAATGGCGTACCGTTCCATCCGCTCTTTGAAAAGCTGAAAAAGGCCTTTAGTGCCGTTAGTTGAGCTTGGCGTCAAGGCATGGCTAGAGCAGCGGGATAAATTTGAAATTCTAATCGACGCCAGATCTCCCGGTGAATTTTGCTACTCACACATAAAAAACGCCAGAAATTTATACGCTCTAAACGACGAGCAATACAAACAAACCGGCACCATCTATAAACAAAACAGGCAGCTGGCGAAAGTAACTGGCGCTAAATACGTCTGCTCAAACCTGCAAAACGTCATCGACGAGGTTTATAGCGCGTGTAAGGTAGGCTCGCTGGTAGGCATCTACTGCGCTAAAGGCGGCATGAGGTCTTTATCGCTTGGCTCGGTGCTTAGTATGATAGGATACCGCGTGGTGCGCCTTGAAGGTGGATACAAGAGCTTTCGCGCTCATGTTTTAAACGAGCTTGCTGCGCCCTTGCAGACGAAATTTATCACGCTTTTTGGAAATACGGGAAGCTATAAAACAAAGCTCATCAGGGCGCTTGAGCCGTCTATCGACCTTGAAGCGATGGCAAATCATCTAGGCTCGGTATTTGGCGCTATAAACGGTGCTCAACCAAGCCAAAAACACTTTGAGGACGAGCTTTTCGAGCAGCTTAGCGGGCTTAAAAACGAAGTTTGCTTCATCGAAGGCGAAAGTCGTAAGATAGGCTCGCTAAATTTACCCGCCAGCCTTTATGAGGCTATGCGAGGTGGCGTTTGCGTGGAGGTAAAAGCTAGCCTAAACAAGCGCATAGAGTGTATAATGAGCGACTACAAAGGCGTTAAAAGCGAGTTTTTCTATGAGTGTATGGATAAAATTTCGCCATTTATCTCACGCGAGGCCAAGAGCGAGGCGATAAGCGCTTACGAGCTTGGCGATATGGCAAAGGTGAGTGAAATTTTGCTCGTCAAATACTACGACAAGGTCTATAAGAAAAATCAAAAGATCGATATCACGATAAATTCCGATGATTTTGACGAGGCTTTAGCAAGACTAAGGCAGATACGAGAGAGTATCAAGCCTTTTTAGCAGTTTTTGAGCCAGGTAGCCACAAAGCGCAAAGCTCGTCATCATGGCGATATGATCTGCGAAAAACAAAGCCAAATTTTCACCAAAGTCAAAAAATGCGAATTCATTTTTCAAAAGCATATAAGCGCCGATATATCTTTTATAAAAAGCATACGCCCCGTATATCGCCGTTACGAAAAATAGGGCTTTAAGGCAAAATTTCATAAAAATGCCGTTTCTCTTAAGCGTGCTTGAAGTCATTTTTGTAAGCGTATCGATATGAAGCCCGATATGTAGGCAAATAAACATAAAGCCCCAATACGCCGCTAGCAAATGCACCGTCCTGGCCGTAGATGCGCCGTTATGAAGCCCTAAGAAGCTAAAAACGTATTTTGAGACGAATAGGGCGCTAAAAAGTAGCCCGAGCAGGCAGATAAGGCTCGCTAAATTTATGCTAAGGCTTAAAATTTTACTAAGTTTCGGGCGAGTTTTGAATGCTGATTTTAGCCACTGTAAATTTAGCGTGCAATGAAAGCAGACGAGAGTTATCATCGAAATGCCCAAAATTTCATGAGTCGCCTCGCCGATGCGCTTATATGACATCAAAGCCACAAGAGCGCATATCATCATAAAAGCAAGAGTGCTTCTTATGTGTGTTTTGCGGCTTAGGTTTTTAAATTTTAGAGGATTTGGCATAAAATCAGTCTATAAAGCCTAATTTCTTTAGCCAGCTTTCCACCTCTTTTTGCGCTTCATCTTGTGAATTTTGCGCTATTTTACCCTGCATCACAAGAGGTGTCGATACCTTTGCGCCGGTTGCTTTAGCGATATTTCTATCCGTGCCTGAAAGTCCGCTACCTTCATGCGTGGCAAAGGGGATTATCGTCTTGCCCTTAAAATCATAACTTTGCAAAAATGTATATACTGCCATCGGCAGGTCGCTCCACCATATAGGATAGCCAAGAAATATCACGTCGTATCCGTCCATGTTTTCGAGCTTTGCGCCGAGCTCTGGACGGGCATTTTCGCGCTGTTCTTGTTTCGCGATATCAGTCGTTGGCTTGTATTATTTAGGATAAGGCTTTATAGTCTGGATATGAAAGAGCGGGGCGTTTATCTTGGCGGCTATCATTTGGGCTAAAATTTGCGTATTGTCTTTGGCTACGTAACCGACATCGTAGTTTTCATCCGCCCTTGAGAAAAATGCCACGAGCGCCTTTTTGCCTCTTAAATTTTGATCAGTTTGAGCCGATGTATCGGCACAGCCAAATACCGCAAAAACGATGGCTAGGAGTAAAGCCAAGCTTATTCTTTTCATTTTAAACCTTTCTAAGTTTATTTGAAAAGATTATGCCTAAAATTTGATAGTCATGAGTAGAACGATCCTACAAAATCCTTGCCTAATCCTACAAAATTTTATATTTTGATATGAAAGCCGAGCTGAGCGCAGAGGCTAAAGTGCCAGGATATTTTTTAGTATCACATAAAATAGGCCTGATGATATAGCAGCGACTGGTAGCGTGATGAGCCAGGCGAGGATGATAGGTTTTACCATTTTCCAGTTTGCATTTTTATTTACGATACCGATGCCAAGCACCGCTCCTATCAAGATGTGAGTCGAGCTAACGGGTATACCAAGCTTGGTGGCAAAGAGTATGACGATGCTAGCCGCGAGCTCCGCGCTAAATCCCGTCGTAGGTAAAATTTCAGCCAGCTTTGACCCGATAGTCGTGATGACCTCTTTGCCTAAGAACCAAAGCCCGATTATCAGTGCAATACCAAAGGTCACCATCGCTACGCTAGGTATCGGCGAGGACTCGTTTATGGAGCCTGTCTTTAGCACGTCTAGTATCGCCGCAAATGGACCAACGGCGTTTGCGATATCGTTTGCGCCGTGTGAAAATGCAAAAGAGGAGGCGGTAAATATCTGAAACCATGAGAAAATTTTATTTATGCTCTTTTCGCTATCGTTTTTACTCATCACGTTTATGATGGCAAAGCTCGCGAGATAGGCTAGCGCGCCGATGACAAAGATGATCCAGATGGTTTGTATGGCGCTAAAGCTGAAATTTAGATGCTGAAGCCCTTTAAAGAGCATCATCCCGGAGATTATCATCGCGGCAAAGCCCGCTACGAACGGGATATGCTTTTTCATCGCGCTAAACGTATCCACACGCTTTTCGCTCTCTTTCATCGCCCTTATGCGGGAGCGATATTCGCTGTATTCGGCGTTTTCTATCTCGTCCTCGTCGATGAGTGCGATGCGTGAGAGGGTGGCTATCTGCTCCTCTGCCGGGTGGCTTCTAAGCGATTTTATAAAATTTTCTTTGTAGGCTTTGCGCTCTGATTTTAGCGCTTTTAGCGAGGCCTTTAGCTCATGCGTCGGCTCTAAAATTCTCCTTTTTATATATCCGTAAATGACAAACGACATCACCCCGCCAAGTAACGGCGAGATGACCCAGCTCACGGCTATGCCGCCTATCTCGCTCCAAGAGACCATACTAAGGGCCTTTGAACTGTCGTAAGTCGTATAGCCCATCACCAGCCCCGCACCCACGATGCCGCCCACGATAGAGTGCGTCGTGGATACGGGTAGGCCCCTTTTGGTCGCGTAAAACAGCCAAAGTCCGGAGCTTAAAAGAGCCGAGATCATTATGGCCGCAAATATCATAGGATTTAGCGTGTCGATCGGAAAATTTATGATGCCGTTTCGTATAGTGTCCGTTACCTCCGAGCCCGCAAATATCGCGCCGCTAAGCTCGAAAATAGCTGCGATGACCAGCGCTTGTTTAAGCGTGAGCGTCTTAGCCCCCACGCTCGTGCCAAAGCTATTTGCGACATCGTTACCGCCGATATTAAACGCCATAAACAGGCCAAATGTACCGGCAATGAGGAATAAAACGAAGTTGTTTGTCGGGATATACTGGTATCCCCAAACGAAAAATCCGACGCTACAGACGATGAAAATAAATAGAGCTAGCAAGTTATCGCGCAACAAACGTGTCTCCTTTGGTAGGTTAGCGTAATTATAACTTGAAATTTATTAAAGTTTTTAGAATTTAACGGACGGAAATTTAGCCCTTTTGCTATATAATTGAATTTTATTTGACAATAGTATGTAAAATTTTATGTATTTTGTAAAATTTTGACAGGAGCTTATGCTTAAATTTAAAGGATAAAAAATGGTGATTTCGATCGATCTTGGCTCAAATACCTTTCGCGTAGCCTTGATAAGACGCACTGGCGAGGGCTTTGAAATTTTAAAGACCTTTGAACGCATAGTAGGCTCTGCGCGCGGGCTAAAACAAAGCGGACTGATCGGCGATGCGGCCAAACAAAGGATATTTGAGGCGATAAAAGAGGCTAAAGCGGAGTTTGATTTTAAAAATACGCCTTATGTGGCGGTGGCTACGCAGGCCTTTAGGATGGCAAAAAATGCAAGCGAAATTTTTAGTCAGATAAAGCGAAATTTCGGCATAGATTTTAAGATAATAAGCGGCGAAGCGGAGGCGAAATTTACAGCTATCGGGGTAAAAAATGCGCTTATTAGGCTAGACTTTCGTGATAAAAAATACGCTATCATCGATCTTGGCGGAGCTAGCACCGAGATAGGCGACGGGCAAAATTTTAAAAGCTTCGAGTTTGGCATCATCACGTTTTTTGAAAGCTGTATGAAGCTTGCGGCGATGAGAGAAAATGCCGCCGGCGTCACGAGCGAGGCGGCAAAATTTTTACACTCGCTTGAAAAGCAGATCATCGTGCTGACATCAGGAGTGCCCACGACGATGGCGGCGATGAAGATCGGGATGGATTATGCAGACTATGACGCTAGGGCGATAAACGCAAGTGAGCTTAAATTTAGTGATTTCAGGTATCTTGCGGACGAGCTTTTTGGGATCGATGACGAGAGGGCCGATATCATGGTCGGTAAAAACCGCAAAATGCCGCTCATTGCCGGCATGGCGCTGCTTCATTGTCTGCTTGAGGGTGAGCGAGCTAAATTTATCGTAGTCGATGACGGGCTCAGAGAGGGCGTGGGCGAGGCGTTTTTAAGCGGAGAATTTGAAAGTATCATTGGCTAAATTTGTGTGATTTTAGCTATTATTGGGTATCATTTGTGAAATTTTATAAAGGAAAGACATGAGCATAAGAGAGCAAATTTTAGCCGATATCAAAGAGGCGATGAAGAGCAAAAGCGAGTTCGTGCGAGATACGCTTCGCACTATAAATGCCGCGCTTAAACAAGTCGAAGTCGATGAGCGCATCGAGATGACCGATGAGGTCGTGCTACCGCTACTTCAAAAAGAGATAAAAAAGAGACAAGACTCGGTTGAGCTTTATCTAAAAGGCGGCCGCGAGGATCTGGCAAACAAAGAGCGAAGTGAGATAGACATCATCGTAAAATACCTACCAAAGCAGCTTAACGATAACGAGCTCGAGGAAAAGATAAAGCAGATAATCGCCTCCGTGGGAGCTAGCAGCATAAAAGAGCTGGGCGCCGTTATGAAAGCCGCAAAGGAGCAAATCGGCGCAAGTGCGGATGCTAAACGTATAAGCGAGGTCGTAAAGAGGCTTTTGTCTTAGCTCATTTTCTGTTTTCTGTCCGTGACCTTTGGCGTCAAGGGGAATTTGCGGGCTATTTTATAAGGAGCTTAGGCGAACCTTTTGCAGATATGCTAAATTTAGCTCTGTTTTTAAAAGCGTCGATCTTTTTGCAAAACGCTTTACAGGTCTTACTTACTACAAGGAGCGACACGGACGCGAGTAGCGTTTCAAGGAAATCTTTTCGCTTCGCAGTTGCGAACGAAGCGAAGCAGGGCCGAGCGTAGTTGGCTTACGTTCGGCCGTTTTTTAGCCTCTGGCTTCTTGTATCATTTGGTTATAAAGCTTAAATATCTCGGCGCTTAAATTTTCTATACGCTCAAACCTTGTAACGAAAGTATCTAAATTTTGCGCGTTGTAGCCCTTGTTGGCTTGCGTTAGATTTTCCTTGATGAGAGCGTTGAATTCTTCGATAAGTGGCTTTATCCTGGCGTAAGAGTGAGTCTTGCCAAATTTCTCGTGGCAGTCTTTTTCATACCAAGCAACGAGGTCATCGGCGGTCTTTTGCATCTCTTCGCCGTGATTTTTCTCGTTTATGACGTCTGAATACACGCTCGTTTTATAAACGATCTGAGAAATTTTAGCGATGATACCAAACGTCTTGTTCTCGATGTATTTTGATGTAGACGCCGTTACCTGCGCGTCTTGGTTGAATTTATCCAGAGTTTGTTTGAAGGCTTGCACGTTTGTGGCCGCCGCCTTTGCGATCTTGTCGATTTCTTCCGAGTTTGCGTTTATATCTTTAGCCTCTTGCTGAAGGGTCTGGATATTTATGCCGATCTCGTTTGTAGCCTTTTGGGTGTTTTCAGCCAGCTTTCTAACCTCGTCTGCCACGACGGCAAATCCGCGTCCATGCTCGCCGGCTCTTGCCGCCTCGATAGCGGCGTTGAGTGCTAAAAGATTAGTCTGCTCGGCTATGTCTTTTATGAGGCTCACGACCGAGGAGATGTCGTCTGTTCTGTTGTTTAGCGTGTGTATGGCATGGCTTGAATTGCTGATGAGTCCTTCAAGCGAGTTCATATTTGAGCTTAGCTCGTTCATGCTAGCTAGCGTCTCGCTAGCGGTTTTGGCCGTATCTTTGGCGATATTTGCCATTTTGCTTAAATTTTCTATACTTTCGTTTAGATCTTGTTGCACATCTTGCATGCCTTGGTTTCCGTTGCCGAGCTTGTCAAATTTCTCTGACAAAATTCCTCTCACCTTGCCTTTTTGCCCGGCTTTTATACCCTCTACGCCCTCGCTCATGGACATCGCATTTATATGAAATGTTCCGCGAAAACCCTCGGTAAATATGTTTCTATATCCTATGCCGCTTTGAACGGCATTTACGCAGGTCGAAATTTCACGTTGAAGCGCCTCGACTTGATCGAGCAGGTCGTTTATACCAAGGGCGATTTGATACATCGGATCTTTTTCGCTGATATTTACTATGCGAGGCTCTAAGACGCCGCTTCTTGCGGATTGGATGACAGATATGATCTCGTCGTAGTTTGCATTTGAATTTTTACCAAACATTTTAAAGCCTTTGTAGGTTATTGACTAGCTCGTCGTAAGTCGTATGTTTTTGCTCTAAAAGCTCGAAAAGCGCTTTAGAAGAAGCCTCCATGCCACCAGTTTTTTCAAGCTCTAAAAGCTTTTTGTAGATAGGCTCGATTATCTCGATAGCTTTTGGATTGGGCTTGCGTCTTACGGAGTAGTAGCCTACGATATTTTTGTTCGCATCAAGAGAAGCCGTGATGTTTGCAAACACCCAGTAATATCCGCCGTCAAAGCTTTTGTTTTTCACGTAGGCGAAAATTTCTCTTTTGCTTTTGACGTATTCCCAAAGCAGCTTGAATACTATGCGCGGCATATCCGGATGCCTGATGATGTTGTGAGGTTTGCCCAAGAGTTCGTTTTGCTTGGCTCCGACTATTTTTAAAAACGGCTCATTGCAGTAGGTGATACGCCCCTTAGTATCTGTTTTTGAAACTAAAAAAGCGTCCACGTCTACGATATGTTCTTTAGATGCGGACATTGAATTCCTTTCGTTGTTTAAAATAGTTTTGATTATATCACAAATTTAGCTCTATTTTTAAAAAATATTGATACCTCAAACGAATGCTTCGCAAATCTTATTTGCTCCACAAAACGCCGAACATGTAGCACGATTTTAGCGCTCACTTCGTTTCACTGAAAATCGGCGGCGATAGTGTCGCTTCATAAGATTTGGCTACGCTAGGATATTTAAAATTTCAAAAAATACTTTTTTAAAACAGAGCTTCTAGTTTTTAACCGCCTTGGCCATATCCCACATCGGCATGAAAATCCCAAGTGCGAGCAAGATGACGATACCGGCTATGAAAACGAGCAGTATAGGCTCGATGTAGCTTGAGATATTATCGATGATGTCGTTAAATTTCATCTTGTAATAATCAGTCACCTTCTCGGTCATACCGTCTAAGCTTCCGCTTTGCTCACCTGCGCTTATCATTTGTATGAGCATGCCTTCGTAAAGTCCCGTCTCCTTAAAGGCCTCTGTCAGGCTCACGCCGCGACCGACTAAAATTTTGACGCTGCTTAGTTTGTTTTTTATCTCGATGTTTGATATCGTGACGACTGCCGTATCAAGGGCGTCCGCCATCGGCAGTCCTGCTCGCACGAGCTCGGTAAAGACCAGATTAAAGCGGCTCATATTCGAGAAAAATATGATATTTCCTATGAGATAGACCTTTAGTAAAATTCCGTCCAGCTTCTCTCTGAAATCCTCGCTTTTAACGTAATATCTCCTGATCGCAAAGGCTAACACGACAAGAAAGCCAAGTATATAAAAGCCGTAGTTATTCATGGCGTATTCTATGCCTAGCAAAATTTTAGTTGGCAGCGGTAGTTCTGCGTTTAGCTGCTCGAAAATTTCTCTAAATTTTGGCACGACCATCGTCATCAAAACGATAAAAGCCAAGATGATCGCACAGATGACGGTTATCGGATAGCGTATGGCTTTTTTAAATTTTTGCTGGTTGTCCCAGACTTCTTGGAGGATGGAAGCTAGCTTGCTAAGCGAGTCAGCCATATTTCCAGTGCTCTCGCCAAGCCTTATCATCGCGATGCTGACATCTCCCATCTCCTGCTGAAAGGCTAGCATCGAGTCGGTCAGGCTCGCACCTTGGTTTAGATCCTCGTTTATGGTCTGAAATATCACTTTTAGCCGCTTGTCCTCGGTAGAATTTGCGACCTCTTTGATACTGTCATGTATCGATATGCCGGCGTTCGTCATTACGCTAAGCTGCCTGATAGTGGCGACTAATGACGGAATTTTGATCTTAGGAGCGAAAAAGGTCTTGCTTATTTTCTCCTTTATATCGCCAAACTGTTCTAAAAGCGGCATGGCCTGCGTCTCGCCGATCTTTACTATCATGCCGTGGTTTTTATTTTTGCTTGCGAGGCTTCTGGCCTCGACTTTGTTGTTTGCCTTTAGCGTCATTTTTTGACGTCTGCCGTTTTGTATGTATTCTACTTCAAAAAATTTCATATCTTAGCGACCCTATAAACTTCCTCTATCGTGGTTATGCCCCTTGCTGCGCGGACGATGCCGTCATGAAACATATCTATGAAGCCCTCGTCGTAGGCTACTTTTTTTATGTCGTCTTTGCTGGCGTTGTTTGCGACCATGCTGGCTATCGTATCGCTGATAGGTAAAATTTCGCTTATCATCTCGCGCCCCAAATAGCCTGTCTGAGAGCAGTTCGGACATCCGACGTGAGTGTAGAACTGATACTCCTCGGGTAGATATTTTTTGATCTCCTCAAGGGCGTTTTGAGGAGGTGTGATCTTTTGTTTGCAGTGCGGACAGAGTTTACGAACGAGCCTTTGAGCTTCTATACAAACGAGCGCACCGCTAACTAGATAAGGCTCTATGCCCATATCTATCATACGAGGTAGGGCGCTTATGGCATCGTTGGTGTGAAGCGTAGAAAAGACGAGGTGGCCGGTGAGGGCGGCTTGTATCGCGATACGAAGCGTCTCCTGGTCGCGGATCTCGCCTATCATTATGATGTCAGGATCTTGCCTTAAAATAGAGCGAAGCGCCGAGACGAAGGTAAGCCCCGATTTTTCATTCACATGCACTTGCTGGATCATATTTAGCTGATACTCGACCGGATCTTCTACGGTGATGATCTTTGTTTTTATGCTCTTTATGTCATTTAATGCGCCGTAAAGCGTAGTCGTCTTACCAGAGCCGGTAGGTCCGGTGACTAGGATGATACCGTATGGCGCTTTCATGGCTTTTTTAAATTTATTGAAATTTTGCGGATGCATGCCTAAATTTTCTAAATTTATGATGACCTTTGATTTATCAAGGATACGCAAAACTATGCTCTCGCCGTTTAGTATCGGCAGCGTGGAGATACGAAAGTCGTACTCTTTGTCTAAGATCTGTGCCGAGAAACGACCGTCTTGAGGGCGTCTGCGCTCGGCTATGTCCATATTTGAAAGTAGCTTCATACGGCTGACCATCGGTGGATAGATGTCTTTATCAAATATAAAGGTCTCGCTTAGCATGCCGTCTATCCTGCTTCTTACGATGCAGTTGGTCTCCGTGGGCTCTATGTGGATATCGCTAGCGCGGCTTTGGATCGAGGTTTTTAAGATGACTTCGATGAGTTTTAAAATTCCCGAGCTTTCTGTGTTCGAGCTACCGCTAGCAGAGCTTGAGAGCTCCTTTCTGATCTCGGCGATGATATCTTTTATGCTTTCGTTCAGTGCTAGCTTGTTTGTGTATTTTTCTATTTGTGAGGGCTCGGCGGCGACTACTTTTAGCAGCTTTCGGTTGAAGAAATTTTGTACCTTATCTTGCGCCATCACGTCAAATGGATTTTTAAATGCCACATAAACGCTGATCTCGTCCTCTTTGACAGGCAGCGCGCCATACATTTTTAGCTGATTGGTACTGATCTTTTCGCAAATTCTATAATCTATATCTACATCGTCAAGGTTGAAAAACTCGATCTTAAATTTAGCGCAGACATATTTTAAAAAGCCCTTCACATCAAGCTCGAGCTCTTTTGAGATCGCGTCTATATCGATGCGTCCGCGCCTATAAAGCTCGGCTGAAATTTGCATAAAGTCATCTTCGCTGATGAAATTTTGCTCGATCAAAATTTTGATCAAAGGCTGATGCGTGCTTGATTTTAAATTTATGATTTGTGCGATCTGCTCTTTGTTTAGCTTTTCGCTTTGTTCAAATATCTTTATAAGGGTCGATTCGGCCGTATTCATCACCAGTACTCTATTTGTGATTTTAGCTCGTCGTTTTTGAAAATTTTGAGCACGAGCTTTGGTATGTCCTTTTCCTGCGAGACGCTAAGCTCGTAGTGAGTGTCGGAATTTGGCTCTTTGAAGATATATATGTCGATGTCTTGGATATACTCTTTTTTGACGAATTTATCAAAGATGAAAGATAGTATGTAGTCGCTTCTTGGAAGTCTCGCGTAGCTGATGTCTACGTCGTCTACTAATGCGTAGTAAAGCAGCTTTTTCTTAAGCAAGATATCTGCGAAGTAGGCTGCATTTTCGCGTGCGTTTTTGCTTCTTACCAGCTTTGAGATCGGCAGGGCGAGCCTGTTTATCTCGTGTATGCGAAGACAAGCCATGCCATAAAGGCTTATCAGCTCCTCGTTACTAGAGTCTTTTAAAAAATTTTCAGTCTGTGACGAGCAGACCTTTTTAAATTCGCCGCCATTAAACCAGCCTTGGATATCAGCGCCGCTAATGGCGAAAATTTGCACGCTAAAAGCTAAAAGTATTATAAATTTTTTCATAACGCATCGTTCTCTATTTGCCTGATGAGCTCGCCTATCGAGCTTTTGTTCGCATTTTTGTTGTATTCTCTAAGCGCCCTTAGAGCGTCGTCCTTTTGTTTTAGTTTATATTTTGACTTTGCAAATATCACCCACGACTCTTCTAGGTTATTGTCTATCTCGTTTGCCGCTAGCGACCATTTCAGCGCCTCTTGATATTTTTGCTCTCTGAAATTTATACGTGCAAGATCGAGTGCGAAAGCAGGATTGTTCGTCCTTATAAACTGCTCTTTTAGCGCGCTTTGTTCGTCTTTGGCGCTTGAAACTTCGATATTTATCTTGGCTTTTTTAGCAGGCGGCTCTGAAGGATCTAGCATGATCTTTTCCTCTCTTGGTAGAGGGATACTTTTCATCGTATCGTCTCTCTCGTCAAAAAAGTCTTTGCCGTCTTCACTGTTTATGAAATTTAGCCTTAGCCAACCTTGTTGCGAGCCGTCTTTTTGTCTATTTTGTGCTTTTGGCTTAGATGAGGTCTCCTCGCTGCCGTTTTGCTCGCTGGTTTTTAGCGTCTGTTCTATCTTTTGTGCTATTTTATCGACTAATTCGTCTTGTTTTTTATTGTCCTCAAAGCGCATCTTGGCCTGTGCGCTTTTTTCTTTTACTTCGCTGATGGTGGATTTGGTTTGATTTTGCTCTTTTGGTGCACTTGTGACGGCTATTTTTTGCTGCGGGCTGTCTATGCTTAAAAGAACCAGCACGACGACTAGAGTCACGATAGCAAGCAGCTCGGCGATCAAAATTTTAGAATTTTTATTGAGGCTTGGCAGCTTTTTAAATATGCTTCTATGCTTGCGCGCGTAGGCTTCATAGCGCTCTTCTAGCTTTTTTATCTCGGCCGTATCAAGCATCTATGATCCCCGTATCGATGGCCGCCATAGTTAAAATTTTATTGTTAGCGGTCTCGTTTGTAAGCTCTGATGGCTCAAAATGATCGTAATACTCGCAAATTTCAAAAAATTTATACATCATTTTGTTTAGCGTTCGTAAATTTCCGTCGCAAAGCGAATACGCCAGCTCATAATCTTTTTTATTGAATTTTAGATATTTTTCAAGCCCTTTTAGAGCCAGCTTCCTTTGTAGATAGATGATTATCTCGCCCATATTTACGGTCTTTAGCTCTATGCTCTCCCAGATCCTGGTCTGAAAGTAGTCTTTTGCCAAGATGTCTTCATCGTCTGTTTTATGTATCGTAAATAAAAATTTAAAGCACCTGGTATCTGCCATGAGGCGTATCTTCTCGATGAGATCTTGCGGATAAAGCTGCGCCTCGTCAAGGATCACGATCACTTGATTTTGTAAAATTTCCTCTCTATCTTTAAATTTCTTGCCGTATTCTTTTATGAAAATTTCAAAATTTTCTATCCCGTCTTTTTTCTCGCCAAAGAGCCTCTCGCAAAGCGCCCTGATAAACGTCGCTTCGTTGAAAAAAGGGTGCGGGAAAAATATTATATTTTGCTGTTCGCTTAAATCGGCTGTGATTTTATTTAGCAAAAAGGTCTTGCCGCTTCCTGGCTTGCCGTAAAACAAGATGAGCTTGAGCGGCTTTTTTAAAACGGATACTATTTTATTGTAGCAGTTTATGGATTTGTCTAAATTTACGAAATTTTTGACGTCGTCTTCGTTCATGAAGACCTCTTTTACCTGCGTGTAAATATTCGTTTCGTTGTTATTACTCATAAATCGACTTTGAAAATCCTAAATCTTTAAGCGATTGCTGAACCGGTTTAGCACCGTCTAGATCGACGACCCTAGGCGTTATCACAAATATCAGCTCTGTCGTTTTGACCGCATCTTTCGTGCTTTTAAAGGCATTTCCAAGTAGCGGGATATCCGCCAAGATAGGTACGGCCGTATTTTGCTTATTTTTTGTCTGACCGATAAGCCCGCCAAGCACGATCGTATCGCCGCTATTTACCTGAACGACTGTCGAGAGCTTCTTTTGTATCGTATCGGGAGCTATCTCTCTGATGTTTGTATTTTGGGCTCTGACGTCGTCTTCTTGGTATTTGAAACTACTTAGCGACGGATTTATGCGAAGCATGATCTTGTTGTTGTCAGACACTTCCGGGAGTAAATTTAGCAAAATTCCTATAAAAACGGAATATTGTTTGTAAGTCGTCTTTACCCTGTCGTTTAGTGCGTTGGCGCTGTCTGTTTGCTCCATGACGCGGTAGTTTATGTTATCGCCCACTGATATCAGGGCTTGTTGGTTGTTTAGAGTCGTCACTTTCGGGCTTGAGATGACCTTGGCTTTGCCGTTGGTCTCCAAGAAATTCATCATCCCGTCAAGGCTGAAATTTAAATTCGCCGCGATGTTTAACGTCTGACCAAAGCCAGCGCTCAGGCCGTTGCCTCTATTGTTCCAGCCAGCATTTGATGGCTTAGTCGGATCGCCGCCTAAGTATGAGTTGAAACCAAGCTCGAATTTGCTCCAATCCACGCCTTGTTTATATTCGTTGTTTAGATCGACTGCGATGATAGAAACGTCTATGATGACTTGTTTTTTAAGGCGCCTTTGCACCTCGTTTATATAGCTCTCGACACGCCTTAGCTGAGATGGGGTGCCTGTGACCGTGATGAGACCGGCATTTGAGTTGATGATAGGATCTGGCGCAGATACATGCTCGCTCGTGTTGTTTAGTATCGCCTTAAGCTCGGTGTCTAGCTTCTCCCAAAAGTCGAATTTCTCTACGCTTCTTATCAGATTGTTCGAGTTTTGGATATCGCCGCCCTCAGCATCGTCTTTTTCATCGCCCACTTCGACAGGAGAGGCGTCTACCGAGGCCTTTGTCACCGCTGTGCCCTCGCGGACGGAGGTTATATAGTCGATTTTAAATATCCTTGTTTGCAGCGATGAGATTTTTAATACGTTATTTGAAAATTCATAGCTTAAATTTTTCTCGTTTAGCAACAAGTCAAAGACTTCGTTTAAAGACATATTCCTGATATTCACGCCAAAAACGTGATCCTTCAGCTCTTGTTTGCTAAGATTATCTTTTGCCACGATGCTAAAGTCGCACATATCGGATAGTTGATTTAGCACGTCGCCAAGCGCGATATCGTCTGAAATTTTCATACTGAAATTTTTACCCAGACAGCTGCTAGCTTTTGCCTGCGCACCTACGAAACTTAAAGACAGCAGCAAAATAGCCGCTATGAATTTGATCTTATTTGATTTTAATGCCAACATTTTTACTTCCATTTGCAAGAGAAAGCTCCTGCTTTTCGTTATTTTTTATCATCGTTACTTTTGAGTGGGTGATCCTCGCGATACTGTATTCGTCCACGATATCTCCGACGCCGTACCATTTCCCGTTTATGTTTGCTCTATTTTGCATGATAGCCTTGAGTGCAAGAGCGTTGCCCGTAGGCTCCAAGCGCGTAGTAGAATTTTGATCTGAAGCGACCTTTTTAAATGGCGTTTTAAGGCTTGCTATCTGCTCTTTGCTGATCCCTTGTCGGTTGTCTTGGATCTTGGCGAACATAGCGTCAAATTTAGCTATCTCGTCCTCAAACTCACCCCCGAAAGAGTAGAGGCAAAAGGCTAGGATCAGACTGTATTTTAAAATTTTCATCAATATTTCATCCCCCATACAGATATGGTTATATTCGCTCCTAGCTCGTTTTGAGTGGAATTTATGTCCATTTTGTGCAAATCAACCACCAGTTTTGACTCCTCCAAGCTATTTATGTAGCTTATAACGTTTTTAAAACCGCCCAAGAATTTCACGTTCACATTTAAAATTTGCTCGATCTTTTGATAGTTTGGCTCTTTTATATCGCTTTTTAGCTCTAAAATTTTGATATTGTTTTGTTTTGCCAAAAAGACTATGCTGTCTAGGAAATTTGCCCAGTTTTGATCGTTAAAGAGTAAAAACGACAGCTCTTTTAGCTTCATATCGAAGTATCCGTTAAATTTCAAAACGTCGTTATATTTTGCCTTTAGATCTTCAAGCGTTTTTGTCTCTCTTGCGATCGCAAAATTCCTATCTCCGTCGGGCGAGCTGACGGAATCGAGATAATTTTGCGTGTTTTGAAGCTGAGCGCTGACATTGTTGTGAGCGTCTAGTTTTTCGTTATAAAAAATTTCAGACGGATCAAAGCAAAGCATATAGGCCAGGTAGGCGATGACTAGCGCACAGCCGCCAAATATGATGAAAACTTCGCTTGGCTTTTTGAGCTCAAAATATCTATCGATCTTGTTTAATGTATCTTGTTTCATTGTTTTATCTCTATGCTGATATTGCTCTCGTAGTTGCGTTTTAGCTCGTCCGAGTAAATTTTCTTAGTATTTACCGAGTATTTTGGTGTCTGTGCGATGGCTTTTATGAGCTCGGTTATCTTCTTTTCGTTATCGCTCGTAGCTGCGATAGTGAGGTTCCTGTCGTCGTTCGTGACGCTTGTTATTTGCACGTCGTTATCGTTTATGATGTTTGTTAGCTCGAAAAGATTCACACCTTTCATCGCGTAGCTGTTTTTCTTGGACTGTATCTCGTCTAGCAGACTTTTTCTAAAGTCCAGCTTCTCTTGCTCTTTTGCAGTAAGCCCTTTTACCTCGTCTTGCTCTTTTGAAAGCTGTGCCAGCTTTTGTTTGATCTCGTTTGCCTGTGCGTTTAGCTCGGTTAGTTTATTATCTAGTCTTTGGGAGTCCTGCTCTAAAATTTCGCCTGCAATGTAGTTATATATAGGATACGCAAGGCTTATACCAAGCGCAATCAAGCAGGTGAGTATGAACTGTCCGCTCTTTCGCTTAGCAAAAGGCTCCGGGCGCATCATCGTGGAGAAGTTAAATTCCTCCTCGTAGCCCTCGTCTTGATAAAGCTTGGCAAACAGCGCCATCATGTTGTGCTGCTGGGAGATATTGAAATGTTTACTGTTTATCGTGATGTTTGCATTTAAGATGCTGGTTTTTATACCCAGCTTGCTATGCGTGAATTTATCTAAATTTGCAATACCCTCACCGCTGCAGTCGATGTAGATGCTATTTACGTTTATGAAGTATATGCGGTTTATGATATTTATGGTGTCGTTTATGTAAAACAAGCAGTCTTCAAAAACGGTGTTTAGATCGGGGTTGAAATTTTCATTTTCTCTATCAAGCTCCAGGCCTTTGGTAGCCAGCATTTTGAAAAACGCTTCGTCGCTGGTGCGCTCGCCGCTTTGCTCGACGTATTTATCTTTTATGTAGTTTAATGTATATCTAAGAGGGCGAGAAGTGAGATACTCGCCACCTGAATATACCGCCAAAAACGCATCATCGTCTTGCAAGCAGACGAAACAGTCCACATCCACGCTTGGCAGTAGGCTTCTTTTATAGACCGCACCGTAAAGAAGTGGAGCAACCGCGAGATAGTCTATATAAGGTATCTTTTTTGATATGTCTTTGAAATTTTTATTTATAAGGTCGTTATTTACGACAAAGACGTTAAAAAGCCTATTTTCGTTTTGGCTTTGCATCTCGGCATACGTGATCTTATAATCGACCGCCGCATCAAGCGAGAGCTCCTCGTATGTTTTGATGGAGATGATGTTGGTGAGCTCATCTTCGCTTGTATTTCTTGGCAGGTTTATGGTCGTTGTTATGATGTCTTTAAATTTCAGATACGAGATGAAGAAATTTTGCTTTTGGGCAGTCTTGTTTACATCAAGGATATCGACTTCGTTATTTTGAAATTTAAAACCAGTTTGCTCGTAAGGATCTATGGTAACAATTGAAATTTCGTTATTTTTTTTATTTTTAAACATTTATTTTAAACCTTCCTAGAAACCTAGGCGGATATTTTAATACGTTTAAAATAAAAAATCAATAGCCGATTAACTTTTTTATAATCTTTTCGTCTTTACTCCAGCCTCTTTTAACGACTACATCGAGCTTCAAGTAGATTTTACAATTTGTTAAATTTTTGATTAACTTTCTGGCAAAGATGCCTATGCGTTTTATAGTTTCGCCATTTTTTCCGATTATCATAGATTTGTGCGTGTCTTTTTCGGTGATTATCGTCGCAAAAATTTCAGTGATGCCGGCTTTTTCTACGACCTTATCTACGCTGACATCGCTAAGATACGGGATCTCGTCGCTTAAATTTTCATATATCGCCTCAAGTATGAAGTCGCGGAAAATTTCCTTTTCGTTCGTATCGGTCAAAAACTGGGGATCGTAAAAATATGCGTGCTCGGGCAAAAGCTTGCAAATTTCATCAAGTAGTGGCTTTTGATAGCTTTGCTTTTTTATGCTAAAGGGCACGAGAGCGGTGAAGCGGCTTTGAAAATTTTGATATTGCATCATTTTTTTCAAAAGCTTTTCGTTGCTCACCTCATCGACCTTGCTCAAGACGAGAATGTGCGGCTTTTTAGGGTTTAAATTTAGAAATTTTTCATAATCGCTCGTATCGTCATGCACGGAGGCTATAAATATCATGGCGTCGCAGTCGCCCATCGATTTTACGGCCTCGTTTATCATCAGCTTGTTTAAAATTTTCTCGCTTTCGTGAAGTCCCGGAGTATCTACGAAGATGATCTGATCGCCTTCATTCATCACGATGCCGTTTATCTTGCGCCTGGTGGCGTTTTGCTTATGTGAAACGATGACAATCTTTTCGTTTAAAAGGGCGTTTAAAAGCGAGCTTTTGCCCGCGTTCGTCCGCCCTATGATACTGACAAATCCGGACCTCAAAGGATATACCTCGCAAGGTCTTGATCCTCTACCACATCGTTTAGACGCTCTTTTACCAGCTCTTTTGTGACATTTACCTTTTCGCCACTTTTTTCACTGGCCTCAAAGCTGATGTCCTCTATCACGCGCTCGATCACGGTATGTAGGCGGCGAGCGCCGATATCTTCCATCTTTTCGTTTGCCGCTTGCGCGATCTTGGCTATCTCGTGTATCGCTTCGTTATCAAATGCAAGCTCTACATTTTCGGTGGAGAGCAGGGCGATGTATTGCTTTAGGAGTGAATTTTTAGGCTTAGTCAGGATCTGATAAAGCGCTTTTTCATCGAGGCTATCAAGCTCCACTCGAAGCGGGAAGCGTCCTTGTAGCTCCGGGATAAGGTCGCTTGGCTTGCTGATATGAAAGGCTCCTGCCGCGATGAAAAGGATGTGATCGGTCTTTAAATTTCCAAATTTCGTCGAGACGTTCGAGCCTTCTACTATCGGTAGCAAATCGCGCTGCACGCCCTCTTTGCTAGGATCTTGCCTGCTTGAGCCAGCGGAGCTTACCGCGACCTTGTCTATCTCGTCGATAAAGATGATGCCTTCGTTTTCAGCGCGTCTTATCGCCTGCGTTTTTATGCTCTCTATATCTAAAATTTTATCGTTAGCCTCGTTTTCAAGGGCTTTTTTGGCGTCCTTTACCTTCATCTCTTTTTTGACGTTTTTGCTTCCCATGCCGATGATTTTTATGAAACTCTCTTGCATCTGAGCCATATCGGGCGGGACGTTTGAGCCGGTTTCTAGCGAATTTTGCTGGATCTCGATCTCGACTGTCAGGTCGTCAAGATCACCGTTTCTAAATTTAGCCAGCATTTTTTCGTAGCTTCGCTCGTAGTCCGCCGTCTTCTCCTCGCTAGCACCTTTTGGCAAAGGAGGGAGTAGCTTTGAGACGATCTTTTCTTCTATATAGGCGTTTATTTTATCTTGATTTTTTTCACTTTGCTCGGCTTTTACGAGGTTAAAAGCGGCCATAGCGAGATCTCTGACCATACTCTCCACATCGCGGCCTACAAAGCCTACTTCTGTGTATTTGCTCGCCTCTACCTTGATAAAAGGCATGCCCATCATCTTTGAAAGTCGCCTTGCGATCTCGGTCTTGCCCACGCCGGTCGAACCTATCATCAAGATATTTTTTGGCATGATGTCATCTTGCATCGCCTTTTCCAGCTTCATCCTGCGGTAGCGGTTGCGAAGCGCGATCGCGATTATTTTTTTGGCATCTTTTTGACCGATGACATAATCATCGAGAAATTCAACGATCTGCTTTGGTGTCATATTCATTATTTTTCATCCTCGATTACGTAAGTTTTGATGTTCGTGTTCGTGTAAATGCAAATTTCGCCGGCGATCGTGAGGCTCTCTTTTACCAGCTTTTCCTCGTCGATATCGGCAAATTTATCCAGCGCACGAGCCGCTGACAGGGCGAAATTCCCCCCGCTTCCTATAGCCGCTATCTTGCCGTCCTCAGGCTCCACCACGTCGCCTGTGCCGCTTAAGAGGAAAATTTTCTCGCGGTTTAACACCAACATCATGGCTTCCAGCTTTCTTAAGTATTTGTCTTTACGCCACGCCTTGCTAAATTCTATCACCGCTTTTAGCAAATCGCCCTTTGCGTGCTCTAAATTTTCCTCGAACATATCAAAAAGATTAAACGCATCAGCCGTGCTGCCCGCAAAACCCGCCAGCACCTTGCCGTCTTTGATCTTACGGATCTTGACTGCGTTGCCCTTAAGCACGGTGTTGCCAAAGCTTACTTGCCCGTCGCCGCCGATCACGGATTTGTTTTTGCCTTTATAGGCTAAAATGGTCGTTGCGTGAAACACTTATTCTCCTTGCACGTCTACTTTTAATGTAGCTGATATAGCGTGTCCGAGCTTTACTTGAACGTCGTAAAGACCGACTGCTTTGAGGTGATTTTTATCTATCTCGATAGCCTTTTTATCGACTATGAGATGGTGCGCTTTTTCAAGCTCCTCGGCGATCTCCTCTTTTGAGACGGAGCCAAAGAGCGAGCCGTTAGCGCCGAGCGTTTTTTTGATTACGAGCGTGATCTTTGAGAGCTCGTCTTTTAGCTTTTCTAAATTTGAAATTTCATATTTCAGCTCTTCTTCTTTTCGTTTTTGAGCGGCTTCGTATTGGCGTATGACATCAGGAGTGGCCGCTTTTGCTAGACCTTTGCCGATCAAGAAGTTGTTGCCGTATCCGTCTTTGACCTCTTTGATCTCTCCTGCTTTTCCCAGTGATTTTACATCTTTTATGAGTAATACTTTCATATCTTTCCTTTGTATTTGGCTTAAAATTTTGGTTTAAAAATGTGGAATTTTAAAATTTGGCAGACCGCGAAAGCGGCCCGCTGTCAAATTTAAAATTTTCGTCCGTTTTTGCTAGCGATAATGAAGCGAAGTGCGTTTAGTTTGATGAAGCCGTCGGCGTCTTTTGGGTTATAAACGCTGTCTTCTTCAAAAGTGCAGTATGCCTCGCTAAATAGATTATCGTCCTTGCTCGAGCGCCCAAGGATCGCGACGTTTCCTTTGTAAAGCTCGACTCTGACCTCGCCGTTTACGTGCTCCTGGCTCTTATCTATCGCAGCTTGAAGCATCAAGCGCTCAGGCGAGAACCAAAATCCATTGTAAATAAGCTCTGCATAGCGCGGCATCAGCTCGTCTTTTAGGTGTGCCGAACCGCGGTCTAGTGTGATACTCTCTATCGCGCGGTGAGCTTTTAGCATTATCGTGCCGCCCGGTGTCTCGTAGCAGCCGCGGCTCTTCATGCCTACGTAGCGGTTTTCGACGAGATCGAGGCGCCCGATACCGTGTTTTGCGCCGAGGCGATTAAGCTCGGTCAAAATTTCAGCCGGACTTAGCTTTTTACCGTTTATGCTCACCGGATCGCCTTTTTCGTAGCCTATCGTGATTATCTCGCTCTCGTTTGGAGCGTCCTTTGGACTGACGCACCAGCGCCACATGTCGTTTTCAGGAGCGTGGTTTGGATCTTCTAGCACAAGCCCTTCGTATGAGATGTGAAGTAGGTTTGCGTCCATCGAATACGGGCTTTTGCCGGGCTTTCTAGTGATATCGATACCATTTTTCTCTGCGTATGCCAGCAGTTTTTCACGAGAATTTAGATCCCACTCGCGCCATGGTACGATGACTTTTAAATTCGGATTTATCGCGTAGTATGCGAGCTCGAAACGCACTTGATCGTTTCCTTTACCAGTCGCTCCGTGGCTGACGCCGTCTGCGCCTGTCAGCTTGGCTATCTCGGCTTGTCTTTTTGCTATGAGCGGACGAGCGATAGATGTGCCTAGCAGATATTCGCCCTCGTAAATGGCGTTTGCGCGAAACATCGGAAATACATAATCTCTTACAAATTCTTCTCTTAGATCTTCGATAAAAATATTTTCAGGTTTTACGCCCAGAGCCAAGGCTTTTTTACGTGCGGGCTCGAGCTCTTCGCCTTGTCCGATGTCGGCGGTGAAGGTCACGACTTCGCATTTGTATTCATCTTGAAGCCACTTTAAAATAATGCTCGTGTCAAGTCCGCCAGAGTAGGCCAGAACGACTTTTTTAACATCTTTTTTCATTTTTGCCCCTTTATTTTTAAGATGGCTAATTTTAGCCAAATTTTTTTAAATTTTGATTGAAAGGCGGTGAATGACGCATATTATTTATTCTATTTTATATTGATAATTAATTTTGATTTAATTTATCAATTGATAAGATTGCATTTAAAATTTAAGGGAGCAAAAATGTCAAAAAAATTTAACACTTTCGCTTGTTGCATGCGCGCTTTGCTGCCAGGTTTTCGCCGCTGAAAACGTAAAGCTTGATCAAGTCGTCGTTACCGCAAGCGGTTTTAGTCAAAATATCAAAACAGCCCCAGCCAGCATCTCTGTAATAAAGCAAGATGAGCTTACAAACGGGGCTTTTACCTCGCTTCACTCTATCGCGTCAAAAGTGCCCGGAGTGAGCGTGATAGCAGGCGATGACGGCGCGGCGAGCGGACTTTCGATACGCGGTATGGAAAGCTCTCAGACGCTGGTACTCATAGACGGCAAACGCGTGAGCGCAAGTGCTGCCAACCCAAAAGGCGGCGCTGGCGATATGAACTCAAATTTCATCCCGCCGGCAGAGGCGATCGAGCGCATAGAGATCATCAGAGGCCCGATGAGCTCGCTATATGGTAGCGACGCGGTGGGCGGCGTGATAAATATCATCACGAAGAAAAATTTTGCTAAATTTACAGGCTCGATGAGCATTTCAGCGATGTTTCAAAACCACGACGGCATCGGCGATCAAAGGCAGGCGGATTTGTATTTGGCTTCGCCGCTTTGGCAGGACAAGCTCAGCCTTCAACTTTGGGGCTACAAAAAGCTACGCGACGAGGACGAATACAAGGGCGGCTACCAAGAGAGCGATAAGAAAAATTTGACCGCGAAGCTTTGGATAACGCCTGATGAAAACAATAAATTTTACCTGCAAGGCTCAAAAGAACATCACGACTACAAAAGGACGGTGGGCAAGACCGCGACCACAAGGACAAACCGCGTGCTAAACGCCTACGACTACACCAAAAATACCTACGGTGCGGGCTATGTGGGCACATTTGACGCTCTAAACGCCGACGTGAGCTACACATACGACAAAACCAAGCGCACGAGCCTTTTTGACTCGCTCACACCTGCTAGCGTGAAAAATCATAATTTTAACTCCAAATTTAGCACCTTCCTAGGCGCGCATACGCTCACGTTTGGCTATGACTTTCACAAAGAGACCGTACAGACGACATTTATCGTCTCAAACAACAACAAGACAAATTTAAGAAAGCCTTCTCCTTACTCGATGAAGGAGCACGCGGCGTTTTTAGAAGATGAGTGGGAAATTTTAGACGACGCGCTTTATCTCACGCTGGGCGGACGCTGGACGCATAATGAATTTTTCGGCAACCACTTCTCGCCGCGCGCGTATTTGGTCTATAACCTAAGCGACAACTGGACGCTAAAAGGCGGCGTGGCGACAGGCTATAAAACGCCAAATGTAAATGAAATCTCATCAGAGGTCGGCACTATCCAAGGCGGCTGGCGTATCATAAATTTTGGCAACAGCGAGCTAAAACCTGAAAAGAGCGTGACTTATGAGGTCGGCGCGTATTACGATAATAGCGACGATCTGCGTGCGAGCGTGACGCTGTTTAGGAACGAATTTAAAGATAAAATCCTAGACACCGACGGTAGCAACCTAAACAAGATCCCCGCCCACTCTGGCTGCACGGGCGCTCCGCACGTGAATTGCCCGGGCTGGGGAACATACTTTAACATCGACGGCGCGGACGTTTGGGGCGTGGAGCTAGCGACTGATTACGACATCCTCAAAAACCTAAATTTGGCCGCGAACTACACCTACAATCACTCAAAAATAAAAACCGGCAATCCAAGCATAAATACGCCAAATGGCAGCGTAAATTTCGACCAGACCACGCTCTCGCGCCTAGATGGCAAGTCCTTGACCGCCACGCCAAAACACAACGCAAATTTAACGCTCACGTATAAGCCGATCGCCAGCGTCTCGACCTTCGTCGGCGCAAACTACCAAAGCGCGCTTACGAGCGTGAAATTTGGCCCCGGTAACAAAGTAAGCGAAAACGACAAAGAGTTATTTACGCTCGACATGGGCGCACTCTGGGAGGTAAATAAAAATTTATCCCTAAATTTCACCGCTTACAACGTATTTGACAATATCCGCTACGACGAGGGGCTGGCAGATGATGGCAACTACTACTGGTATCCAGAGCAAGGCAGGAGATTTTGGTTTAAAGTCAGTGCAAAATGGTAAAATTTCTAATGGCACTCTTGCTTAGTGCGGCGGTCTCTCTTGCCGCTCCAAACCAAACCGTAGAGCCCATCTCGCCGCAAGTGCACGAAAATTTTGACATCAGTAGCGAAATTTTAAAGAGCGAGCAGGGGCAAATTTATAAAATTTTCTATGCCGTCCCAAAAGGCGTGAAAAAGCAGGACAAAATTTTATTTATGACCGACGGTAACACGCAGTTTGCTACCTTGCTAAATTTATACGAAAAAGGCACAACACCGCTCATAATAGGCATCGGCTATGATACAAATTTAGCCTACGACGTTGCTAACCGCACCCGCGACTACACGCCAAAGGCCGCTGGCGAGGAGTTTAGCAAGGGCGGCGGGGCGGACAAATTTTATAAATTTATAAAAGAAATTTTACTGCCGCGAGTGGAGGCTAAATTTGACGCCAAACAAAGTGAGAAATGCCTCTACGGGCACTCATTTGGCGGACTTTTCGCGCTCTTTGTCCTGCTGCAAAACGAGGGCATTTTTGATGAGTTTTTCATCGCATCGCCTTCGCTTTGGTGGGGCGACTCCGAGATTTTAAAAGACGCGGTGCAAGGGGGCAAATTTAAAGAGCCGCTCAAAGCAAAATTTGTCTGGCTTGGCGTGGGAGAGCTCGAAAAAAGGGCTGGCAAGACCGACCGCGAGGGCATATTAAGCGCGCGCGATCTGGCGAAAATTTTAGACGCGAGCGGCGTGAAAAACGAGTTTAAAATTTACGAAGGTCAAACGCACGGTGGCGTCATACCGCTGGCGTTAAAAGATGTTTTGAAGCATTTTGCGAAGTAGATTAAGGATTTGTTTTAAATTTGGCTAGATTTACCCGCACGGCGTGGGTTCAAATTTTTAGGCTCTGTTATAATAAATCATTGACACTCGCTTCGCAAATCTTATTCGCTCCACAAGACGCCGAACATATAGCACTAAAATCACGGTCAGCTACCGCTTCCCTGGTTTTTTGCTTCGCCATGCTCGCAACTGCAAGCAGAGAGGCGGCGATAGTGTTGCTTCATAAGATTTGACTTCGCTTAAATTGTCAAAAATTATTAAAACGCGAATAATCTAAATTTTAAGCCGTTTTTAGCTAAAATCCCCGCCATGAGAGTAGATAAATTTTTAAATACGGTAAATATCACAAAGCGTCGCGCCGTGAGCGAAGATATGTGTAAAAGCGGCGTGGTGAGCATAAACGGCGTCGTCGCAAAGCCTGCAAAAGAGGTCAAAGTGGGCGACGTGATAACGATAAAATTTCTCGTCCGTGAGGCGCGCTACGAGGTGCTGGCGATCCCCGTAACCAAAAGTATTTCCAAACCCGCCCAGAGCGAATACGTAAAAGAGCTATGAGGCGAATTTTCAACCTAAATTTAAACGAGCTTGACGAGGTGGTGGGAATTTTGCCAAAAAGCGGCGTCATCATCTTGCAAGGAGACCTAGCCAGCGGCAAAACCACACTCGTAAAGGCTATAGTAAAGGCTCATGGTATCGACGCAGACGTCACTTCGCCGACCTTTTCGGTCATGCAAAGCTACGGGGATAAAATTTTTCATTACGACATTTATCAGAGCGGATTTGAGGGTATTTTAAAAAACGGGCTTTTTGAAAATTTGCTCGAAGATGGGCTTCATCTGGTCGAGTGGGGCGACGAGAGCCTAGAAAAAATGCTCACAAAATTTGGCGAAAAATATGTAAAAATAATAATTAGCCCGAGCGCAAACGGGCGAAAATACGAGGTTTATGGTGCATAAGTTAGAAATAAAAGAGCTACAAAAAACGATAAAAAAGACAAACATCATAAAAGGCATCTCGCTTGATGTAAAAAGCGGCGAAGTCGTGGGGCTGCTTGGACCAAACGGAGCGGGCAAGACGACGACGTTTTATATGATTTGCGGGCTCATCTCGCCAACGAGCGGGGGCGTATTTTTAGACAGCGTCGATGTCACGAACGTCGCCCTTCATAAGCGCGCGCAGATGGGTATCGGCTATTTACCGCAAGAATCAAGCATCTTTAAAGACCTCTCAGTCGAGGAAAATTTGCTGCTGGGAGCTGAAATTTTATACAAAGACGAAGAGGAGTGCGCCAAAAAGGTCGATGAAATGCTAAATTTGCTAAACATCGAGCCGATCCGCCTAAGGAAGGGCGTGAGCCTAAGTGGCGGCGAGCGCAGACGCTGCGAGATCGCACGAAGCCTCATGATAACGCCAAAATTTTTGCTGCTTGACGAGCCGTTTGCCGGCGTCGATCCGATCGCGGTAAGCGACATCCAAAGTATCGTGCGCGACCTCAAAAACCTAGGTATCGGCGTGCTCATCACCGACCACAACGTCCGCGAGACGCTAGCTATCTGCGACCGCGCCTACGTCATCAAAGACGGTGCACTTTTAGCAAGCGGTAGCGCAAAAGAGGTCGCAAACGATAAAAACGTGCGAACGCACTATCTGGGTGCTGAATTTAAGCTTTTAGAGTAGTAGATGCTGCGTCAAAAAGAGGCTCTAGCGCCAAAAAATAAGCTAAATCATACGCTTCGTAGCTGGTTGCCGATACTTCAAAGCGGGCTTGACGAGCTAAAAGAGACGCTTGAGCCCTTTGCCGCGAGCAATCCTTTCGTCAGGATCGAACATAAAAATTTAGCCGACGGCGCCGATACGATGCCGACGAAAAAGCGGAATTTTTTCGCCGAATTTAGTAAAAATTCCGTCTCCGAGGCCATAGAGGCCACCAGCATCTATAAACAAAGTCTTCACGAAAAGCTAGAAGAGCAGATCAACCCGCCGCTTTTCCCGACGCAAAAATCGCAGCTTATCGCCTACAAGATCATAGAGTGCTTGAGCGATGAGGGCTATTTTGAGTATGACGATGGAATTTTAAAGGGATTTAGTCTGGATGAGATCGAGCGAGTTAGGGCGCGTTTTGCTTATTTGGAGCCTGCCGGCGTGGGAGCTAGGGATTATAAAGAGAGCTTTTTGTTCCAGCTTGATGAGAGTGGGGCGAGCGGGGAAATTTACGAGTGCGCTAAAAAGATAATCTGCGAATTTGAAAACATACAAAATCTAACCAAACTGAAATTTTACGAGTCGGCGCTAAAGATCATCAAAAAATTTAAAAACCCGCCTGCCATCGAGTATCTTGAGGACGAGCCGCCGCTGACACCGGACATATTTATCGACACGAACGAAAGTGGCATAAGTGTGCGCGTGAACGACGCGTTTTACCCGCAGGTCGTGCTGGATATCGAGGGGCAAAGCCAAAATGATGAATTTATCGGTGTAAAGGTGCGTGAAGCGCGCGAGCTGGTCGATGCTCTGGAGATGCGAAAATCCACGCTTTACAAGATCGGGCTGATGATCGTGGAGTATCAGTATGATTATTTTTTTGGCGGCGATATAAAGCCGATGAAGCTAAAAGATATCGCCGGCGATCTGGGGCGCAACCCCTCGACCATCTCGCGCGCGATAGCAAACAAATACTTAGAGTGTTCACGCGGCACGATAGCGCTTAAAAGCTTTTTCGCCGCGGCGCTTGATGAGGAGACCTCAAATACGGCGATCAAAGACTTTTTACTGGAGCTTATCAACAAAGAAAACCCGGCCAAACCGCTGAGTGATCTTAAAATTTTAAATCTTATCCAAGCGAAATTTAACATAACCATCGTTCGTAGAACTATCACGAAGTACCGAAAGACCCTAAATATCGCAAGCTCGAGCGAGAGAAAGAAAATCTATCAGATACAAGGCTAAATTCATCCGACCTTGACAAAGGCCTCTTGAGTTTTAAAGAAAGGCTTTAGGCTCTCGTAGGCGTTTTGAATTTTTTCAAATTTCTTGCGGTATTCGTTTTTTATGTTTTCTGGCTTGTTGTTGTGGCGGTCTGGGTGGTAGATCTTTACTAGAGCGAGGTAGCTTTCGCGTATTTGCTCGAGGCCATCGCCTTTCTCGCAGCCTAAAATTTCAAAATTTTCTTCCAGCAGCGTGGCTAGCGCGGAGAAGCGGTTTATAAATTTAGATGAGTTTTGAACCTTGAAATTTCGCTTGAAATTTTGAAATTTCGCCTCGTCAAAGTTAAAATCCACTATGAATTTCAGATGTTCTCGCCTGGAAAATAGCATCGAAAGCACGTTAAAATCACTCTCGTTTTTGATTTTTATATGAAGGGTATTCGTTTTTTCATCGAGACTACTTGCATTGTCTTTGAAGCTTTGTAAAATGTAGCTTGCAAATACCTTTGGAGCGCTGTTTAGCGAGAAATTCACCTCATCTTTTATAAAGCTTACATCGATGCTTAGCAGATTTGCCAGAGCGTTTTTGGGCGCGTATCCGAGTTTTATAGTTTTGTATTCGGCGAATTTTATATCAAGCTCGTCGCTGTTTTGCTTCTCGTAAAGCCTTTTTATAAATTTTAAAAAACACCTGCGCTGAGGCATCTCGTTCTCTTCGTAAAAGGATATGATCTTGCCTTTGTTGGCGAGAGTTTTGCTGAAATTTTTGCTTATCAGGTCGCGAAGCTCGCAAAATAGCGCGTCATCGTCGGTTTGGATACTTAAAGACTCGAGCGTATGGGTTATGTTCATAAAATTCTCCGTTTAAATATGCAAATTTTAAGCAATAAACGTTCCAAGATTAAAAATTTTAGGCTAAAATTACGAAAATTTAAAGGATAAAAATGAGACGAAAAGACAGGCAGCTAAGCGACGAAGATGCACTAGAGATAGTCGATGACTGCGAATACGCGACCATAAGCTTGATAGATGACGAGGGCGAAATTTTTAGCATCCCTATCTCGATAGTGCGCGAAGATATGAGCATTTTTATACACGGTGCTAGGAGCGGCATGAAAAGCGAGCTGCTAAAAGACGGACGCGATGTGACGATGGTTTGTGTGAGTTACAACCATGTCCCGCAGCCAAGCCAAGCGGAATTTGAGGCGATAAAAGACGACGGCAGGGCGCTTGGAAGTAAAATTTTCACGACCGAATACAAAGGCGCGATACTAAAAACAAAAGTATATGAAGTCGTAGACGACGAGCGAAAGATACACGCTCTAAAAATACTTTGCGAGAAATACACGCCGCGATATATGAGTGGCTTTGATACCGCGATAAAAGCGTCGCTTGACATCACTAGGATATATGAATTCAAGATACAAAGTATGAGTGCGAAGGCTAAAATTTTACATTAAATTTTTCTGATATCGCTGTTTTTTATATATGCTAGAAACTCGTCTTTTAGCCTGTCTTGTTTGTGTTTGATGGCTTCTTCTTTCGTGTGAGCTTGGCTTTGTTTTGCTGTCTTCGGGGTTAAATTTTGCTCCTTTGCAAGCTCCTTTTTTATCTCCTTTAAACTATCGAAAAAATCGTTCATCATTGCTCCTTTATTTGCGTAAAGATACTTATTTTTGCCTAAAAGCGCAATAAAATTTTAATATATGCGTAATTTAAGAAAACTTTGGCTAAAATCACAACTTCTTTATGATGCGCTCGTAGCTCAGCTGGATAGAGCATTTGATTGCGGTTCAAAAGGTCAGGGATTCGAATTCCTTCGGGCGCACCATTTATACAATTATTTCTTACCCTTTTACAAAATTTATAGTAAAATACGCAAAAAATCAAAGAGAAGAGATGGACTACAAAAATATAAAAGACCAAGTTGATGCGCTCAACGAAAAGCTTGATATCCTCGAAAACAACGGGCTTGAAGAGGTCGAGCCTTGCATAGATGTATTTGAGTTTAATTCAAACGCCGAGAGGCTGAAGAAAAAGATCCAAGGCGGCGAAAAAGAGAGCGTTTTTTTCAAAAACGTATTTGATACGGACGATTATTACGAAAATATCAGCTCGTATCTGCAACAAACCAAGACCAGCATATATTATAAAATAGAAAAGGCTGGAGTGAGCCTTGATGCGAATAAAAATCTCCAAGAGAGCCTAAAAAACATACAAAACATAATGGAAATTCTAGTCGTCGAGTATCAAATCCTGGTAAAAAATAGCAAAAAAAGCCTATTTTTCAAAGATGCTGCGCAAAAAGCCAAGATAAAATCTTTGCTAGCCGGGCTTTTAAAGCTAAAAAGCAGGATGAAAAAGATACTGCATCTTGACTCGCAAGTCATCTCAAACGTCGTGCTTGAAAATTTCAAGACCATTTTCACGTTTTTCTCAAACTGCATAATCATCGCCAAAAAAAGAGACGACGAGCTTTTGCTAGTCGAGATAGCGGGCATCACGGACAAGATAATGGCGATGATAAATCCGGTATTTAGCGGCAAAAGTCTAAGGACGAACGAGCTGATATATCACTATCTGATATATGAGTTGCGCGAGCTAAAGGCCACTGCGATAGGCGAAAATTTAGCCTAAATTCGGCTCGTGATCTTATCTATTATCTGCTTTGCGCCGTTTTTACCGATCATGGTGCTTAGTGCTTGCGAGCTTGCGTGTATGTCAAACCCTTCTATAAGCTTTAAAATTTCGTCGCTATCCACACTGTCGCCATTTTGCAGACAAATTTTGGCGATATCTTTTTGCAGTAAAAATTTAGCATTGTGATACTGATGATCGCCTGCCGCATACGGAAAGGGCACGAATATCGCCGGCAGAGCGTTTGCGCAAAGCTCCCAAAGCGAGCTCGCTCCTGCGCGGCTTATGGCAAGGTCGGCCTTTTGCATTTTAAGCTCTATCTCTTTGCTAAAGTCAAACAGCTCGACATCGCTAGAATTTAGCCCAAGAGCCTCGTATCTTTCTTTTAGCTCGGCAAATGCGTTTTTGCCGCATTGATGAATGATCTTTACGCCTCTTTGCTTTAGCTGGGTGGCTAAATTCAAAGCCAGTTCGTTTATCGCTTTTGCGCCTTGAGAGCCGCCTAAAAATAGTATAGTCTTAAGCTCGCTCCTGATCCTGGCTTTATCAAAAAATTTCTTCGCGACAGGGTAATCGCAAGGACTAAGCTCGTCGTAAGAGCTATAAAAGCCTTTGGCGTATGGAGCTAAAATTTTATTTAGCTTGCCGGTCACGGCGTTTTGCTCGTGTATGAAAAGTGGCACGCCAGAAAGTATAGCCGCAAATGCAGCCGGAGCAGCCGAATATCCGCCGACACTGATCACGGCTCGCACCTTGTTTTCTTTAAAAATTTTACGGCATTTAAAGGCTAAATTTATGATATTTAGCAGCGAGGCGAGCTTTGCAAAGCCTCGTTTGTTTACCACGCCGCTGCTTTTTAGGAAAAATTTCATAGCGAAATTTTCATCGTTTTCAAACCAAATTTTATCCTGACCTTGAGTCGAGCCGATAAATATAGGCTTTTCGCCGCGCGAATTTAGCTCCTCACAAAAGCTTTTCGCGATGGCTAGATGTCCGCCCGTGCCGCCTCCGCTGATGACTATCATAGATTGGCTCTTTTGCTGACCATCAGCACCATGCCGATGCCGATACAAATAGCTAGGATCGAGCTTCCTCCGTAGCTTAAAAAGGGCACTGCGATACCTTTTATCGGGGTTATGGACGTGATACCGTAGCTGTTCATCAAAAACGAAAACGAGATGATGAGGCCGACACCAAGCGAAAAGAGATGATAGACCTTGTTCTCGCTGCGGGCTGAAATTCTAAAGATCCTATAAAGCAAGGTGAGTAAGATCGCTACGATACAAAGTATCCCAAATACGCCTATCTCCTCGGCGATGCCGGCTAGCACGAAGTCCGTGTGAACTTCGCTTAAAAAGCCAAGCTTAAATATCCCGGCTCCCAGCCCCTCGCCAAAGAATTCTCCGTGCTTTATCGCATTTAGCGAGTGTGAAATTTGATAAGGCTCGGGAGCGTCAGCCACGCGCAAGACGTCAGCCACGCTATCTGGCAGCAGGGAAAGGACCATGCCTTGTATCGTGCCCCACCATGACTTGATACGTAAAATTCTGTGCTCGGAGCTTACGATCGCGATCGTCATGATAAAGGCCGCGCCCAGGATCCCGATACTGAAAATTTTAGCGCTAGCTCCGGCAAAAAGTGCCATCGTGACAAAAGTAAGCGCCAGGACGATCACTTGGCCAAGGTCGTTTTGAAGCACGGCGATCAGATAAACCACGATGAGAAAGACGCAGATGTAGGGCAAAAGCAGCTTGAGCTCGTCTTTTAGGCTCTTTTTGCTATCGTCTATCTTTCGCGTAAAGCTCCATGCCAGAAAATAAACGAAGCCGATCTTAAAAAACTCGACCGGTGCGAGCGAAAAGCCGGGCAGCCTGATCCAGCGTCTGGCACCGCCCGCGTCAGTCACCATAGAGGCGGGTAGGGCGTGCATGAGCCCCATCGCGATGATGCAAAGCCCAAAGAGTCCAAACCCTATCCAAACTAGGGCCTTGTCCGGATTTAGCCGCGAGAGCCACCACATCAAAAATACTCCGATGCAGCCGACGGCAAACTGACGGATGAAAAAGTGATACTCCTCGTAGTTGAAAAAAAGTACGGTAAATACGGGCAGTGAGAGCGAAAATATGATGCTGATCGTGATCAGTGTGACGCAAAGGTAAAAGATTATCTTATCGACTGCCAAAATTTACTCCGATTTTTTATAGCTAGCGAGTATAGTGAAAAATGACTTACAAACATATTATTCACTAAGATCCTGCGCTACCTGCGCGGCCAGCTTGAGCTTGTCGTTGTCAAAGTGAGTGTAAATTCTAGAGGTGTTTAGGCTGGCGTGACCGAGCGCTTCTTGCACCAGCACGAGGTCTTTTTGCTTTTTATAAAGCAGCGTAGCAAAGGTGTGGCGCAGCATATGAGCGCCGTTTTTTTCTTTGCGGATGCCAGCGCGAAATAAAATCTGCTCAACGATGCGGCTGACATACGCTTGTGTCAGGCGTGTGCCCTTTTTATTTATAAAAAGATAGCCCTCTTTGTTGATGTAGTTTATGGCGATCATATCTAATAGATCCTCTATGAGCGCCCTTTTTATCATCACGATGCGATATTTGTTGCCTTTACCGCGGATCCTGATGACGTAAAGCTCGCCGTCTTCGCTGATGTCTTTTCGTTTCAAATTTAGCGCCTCGCTAACGCGAATGCCGGTAAAGACGATGATTTTTATGATTAGACGGTTGCGATTCGTATTTACTTTAAAGTCCGCCGTATCGATGGCGTTTAGAAATTTCTTGACCTCCTCTTCGCTCATAAATTCAGGCAGCTTTTGCCCCTTTGAGCCGCTTATGCCGCCCCAGTGTTTTAAATTTACGTCAAAGACATGCGACTTGCCGTCCTCTTCGTTTTGCTTGTCTAAAAAGGAGAAGAAATTTATGACTGAAATTCTATAATTTTTCTTACTCGCGTCGCTCAGCCCGCCGGTAACGCTAGCTAAAACCTCGCTCAAAAGCTCCTCATCTATGCGCTTTAAGCTGTCAAGCTCATAAAAGCAAAGCGCCTCATAAATTTTTTTAAGCGGATTGAAGTATGTGTTTATGCCCGTTAGCCCGGCATTTCTGGCTGTTTTTACGAGTCCGTCAAGCTCGTTTATCGTTTTTATCTCGCGGTTTAGCGCGTAGTTTACAGAGGCTAGAGTGGCGGGCTCTCTTAGCTCCTTATTTGAAAGCGAGCTAAGCTTAAATTTCACGTATCTAATAAGCCAAAAAAGCATAGACTTTTCAAAACTGCCTTTGCAGTCAAGTGCGTATTTCAAACGATTTTCCTTTGAAAATTTAGAATTTTGAAAATTATAGCGGATTTTATCTATCTTTGGGTTATAATAACGACTTTCAAAGGAAAATTTATGAAAATAGGGATATTCGACTCCGGCCTTGGCGGCCTTAGCGTATTGAACGAAGCGCTAAAAAAGCTGCCAAACGAGGAGTTTTTATATTATGCGGACAGGAAAAACGTCCCTTACGGACTAAAAAGCAAAGATGAAATTTTAAAATTTAGCTCTCATGCGGTGAAATTTTTGATCGATCAAGGCGCAAACGCCATCGTCATCGCCTGCAATACCGCAACAAGCGCCGCGATAAACGAGCTTAGAGCGAAATTTGACCTGCCGATCATCGGCATGGAGCCTGCGGTGAAAAAGGCCGCTGACCTAAACCGCGAAGGCGAAAATTCAGCCTCATTGCGCACCTTAGTCATCGCTACGCCCCTCACCGTGCAAGGAGCGAAGCTAAAAGAGCTTATCGAGCGCGTGGATAGCGAGCATTTGGTAGATGTGCTAGCACTTCCTCGTCTCGTGGAATTTGCTGAAAATGAAAATTTTGCTTGCGACGAGGTGAAAGAGTATCTGCGCGAGGAATTTGCGAAATTCAAGCTTCAAAACTACTGTGCGCTCGTGCTTGGCTGCACGCATTTTAACTATTTCAAAGATAGCCTGCGCGAAATTTTACCGGCCGGCGTGAGCCTGATAGATGGCAACGAAGGCACGATAAATAAGCTGATAAGCGAGCTTTCAAGGCTAAATTTAGCCCATGGCAAGGGGCAAAGCGTGGAGTATTTTTACTCGGACGCTAAAATTTATGATAATGGCGAGCTGGCACGAATAGGGCGCTATCTGGCTAGGCTCAATAAAATGCTTGAGATAAAGTGAAATTTTGCTATCAAGTTGCGTAAATTTAAAATCGGCTCTATCTTTAAACGAACATTTCCCAAATCTTGCTCGCTTCATAAAGGGGCGTTACTTTGCTGGCAGAACACGCCCACTTTGTTTCGCTGCTTCGCAGTGCGATCTCGTTGCAAACGCATAGCGTAAAGTGCTTTGAAAAGGGAAAATGCGAGTAGCGTTTGAGTAGCAATGCAAAGAAGAAAATTAAATTTTATTTAAAAATCGCACCGCTCTTGCTTTTGCGGCGTCTATTTCGGTGGTATTTAGCTCGTCAAGTGCACGCTGGAATATGCCGAGCTTTGTTTTGCCTATCTGCCTTATGGCATCCAGTATGCAGGCCAGCACGAAGGTGTCATGCTCGATTTCAAGGGCTTTTTGAAAGCTTTCAAAGGCGGTCTTTTTTAAAATTTCATCCTCTTTTCTAAACCACATCTGCATGAAAGATGATGCGCTCCATGCCCTACATTTGGCGTTTTCGTCGTTTAGTAGATGCGCTCTTAGCAAGCTCAAGTCTTCGCGTCCGCCAAGCCAGCCAAGCACGATGAGAGCCGTTTGTCTTAGCCCATCGTCACTGCTTTTGGTAAATTCGCGCGCGAATTTGAGAGTTTCACTCCTATGAAATTTAGACTCCGCACCCAGCATAAATAAAATTTTAGCTCTCATTTCATCATCTGTAGCGTTTTGAAGCTTTTCAAGCAGCATATCTTCACCCGCTTTAGCGTGGAGTTTAAATTTTGTCTCTAGGCTAAGTCTGAGATCATCACTCAAATTTTTATCAAAAAGCAAGCCATAGTGATAGGAAATAAATTCGCTTTTTCCCAAAACGTCGGCAAATTTTAGCTCATCATCTCTTTTACCGTTTTTTATCTCTTCTAGCCACGCCCTAAATTCGTCCAGACTTTGACAGCCCATCTCGCAAGGTATCTCCTTCATTTTAGCTCGTAAAATGTCAGCAAAGTGCCATTTGACGTTTTGTTCGCATAGCCCACGAATATCCGCTTTTCCAGCCACTTGTATTTTGGCGAGTATGTTTCAAATTTAGGTATCGTCACGAAGTAGCGACTACCATCGGCGTTTGTCCTGATGATGCCGGCATTTTCGACGTAGATGCTCTCGCCGTCATCAAGCGCGAGGCCGTATTTGGCGAGGATATTTTTCGAGCTATCCTTGTTTTGCTTTTGGATATCTACGCCGTGGCTCATCGCCACACCTTTTAGCTCGCCGCTCACCTTAAGCGTGAAAGGCACGAAAATGCGTTCTTTCTCGCCAAGATATAGCCTGTCTTTACTGCTTTTTATGAGGATAGAAAAGACAGGCCTTAAATTTGGCTCTTTTATGCTTTGAGCGCTCATTTGCCGGGACGGCTTGGTCGGTGCACCGGCCGCACAACCAAAAACGCCCAGACAAATGAGAGTAAAAATGATAAAATTTAGCGCCTTTCTCATCATTTCACTTCGTAAAATTTAAGCAAGACTTTATCCGGCAAGCGCACGGCATAGCAGACAAATATCGCGCGCTCTAGCCATTTATATTTTGGCTCGTAGGTCTCAAATTTCGTGACAGTCGCGAAATAGACGTATTTTGGATCGACGATCTTGCCTTTTGCAGCCTCTTTTGCGACCTCAGGATCGGTGATGTGCCTGATGCCGCTGTTATCGATGTAAATTTGCGCACCGTCATCGAGCTTTATCGCGTATCTTGCAGTGAGCTCGGTCAGCCCGTCAGGACGGACGATCTGACTATCCACGCCGTATGGCAGCACTTCGCCGTTTAGTTTGCCGCTTACTTTACCGCCTTTTATGGCGATGAGCCGCCTTAATCCGTGCTCGCTATCTTTACCAACGGTCAGGGGCTTTTCGACTTCGATGTCAATCATGAAAGCAAGCTCAAGGCGTGGCTCTTTGACATCTTTTGCTGAAATTTCAGCTGCGTTTAGGTTGAAACCAAATATCGCTAGCAAAATAGCGCCAGTAAAAGCCTTTTTAAACATGGTCGCTCCTTTTAAAGATATAGTAAGTTATATTATAAGAGCTTTTATAAAATAAGGCTTAAAATTTTAATGTAGATTTATGATTTATTTTTTGGCTCTGTTATAATATAAATCATTGACACTTGCTTCGCAAACCCTGTTCGCTCCGCAAGACGCCGAACATATAGCACGATTTACGCGGTCAGCTACCGCTTCCCTGTAAATCGGCGGCGATAGCGTCGCTTCACAAGGTTTGACTTTGCTCTTGAAAGCTGAAAATCAATGAAATATTGTAACAGAGCCTTATTTTATTGTATCGAGTATTGCTGGATAGGGCGTGATGCGCGTAAATTTTGTAGCGTATATAAAGGAATTTCCCGAGGTAGGCTCGGGAAATTTGCCTTACAGTGCTTTTAACATTACCTTTGTGAGTAGTTTGCTAAATTCCGCAGGATTTTCAAGGCTCATGCCCTCATTTAGCTTCGCCATGTCAAGAAGTAGCGGTGCGATCTCATATGCCATCGCTTCGTTAGCTTCGAGCTTGGCAAAAATTTCGTGTCCGCCATTTATCTCGAGGATCGGCTTTATCTTTGACATATCTCCGCCTTGTCCCATTTGCTTAAGCATAGCTTGCATAGCGTAGTCAGGGTCGTTTTTGTCGTATATCAGCACAGCAGGGGAGTCTGAAAGTCTCGAGCTTAGTCTGACGTCTTTGATCTCGTCTTTTAAAATTTCGCGCATTTTTACGAGGGTTTTTGCGACTTTGCTCTCGTCGACTTTGGCTTCATCGCCTTTTATCTCCTCGTTTATGTCATCGTGTGAGATCGATTTTAGAGGCGTTTTGTCAAATTCATATACCATCGGCATCACGATAGTGTCGATCTCCTCGTCCATTATGAGGACTTCGATGTCGTTTTTCTTAAAGTTCTCTAAAAGCGGAGAATTTCGGAGCATATTTTCGTTGTTTCCGCTGATGTAGTAGATGCTCTTTTGATCCTTTTTCATCGCCTCTTTATACTCTTTTAAGCTGACTAATCCCTCGCGCTTGCTTGATTTAAAGAGCACTAGGTCTAAAATCTGCTCTTTGTCGTTGCCAAAGCCGTAAAGCCCTTCTTTTAAGACTTTACCAAATAGTTTGTAAAATTTTATGTATTTTTCTCTATCTTTGTCTTTTAGTTTGGCTAATTCACTCAAAATTTTCTTTACGCTTTGCTCCTTGACGCTCCTCATTATGGCGTTTTCTTGTAAAATTTCACGGCTGACGTTAAGCGGCAAGTCCTCTACGTCGATGACACCGCGTATAAATCTCAAAAATGGCGGCAAGAGTTCCTTTGCATCGTCAGTGATGAACACGCGCTTTACGTAAAGCTTCACGCCGCTTTGATAATCCACGCGAAACAGATCAAACGGCTCGGTGCTTGGCACGTAAAATAGGGTAGAGTACTCGATCTTGCCCTCGGCTTTTGTGTGGATGTATAAAAGCGGATCGGCGCTGTCGTGGCTGATTTGCTTATAAAAGTCGTTGTATTCTTCCTCTTTGATATTTGCTTTATTTATTCGCCAAAGCGCGCTGGCCTTGTTGATCTGCACGTTTTTAGTCTCGTAAGTGCCGTCTTTTTCACCTTCTTTTGGCGCTACATACTCCTCTTTATCCATAAAGATAGGATACGGGATGTGATTGGAGTATTTTTTGATGATATTTTCAAGCTTCCAGCTGTCTGCAAACTCGTCATCGTTTAAAAATAGCGTGATACTAGTGCCATGAGCCTCTTTTTTAGCCGTGGCTATCTCGTAGCTTTTGGCGTCGGACGTCCATTTGTATGCTTCATCGCTTAGAGCTTTACGGCTGATCACTTCGATCTTTTTTGCGACCATGAATGCGGAGTAAAAGCCCACGCCAAACTGCCCGATCAGTGAGCTGTCTTTTTTTGCGTCACCACTTAGGTTGTTTAAAAAGCCCTTTGTGCCACTTCTGGCGATCGTGCCTAGGTTTGAGATCAGCTCGTCTTTGCTCATGCCGATGCCGTTATCGCTGATCGTGATCGTTTTTTTCTTTTTGTCTATGGAGATATCTATGCGAGGTGTATAGTTTAGTGCCTTGTATGCGTCATCTGTGAGACATAGGTAGTTTAGTTTATCAAGTGCGTCGCTTGCGTTTGAGATGAGCTCTCTTAGGAAAATTTCCTTATTTGAGTAGAGTGAATGGATCATTAAATTTAAAAGATCGTTCACTTCGGTTTGAAATTCGAATTTTTCTGCCATTTTGAGTTCCTTTATTTAAATTTGGCTATTTTCTTATTAAAATATTGATAAAATTTAAAAGCTTCGCAAATAGGATAAGCTTGCGACAGAGTGCCTAACGTATAGCACGAAAATCGCGGTCAGCCTTACGGCTTCCTTGATTTTCGGAGGGCAATGTCGCCGCTCATCCTATTTGACTACGCTTAAATTTCAAGAAATCAACGCTTAATAGAAAAGGGCTTTAAAATTTTTAGCAGATTATATCACAAAGTGCTAAAAAAATCTTTAAAGTTGATAGTATTTGTATCAATGTTTTAATGATTTTATATTTAATGTTGTGCATGGATGATGTGGATTTTGGCTTTGCTTCACTGAAATTCACCCGAATATGCCAGTATTAGGCCGTTAAAAATTTGTGACATTATGTTAAAACAGAGCTGTTTTTAGTTAAATTTCTGCTTATATTTTGATAATGATTTTAATAAACTATTAATATTTAAGATGATAAAATCCGCCATTATCACGTAAGGTAAATGCGTCAAGGATAGTTTTTAAACAGATGAATTTCAAAAAGCTCACATATAAAATCCACACTTATATATCTCTTATCTTTTCTATCCCGTTTATCATCGTGTGTCTTAGCGGTTCTTTACTCGTTTATAAAGATGAGATAAACGATATCTTGGCTCCGAACGAGATAAATATCTCGCTACCTCCCGGCGGGCAAAATTCTAGATTAGGATTTGACGAGCTTAGGCGGATCATAAGCACTAAATTTCCTGACTACGAGATAGTCGGCTGGAATATCGATAAAAATCCCCAAAAGAGCGATAAAATCTGGCTCATAAAGCATAACGGCAAAGAGTGGGAATACATCTATCTTAACGCTTTTAGCGGCGAGATAAAAAGCGAGCCTACGCCACATGATAGCGGCTTTATGGGCGTGCTGGTCGAGCTACACGAAAATTTACTCTTTGAAGAGCACGGTCAAATTTTTGTAGGTATCGTCGGAGTTGTCGCCTTTGTCATCGCTATCAGCGGCTTTATCGTTTACCGAAATTTTTGGAAAAATTTATTTAAACTGCGCTTTGCCAGGCTCGCCATTTTTATGAGCGATATACATAAATTTATCGGCGTTTTCTCTACTCCGATAATGCTCATCATCGCTCTTAGCGGGGCTTGGTGGGAGCTTAGGTTTTTGTTTTCAAAGCCCTTTGATACGAGCGAATTTACGATAAACAGCCAAATCTACAACAAAAACCTATCGCTTGATGAGATCGTGCAAAAAGCCAAAATCGATCTGCCAAATTTCGAGCTTCACTATATATCTTTACCTTTTCGTAACGCAGCGGACATATCGCTCTTTGGCTACAAAAGGGGGCAAAATTTCTTATACAACGAGTACTCCAGCATGCTCACATACAGCAGGCAAAATGCAAATTTACTCCAGATAAAGGACATCGATGAGGCGGATATCACGGAGCGATTTTTGGCTACGTTTAGAAAAGCTCACTTTGGCTATTACAATCAGATCACGAAATTCATCTGGTTTCTAGTCGGCCTCACGCCGTTTGTTTTGAGCGTTTCAGGGATATATCTATGGATAAAAAGATCAAATTTTAAAAGGAGAAAAAATGAAAGGTAAAATTCTACTTTCAAGCATGGTAGCTCTAAATTTGCTGCCGATCACGCAAATTTTAGCGAGCGAGACCAAGAATCTAGAAACAGTCGAGATCACGAGCGAGGAGAGGCGAGACGATCTAAACTACAACGCAAAAGAGCTTGTAAAAAGCACCACGAGGCTAAATTTGACCTCGCGCCAGACGCCGCAATCCTTGACCGTCATAACCGAGGCGAAGCTAAAGGATCTAAACATCAACGACTATCAAGTGCTTTTGCGAAACGTGCCGGGCGTTACGCTAAACAAATGGGACGAGCGCGTTTATCCGACGGCTCGCGGCTTTGCGATAGATTATTACCTGCTTGACTCGATGCCTAGCTTTGGCGGCTTTAGCCTAGGGGCAAACGATATGAGCCTGCTACCATACGAGCGCGTCGAGGTCGTAAAGGGCGCGAACGGCCTGCTAGCAGGTGCCGGCAATCCCGCTGCGAGCCTAAATTTCATCAGAAAAAGGGCGAATTCAAAGGAGCTTAAAGGAAGCTTCAAGCTAAGTGCGGGCTCATACGACAGATACGGCGTCAGCGGTGATGTGCAAACACCGGTAAATAGCGATGGTACCGTGCGCGCCAGACTTAGCTTCATGCACGAAGACGCCAGGTCTTATATGGATTATTACGACCGTAAAAACAGCGCGATCTACGGCGTGGTAGATACCGACATCGGTGATAGCTCGTGGCTCAGCCTTGGTAGCTTTTATCAAAATTTAAAGCGCCATGGCGTGCGCTGGGGCGGCATGCCGGCGTTTTACACGAACGGCTCTAGGACGAGCTTTGGCAAAAATGAAATTTTCTCTCAGCCTTGGACTAGGTGGGATATAAAAACTCTCGATTTTTACGCTGATTTTAGACATTACTTTGCAAACGAGGCAAGCCTCAATCTATCCTACTCGTATAGGAAAGCAAAGACGGATTCAAATTTGCTCTACTACGGCGGCACGGTCAATGCAAACGGGACCGGTAATATCGCCGATCTAAGCGTGTACGCTAACAAACGAGAGGAAAATATCCATAACGTCGATGCGTATGCAAATTTACCGTATGAGGCGTTTAGCTTGCAGCATGAATTCGTCTTTGGCGCGATGTATAACAACTATAAAAAAAGCGCAGATGATGTCAGTAGCTACTGGAATAGCCGAAACACTCCTGCCGGACAGGCGTTTGCTAACAGGACGACTATAAATTTCAACAACCTTCACATAGAAGACCCAAGACTTCCTTACGTCAATCAAAACAACGCCGACAAGACGATACAAAAGGCCGTTTATTTTGCGAACAAGCTATCTTTGAGCGAGCCGCTTAAATTTTTAGTCGGGGCGAGGATGAGTTATTATAAATATAGGATCACGGGTGGCGACGGCAACCGAAATTTCACTCAAGAGCTAACGCCTTATTTTGGCATCACATACGACATAAACGACAACCACACGCTCTATGCGAGCTATACTAGTATATTTAAGCCCCAAAGCGTCAAGGATATAAATAACAAATACCTTGATCCTATCGAGGGCAAAGACTATGAAGCGGGCATAAAGGGCGAGTATTTTGACGGCGCGTTGCAGGCGTCTTTTGGAGTCTTTAAGATCATCCAAGACAAGCTAGGAGCTAACACGGGAGTGAAGATCCCCGGCACGACCACCGACGCTTACGAGGCTAAAAAGGGCGTGACCAGCAAAGGTTTTGAGCTCGATCTAAACGGCGAAGTGAATAAAAATTTGATCCTTAGCTTCGGGCTTACTCACTTTAATGCCAAAGACGCTGACGGCAAGAAATATAGTACCGACGCCTCAAGGACCACGGCCGATATCTTTGCCAAATACACCATATCAAACTTTAGAACCGGGGTCGGCGTGCAGTATAAAAGTAAAATTTACACCGGTAGCGGGGCTAAAGAGATCGAGCAAAAGGCTTATGCCTTGGCGAACGTGATGTTTGGCTACAAGATCGGTAAGAATTTTGACATCCAGCTAAATATCGACAATGTGTTCAACAAAAAATATTACGAAGGCATCGGAAATAACAAAATGGTTTATGGCGATCCGCGGATATTTAACCTAAGCTTTACGTATAGCTTCTAAATTTAACCATAAAGGAGGAGAGATGAAAGGTGAAATTTTACTTTCGGCGGCGGCTTTAAATTTGCTGTTTGCGGCGGAAATTTTAGCCAAAGAGGCTAAGCTAGAGACGGTGGATATCGTGGAGCAGGTGCGTCATGACGAGAGGGATTACGGTGCAAAGGAGCTGGTAAAGGGCACGACGAGGCTAAATTTAACGGCTCGCCAGACGCCTCAATCAGTAGACGTCATCACCCAGGCCAAGCTAAAAGATATGAATATCAAAGACTACCAAACGCTACTGGCTAATATCCCGGGTGTGACGCTAAACCGCATGGACGAGACCATACGGCCGATGTCAAGGGGCTTTTTCATAGATTATTATCTGATCGACTCAATGCCTAGCCTGGGCGGCTTTGGGCTGGAGGCTACCGATATGAGCATGATAGCTTATGATCGTGTTGAGGTCGTGCGCGGTGCGAACGGCCTGCTGGCAGGTGCTGGCAATCCTGCGGCAAGTCTAAATTTCATCCGTAAAAGAGCCGACTCAAAAGAGCTGACCGGTAGCCTCGGCGTGGAGGCCGGCTCGTATGATAAATACGGCGTATATGGTGATGTGCAAACCCCGATCACGGCCGATGGCGACGTGAGGGCGAGGCTAGCCTTTATAAAAGAAAAGGCCGGCTCGTATATGGACTTTCACAAGCGTGAAAATTTATCCATTTATGGCGTCGTCGATAGCGATATAGGCGATAGCTCGTGGCTCAGCCTGGGAGCTTCGTATCAAGATCTCAAGCGTCGAGGTATCAGATATGGCGGCATGCCCGCTTTTTATACGGATGATAGCTTGGTAAAATTTTCCAGAAAGAGGATATTCTCTCAGCCTTGGACGAAGTGGGATATAAAAACGCTCGATCTTTACGCTGATTTTAGACATTACATAGGCGAGGATGCGAGCGTGAATCTCTCCTACTCGTATAAAAAGGTAAAAAGCGACATAAAGATGCTTTACTACGGCGGCAAGGTAAATCCAGATATGACAGGAGATAGCAACGACGTGCTGATCTGGGGGTCAAAAAACGACTCTGATATACATAACCTCGATGCTTACGCAAATTTACCTTACGAGCTGTTTGGCTTGGGGCATGAGTTTGTGCTAGGGGCGATGTATAATGACTTTAACGAGGGCTCGTATAGGCTTACAAATTTTGATGATTACAAACAAACTCCTGCTGGACTAGCCTATCTAGCGGATATGAGAGTGGATTTTAACAACCTACATATTGACGATGTGGATATGCCCTATGTCGATCAGAAAAATCCGTCCAAAACAAAGCAAAGGGCGGTGTATTTTGCCAACAAGCTCTCTTTGAGCGATGAGCTGAAATTTTTAGTGGGCACCAGGGTGAGCTACTATAAACGCAACCAAACCGTAGGCAACGTCGATCAAAAATTTACTCATCAGATCACCCCGTATGTAGGACTGACCTACGACGTGGGGCAAAATCATACGCTTTATGCTAGCTATACGAGTATATTTAAGCCACAAGACGTCAAAGACATAAACGGCAAATATCTTGATCCTATCGAGGGTAATGACTATGAGCTTGGCGTCAAGGGCGAGTATTTTGACGGTGCATTGCAGGCCTCTTTTGGCGTTTTTAAAATCATCCAAGATAATGTCGGCAAAGCGACCGGAGAGCAGATAGGCTCAACCGGTGAGGACGCATACAAAGCGGTAAAGGGTGTGACCAGTAAGGGCTTTGAGCTCGATCTAAACGGCAGGGTGACTGACAATCTTACTTTAAGCTTTGGCCTGGCGCACTTTCAGGCTAAAGATGCTAGCGGTAAGAAATTTAACACAAACGCCGCAAGGACTAGCGCCGATCTCTTTGCCAAGTATGAATTTAGAGACTTCAGAGTGGGCGCCGGACTGGGATATAAGAGCAAGACCTACATCTATAACGCCGATAACGATGTGACGATCACGCAAAAGCCGTATGCGCTGGCAAATTTGATGTTTGGCTACAAGATCGGTAAGAATTTCGACATCCAGCTAAATATCGATAATGTCTTTGACAAGCGATACTACGAGGGCATCGGTAGCGATGAGATGATCTATGGCGATGCCAGGACGTTTAATCTAAGCTTTACGTATAATTTTTAAATTTACGGCGGGGTAAATTTAGAATTTAGCTTGCGCGCTCTTTGTCTAAAATTTCTTGCATTTTAGCTCGCGTGTTTTCGAGCCAGTCCTTGTCGCTAGTATCGACTAGATCGAGGCAAAATACCTTTATCTCGCCGTTTTTGAAGCTGAAATTTTTCACGTCCATTATGTCAGAGCCCACAAGGACGATGGGCTGGACCTTTAAATTTAGCTTATTCGCGACTATCTTTGCACCGCCTTTAAACGGCAAGAGCGTATGCGTCTGTGAGCGAGTGCCCTCGGGAAATATCGCCAAAACGCGTCCGTTATTTACTCTATCCTCGGCGTCTTTGACGAGCTTTACGAGCGAGTGCTTGTTCTCGCGCTCGACTGATATCATCTTTGGTAGTTTTATTATGTTGCCTATAATAGGCAGGTCATCGATCTGCTTTTTTGCTATCCAGCAAAGGTTTTTAGGGTGGATCTCCTCTAAAACGACAATATCTAGCATACTTTGATGATTTATCAGTATCATGTTGGCTTCGTCCCTAAATTCTCCCGTCACTTTTATGGAGTAAAATCCAAAAAGCCTTTGGCTCTTAGCCCATATTTGCCTGATACGGCGATTTTTTTTAGGGAAAAGCCACATGAAGATTATCACCAAGATAACGCTGATGATGAATTCTACTGCAAAATATACGGCTTTAATTTTTGACAAGATCATCTTTTTTCACCCAGCCTATCTTACCGTCGTTGAATAAAATTTTGCGGTAGTCGTCCTTGTCGGCTAAAATTTCGATATTTTCCTGCGCTCTTGAGGTGTAAAATACGGTCGAATTTTTAGTAGGCAGTATGCTCACGCTAACGTCAGGTTTTAGCACCGCTTTGCCAAAAGGATTGTAGGTATAGACCCCAAGCGCTATAAATACGGCCGCAACGAAAAAGTAGCTAAATTTCCTCCTCCAAAGTGCGAGGGCGAAAAATATCGCTGCGAACGAATAGACCGCCACGTCTTTATAGGTGCTGAATTCGCTTTGCTTTGGATTTAGGCCTATTTGTGTGCTGACGTCATCGTCCTCGACGCTCACAGGCAAGGAAAACGTCTCAAATTTAGCCTTTTTGAGGTTGTAGTAGTTAAAGTCAAGCGTCTTTTTGTTTGGCTTGAATACCGCAAAATAATAAGCACTTTGCGAGCCAAAATCGCCTGTTATCGTATCTACGCCTTGCTTTAGGATCGTTTTGTTTTCGAGATTAAATGAGCTTAGATCGACGTTGTTTCCGTATAGTTCGACGACCATGATGTTGTTGATATCGTCAAATTTCGTTGTTTTAAATTTCTTTACTTCGAGATTGTCCGCTACGATGTGGTTGAAATTCTCGTCGCTCCTTAGCTCCTTAAGCTTTGGCAAAAATATATTGATATTCGAATTTTGATAGTCCTCGCTGTTTCGCTTTAAATTTAGGCTCACACGAAGGCTCTTTGCCTCGACATTTTTAGCCTCCAGATAAAACGTCGCCATATAAACGCCGCTATCGGCTTTTACCCACTGCAAGGTCTTTTTATTGAGCCATTTTACGTTCGTCTCGTCAAGCTCGGTGTTAAAAACAAATTCAAATTCGCTTTGCGTATCGGCTATGACATCGAGGCTGAAAATTTCACCTACGATGGCGTTTTTTGGGATATTTGTCGCTTTGAGGATGAGATCCTTCGCCTTTACTCTGTCGTAAATCTGAGAGTCGGGCAGGGCGATGTCAGGCTCGTTAGTCGGGACGATGTTTCGCATTTGCTCCGGAGTAATGCGCTCTGGCTGCGGCGCAGTGAGCTTTGAGCTGATGTCTAAATTTATCGTGCCTTGTGGATTTTGCTGAGTTTGATTTGTCGGTGCATTTTGAGTGCTCGGTGCAGACGGCAGCTTTGGCTGCTCGTTTACGAGCTTGTCCTCTCTAGCCTCGTTCATCATGTCAAATACGCTGACCTCGTTAGTGTTTGCACCGTATAAATTTAAAACGAGTAAAGCGAGTGTTAAAAATCTTACCAAACTAGACCTTTTAACATTTTCATACCATCGTCGGTACCTAGAATTTTCTCGCAGGCACGCTCTGGATGAGGCATGAGTCCAAATATCTTTTTGTCCTTATCGCAGATACCGGCGATGCTATCCACTGAGCCGTTTAGATTTAACTCGTTGCCGTTTTTATCGCAGTATTTGAGTAGGACTTGCTCGTTATCATAGAGTCTTTTTAGTGTGTCGCTATCGGTGTAGAAATTTCCCTCGCCGTGAGCTAGCGGGATATTCACTACTTCATTTACGCTTAAATTCGATAAAAATTTATTGCTATTTGATACGACTTTTAGATGGTGATATTTTGAGACGAAGCTTAAATTTTCGTTTCGTCTCATCGCACCTTCGAGTAGCCCAAGCTCCAAAAGCATCTGAAAGCCGTTGCAGATACCAAGTATGTATCCACCTTTTTTAGCGTGTTTGAGGACTGCGCTCATGGCAGGGCTAAATTTAGCGATAGCCGCGGTCCTTAGATAGTCTCCATAGCTAAAGCCTCCCGGCAAAACGATCAAGTCCGCATCGGTCTTGTCCTCTTTATGCCATATTATTTGTGTCTGGCAGCCAAGTAGATCAAATGCGTATTTGGTGTCTTGTTCGCAGTTCGTGCCGGGAAAAAGGACGACAGCTACCTTCATAGCACTATCTCGTAGTCTTCGATGACGGGGTTGGCTAATAGCTCTTCGCACATAGTTTTTAGCTGCGCCCTTGCTTCCTCTTTGTCTTTTGCCTCGATGTCAAGGACGATCTGCTTTCCTATCCTCACGTTTGAGGCGTTATTAAAGCCAAGCGAATTTAGCGCATGTTCGACCGCTTTGCCCGCCGGATCGAGGACGCCGTTTCTTAGTGTTATATTTACGACAGCTTTCATCTTTATCCTTATGATAAAATTCTTCTCAAGACCTCTTCGTAAGCGACCTTTACGCTTCCTAGGTCTTGCCTGAATCTATCTTTGTCCAGCTTTTCGTTTGTGTCTGCGTCCCAAAAACGGCAGCTATCAGGGCTTATCTCATCTGCTAGCAAGATATTTCCGTCCTTATCCATGCCAAATTCTATTTTGAAATCGACAAGTTTTAGCTTTCTTTCTTCAAAAAATTTAAATAAGATGGAATTTATCTCCCTTGCCAGATGTCTTAGCGTCTGAAGGTCTTTTTCGCTTTTTACCAGACCCATTACGAGGCAGTGCTCATCAGTGACCAAAGGATCGTGGAGCTCGTCGTTTTTAAAGTAAAATTCTACCAACGGGAAAGGCAAAACCGTGCCTTCTTTGATCGCAAGACGCTTTGTGAGTGAGCCGGTCGCGATGTTTCGCACGACTACTTCAAGAGGTATGATCTCGCATTTTTTGACGAGCTGCTCGGTATCGCTGATAGTTTCGACGAGGTCGGTCTCTATGCCTTTTTCTTTTAAAATTTTAAAGATCTGAGTGCTGATTTTATTGTTTAACGCGCCTTTTCCGGCCTCATTGCCTCTTTTTTGCGCGTCAAAGGCGGTCAGATCGTCTTTAAATTCCGCAATAAGCAAATTTGCGTCGTCAGTCGCGTACATCTTTTTGCCTTTGCCTTCGTAAATAAGCTCTCTTTTTTGCATAGTCTCTCCTTTATTGTTTGATTTTTAAGACTTTTATCGCATCTATCGCTGTTTTCAACTGGATATCTTCGCCTACTTTTTTCTGTGTTATGATCGTTTTTTCGTCCTTACTTTCGGTTTTATTTGCCTCGGCCGTTACGTTTATCTTACTAAGTTCGTTTTGCAAATGCGCCTTTAGCTCGCTCTCTTTTATGTTAAACGCGCTATCCTCGCTTTGAGGTACTTTGCCGGGATGGACTATCACGTCAGGCGTGACGCCTACTGCTTGGATGGTGCGGCCGCTTGGCAGATAGTATCTTGCTATCGTAAGTCTAAGCGCCTCGTTGTCATCTATCGGTAGTATGACCTGGACGCTTCCCTTGCCAAAGGTATTTTCTCCTACGATGACGGCGCGCTTATGATCTTGTAACGAGCCGCTTACGATCTCGCTCGCACTAGCACTTCCGCCATTTACCAAAACGACTAGAGGAAGCTTCGTGAGCGTCGCTCCTGCACTTGCTTTGTATTCTGCATTTTCAGAGGCTTCACGCCCTTTTTGTGAGACTATTATGCCACTATCGACGAAAAGATCGACCAGATCGACCGCTTGGTTTAAAAGTCCTCCGGGATTGTTCCTTAGATCAAGGATGATGCCGTTTGCTTTAGGGTATTGTTTGATGTATTCTTTTACCTTGCTTACGACATTTTTATCGAAATTTGTGACACGGATATATAAGATATTTTCATTTTCTATCGTTTTAGCGTAGACAGAATCAACTTTTATGATGTCTCTTATGATCTTTACGTCAAACGGCTTTTGTTCGCCTTTGCGTAAGATCGTGATGGTTATCGGAGTTTTTGGTTTGCCGCGCATTTTATTTACGGCTTCGTCTATCGTAGTGCCGATGGTTGCGTTGCCATCTATCCGTAGGATGATATCACCGGGTTTTATGCCGGCTTTATCGGCCGGAGTATCCTCGATCGGCGAGATGACCGTAAGTGCACCGTCTTTCATGCCTACGGTTATGCCAAGGCCGCCAAATTCACCATTTGTCTGTACCTGCATATCTTTAAAGGCCTTTTCGTTTAAAAAGCTCGAGTGAGCGTCTAAATTTTGCATCAAGCCGCTTATGGCTTTGTCTATTATCTCTTTAAATTTTATATCGTCTACGTAGTATTTTTCTACCGTTGAGATCGTCTTTGTAAGCTTTGAAAGCGCCTCAAGCCTTATGCTGGCGTCATCTTCGTTTTTTGCGCTTAGACTGCTTGCAGCGATACCCGACACTATCAGTGCGCCCATAAATTTCAAAACTAAAAATTTTCCGCTTTTGTTCAAAATTTCTCCTAATTTTTAAATACGCTCAATTCTATTAGCTTTTGCCTAAAAAAAGTATAAATTTTGAGAATTCCGAGCTTATTTTTTGAGGTCGTAAACATAAGCTATTTTGAACGAAATTTTAACTAAAATAGCTCATCGGTTCAAAGATATTTACGTGATAAATTTTAGCACTGCAATAACTAGTCTGCTAAATTTTATTTAAAACTTGACATTACTTGACTAAAGTTATATAATGCGCTCATTATAAAATAATAAGGAGAAAATATGGCAAATATAGGTGAAAGCTTGACCGCTCAAATGCAAGAAAGTCTCGAAAAGGGCGTGAGTCTGGCGATACACAGCAAAAATCCGCAAGTCGTACCGCTTCACGTATTTTGGAGTCTGGTTGCAGACGACGCGTCGATATTAAATCAAGTATTCAACAAAATGTCCGTCTCAAAGGAGGCCGTAGAGCTTGAAGTAAAGAGCAAGGTTTCAAATTTACCCACTAGCTCGAACGTCAGCAAGGAAAACGTGCAAATTTCACGCGAGCTTTTAAATTCGCTTGAAAGTGCAAAAGCCCTGATGACTAGCATGGGAGATAGCTTCATCGCCGTTGATACGTGGATCATGAGCGCGCTTGAACTGCCCGAGATCAAAGAAATTTTAGCTAAATTTACCGACATCTTAGAGATCAGGAAAAATTTAGAAAGCATCAGAGCGGGGCGAAAGATCGACACTCAAACGGCGGACGAGACACTAGATAGCCTTGAAAAATTTGGCATCGATCTAACTAAAAAGGCGTTAAACAAGGAGCTTGACCCGGTCATCGGGCGCGATGAGGAGATCACGCGAATGATGCAAATTTTAATAAGAAAGAGCAAAAATAATCCGATCTTGCTGGGCGAACCGGGTGTCGGTAAAACGGCGATCGTGGAGGGGCTGGCGCAAAAGATCGTGGCAAATGACGTGCCAACGAGCCTTGCAAATAAACGCGTCATTGCGCTTGATATGAGTGCATTGATCGCTGGGGCGAAATACCGCGGCGAGTTTGAAGACCGCCTAAAAGCCGTTATCAACGAGGTCAAAAGTGCGGGCAATATCATCCTTTTTATCGATGAAATTCATACGATCGTGGGTGCTGGTGCGAGCGAGGGCAGCATGGACGCGGCAAACATCCTAAAACCGGCTCTTGCGCGCGGTGAGCTGCATGCCGTGGGAGCTACGACGCTAAAAGAATACCGAAAATATTTTGAAAAGGACGCCGCGTTGCAACGTCGCTTTCAGCCAATCGACGTCAAAGAGCCAAGCGTAAATGAAGCGCTTCAAATTTTGCGCGGTATAAAGGAGCGTCTGGAAGTCCATCACGGCGTAACGATCACCGATAGCGCGCTGGTCGCGGCTGCAAAGCTAAGCGATCGCTACATCTCGGGTAGATATTTACCGGACAAGGCGATCGATCTCATCGACGAGGCGGCTGCCGAGCTAAAAATGCAGATAGAAAGCGAGCCATACGAGCTAGCCCGCATTAAGCGCGAGATCGTGACGCTGCAAGTCGAAAAAGAGGCGCTAAAAATGGAGGACGAAGCCAAAAATGCACCGCGCCTGGCCGAGATCGAAAAAGAGATCGCAAATTTAAACGAGCAAAAGCACGGGCTTGACACTAAATTTGAAAATGAAAAAGCTGTATTTAACGGCATTTCAAATGCGACAAAAGAGATCGATAGCCTAAAAAGCCAGGCAGAAATCGCCCGCAGAAACGGCGATCTGCAAAAGGCTGCCGAGATAGAATACGGCAAAATTTTAGAAGCCGCCAACCGCAAAAAAGAGCTAGAAGCCAAGTGGGAGGAGATGAAAAAAGTCGGCGTGCTGCTCAAAAATCAAGTCGATGAGGAGATCGTGGCTGAAATTTTGAGCAAATGGACGGGCATCTCGGTCTCAAAAATGCTGACTAGCGAAAAGCAAAAATACCTGATGATAGAAGAGCACCTGCGCGGTAGCGTCGTGGGTCAGGATGCCGCGCTGCACGCATTAGCACGCGCTATCAAGCGAAATAAAGCGGGGCTAAACGAGGGCGTGCGACCAATCGGCTCATTCCTCTTTCTCGGGCCTACCGGCGTGGGCAAAACACAGTCTGCAAAGGCGCTGGCTAAATTTTTATTTGACGACGAGCGCGCGCTCATACGCTTTGATATGAGCGAATATATGGAAAAGCACAGCGTCTCTCGCCTGCTCGGTGCGCCTCCTGGATACGTGGGCTACGACGAGGGCGGACAGCTGACGGAGGCGGTCAGAAGGAGGCCATATAGCGTGATACTTTTTGATGAGATCGAGAAGGCTCACAAGGACGTATTTAACGTGCTTTTAGGCATCCTCGACGACGGACGCGCGACTGATAATAAAGGCGTGACGGTCGATTTTAAAAACACGATCATCATTTTAACGTCAAACATCGCGTCAAATTTCATAATGGATCTTGAAGGCGAAGCGCGAAACGAAGCGGTCAAAAACGAGCTTAAAAACTACTTTAAGCCAGAATTTCTAAATCGCCTCGACGACACGATAATCTTTAATCCATTGACAGAGGACGGGCTCATAGAGATCGTGGAAATTATGTTTAAAGAGCTTGAAAAAACGCTGCTAAATCGGGGCATAAAAGCCGTGATGAGCGAAAGTGCGAAGAAATTTATCGCAGGTGCTGGCTTTGACATCGTTTATGGTGCCAGACCGCTACGCCGCGCACTTTACGAGCTAGTCGAGGACCGCTTAGCTGACATGATACTAAGCGACGAGCTGGCAAGTGGCGATGAGATCGTGATAGACGCGGATAAAGAAAAGATCGTCATCAACGTAAAACGCTAAATTTTAAAAATGGCGAGCCTAAATTTGGCTTGCCATTTATCCAGTAGAATAATTTGACTTCGTTACAGTATTTCATTGATTTTTAACCTTTAAAGCAGAAGAATACGAGCAGTATTCGAGTAAAAACCTTGCTAGCGAGCTTATCACCGCCGATGTTTCTGCTTCGACTTTGTCTCGCAGCTTTTCAAGACGCTTCGCTGTCGCTCGTGACGAGACTACGCTACGAAGCAGAAGCTACAGGCTGAACGCGGTCTGCTCTGCTTCACTTCGTTGTAACTGCAAGGCAGAAGCGAAGCAAGTGTCAATGATTTATTATAACAGAGCCAATAAATTTTAACCTCTTTCGCAAAATTTTCCTGACATATCGCTTTGTCCGTGTTGAGACATAGCATTTGTTTTGACCGTTAAGCACGTTGCCTCTAAGTCGAAACTACGAGGCGGCTAATTTTTGCTTCGCTGCACTTGCATTCGCAACTTACAAAGAGTATCAACACTATGTTTTAACAGGGCTATGGCTTTGTAATATCTTATTTTATTTATATAGAATTTACTTTCAGAAAGATGGCGTAGATTTTTCATTTTTATCGGAATAATGAAAGCCATTTGCAAAATATAAAATTTTATATAAGATGCCTATATTTTTATAAAAATACGAAAAATACAATAATCCAAATAAGCATATAACTTTAACATAATTATTTATTAAAATAAAAAATTAATATATTTTTTTAATATCGCTCTTTTATAAAGTGGGGTAATATTTCACCGAATTATATTCCAAATCAAGGAGCTTGTATGGTTCATAACATACATGAAAAGGCAAATAGGCGTCTAAACGAGCTTAGTCTTTTACCAAAGATCAAAGAAAACGGCACTATTGCGAAAATTTTAGAGCAAAATGGCTTCACAAGGCGTGATTTTATGAAATGGGCGGGAGCGATGACCGCGTTCATGGCGCTTCCGGCTTCGATGACACCGCTCGTTGCGCGTGCAGCCGAGCTTAGCGACAGACTGCCTGTCATTTGGCTGCATATGGCAGAGTGTACCGGCTGTAGCGAGAGCTTGCTCCGTACCGACGCACCTAGTATCGATAGCCTCATCTTCGACTACATCAGCCTTGAGTATCACGAGACGATCATGGCGGCTGCAGGCTGGCAGGCAGAGGAAAATTTAGAGAGTGCGATCGAAAAATACAAAGGTCACTACGTCTTGCTTGTGGAAGGTGGCATCCCTACCGGCGAGACGGAGAATTTTCTGACCGTCGGACCGCATGGAACGACAGGTAAAACGCATGCCGTTCACGCTAGCGAAAATGCAGCTGCGATATTTGCCATCGGCACCTGTTCCAGCTTTGGCGGTATCCAAGCGGCCAAGCCAAATCCTTCAAATGCCGTTAGTCTAGGCAAAGTCACAAGCAAGCCGGTGATCAACGTCCCAGGCTGTCCTCCAAGCGAGAAAAATATCGTCGGCAACGTGCTTCATTTCATTTTATTTGGTACGCTTCCCGCACTTGATGTATTTAACAGACCAAAATGGGCTTATGGCCTTAGAATTCACGATCTGTGCGAGCGTCGCGGTCACTTTGACGCGGGCGAATTCGTCCAAGCCTTTGGCGATGAGGGCGCTAAAAACGGCTATTGTCTTTACAAAGTAGGCTGTAAAGGGCCATATACCTTCAATAACTGCTCGCGCGAAAGATTCAACCAACACACCAGCTGGCCAGTGCAGGCCGGTCATGGCTGTATAGGCTGCTCGGAGCCCGATTTTTGGGATACGATGGGACCTTTTGAGGAGCCGATGGGCGATAGGCTTTTTGACACCGTTTTGGGTCTAGGAGCCGATAACGTCAGCGACAAGATAGGCATAGGGATTTTAGCGCTCGCAGGCATCGGTATAGCCGCGCATGCAGCGATAGCAGCCATGAGCAAAGATAAAGAATAAGGCGGTTGATATGAGTGAAAAAAGAATAGTTGTAGATCCGATAACTCGCATCGAAGGACATCTTCGTATCGAGGTCGTAGTAGATGAGAACAATGTCGTAAAGGAGGCGTATTCGGGCTCGACGCTTTGGCGCGGCTTGGAGCAGATAGTTAAAAACAGAGACCCGCGCGACGCAGGCTTTTTTATGCAAAGGATCTGCGGCGTTTGCACATTCTCGCATTATAGAGCGGGCATCGTAGCGGTCGAAAAAGCTCTTGGCATCACGCCTCCGTTAAATGCCGAGCTGACACGCACGCTGATGAACGCAGCGCTTTATTTGCATGATCATATCGTGCATTTTTATCAGCTTCACGGGCTTGACTGGGTCGATGTCGTCTCGGCTCTTAGCGCTGACGAGAAAAAAGCCAGCGACGAGGCCTTTAAATATGTCCAAATTCCATATGCGACCGGAGCTGATAGGCTAAAAGAGGTCAAAGAGCGAGTGGGTGCGTTTGTGAAAAAGGGAAATTTAGGGCCTTTTGCAAACGCTTACTGGGGACACAGCACCTATAAATTTACACCGGAGCAAAATTTGATCGCACTTTCGCACTATCTCGAGTGTCTAAGCGTTCAAAGGACTATTGCGCAGATGATGGCGATATTTGGCGCGAAAAATCCTCATCCGCAGAGCCTGACCGTGGGTGGAGTGACCTGTATCATGGACTTGCTAGATCCGGCAAGGCTGGGCGAGTATCTATCTAAATTTAAAGAGATAGAGCAGTTCGTAAGCCGTGCATATCATGCCGATATCTTGATGGCAGCAAAGGCTTATGGCAACGAAGCTAGCGTATTAAACGACGTTGGCGTGTCAAATTTGCTTTGCTACGACGAATTTTTAGTCGGCAAGAACGACCATCTGTTTAAAGGCGGTATCATCTTAAGCGGTGATATCAGCAAGGTCTATGATGTAGACGACGCCAAGATAACCGAGGAAGCGACTCGCTCGTGGTATAAAAACGACGCTCCGCTTCATCCTTACGACGGACAGACCGATGCGAACTACACAGGTTTGATAGACGGCGAGAGTGTAGGGCCTGACGGTCAAATAACGCATGGCAAAATTTTTGACACTAAAGGCAAATACAGCTGGATAAAAGCGCCAAGATATGACGGTATGCCGATGCAAGTAGGCCCGATAGCCAGTATCGTGATAAACTATGCAAGAGGCAACGAAAGAGTCGTGCCTGTCGTAGATAAATTTCTAAAAGATAGCGGACTGCCGCTAAGCGCGGTATTTTCTACTCTTGGTAGGACGGCTACCAGGATGCTTGAAGCTACTGTCGTTTCTCAGCACACGCTAACGGCATTTAACTCTTTGATCGAAAATTTAAAGACCGATCAAGAGACATGCGCTAAATATGTCATCGATAACAACAAAGAGTATAAAGGCTATTTTGCCGGCAACGCTCCTCGCGGCGCGCTTAGTCACTGGTGCAGGATCAAAAACGGCGTGATAGAAAACTGGCAAGCCGTCGTGCCTAGCACGTGGAACGCATCGCCAAAAGACGCTAAAAATCAAATGGGAAGCTACGAGGCGTGCCTGATAGGGCTAAAAATAGCCGATCTTAGTAAGCCGCTTGAGATAATACGTAAAATTCACTCTTACGATCCTTGTATCGCGTGCGCCGTTCATGTGATGGATACTAAGGGCAATAACTTGAGCGAATACAAAATAAATCCGAATCTATAAAGGAGAATTTATGCCAAAACACGGACCTGATCGTATCAGCGAATACGAATTCTCCATCGGGCTTAGACTAACGCACTGGATAAGGTTTTTTGCCATCACGTTTTTAGTCGTGAGCGGATTTTACATATCTTACGTTTTCGTAAGCCCAGAGATAACGAGCGAGCCGGTAAATTTCATGAACGCCAAATGGCGCCTAGCGCACCAAGTAGCGGGCTTTATCCTGATAGCGGTCACGATATTTAAGCTCTATCTTTTTATCTTTGACAAACACAGCAAAAAAGAGTGGATCAGTATCGTTGATTTTTTCAATCCAAAAGTTTGGATAGCACAGATCAAATACTATATCTTTTTAGGGCCTCACCCGCATCTAAAAGGGGTCTATAACCCGCTTCAGTTCGCGTCGTATCTGTTTTTTTACCTGGTGCTTGCCGTGATATGCCTCACCGGGCTCGTGCTATACGTGCATGTTTATCATAATGGGCTTGGCGGGTTGCTTTATGAGCCGATGAGATATCTTGAGAGGCTCATGGGTGGACTGGCAAACGTAAGGACGATCCACCGTATCGCTATGTGGGTCATCATCATCTTCGTGCCGGTGCATGTCTATATGGCGGTTTTTAATGCCATTAAAGGCAAAAACGGCGCGATGGACGCGATCGTAAGCGGATATAAATTTGTAAAAGAAGAGCACTGATATATGAGAGTGCTCGTTCTTGGCATCGGTAATGTGATGTTTGCCGACGAGGGCGTGGGCGTGCATTTTGTAAAGATGATCGAGAGTAACTATAAATTTAGCGGAGCAAACGAGCTTAAATTTATAGACGGCGGCACGCTGGCTCTCGCGCTAACGCCTATCATAGCCGAGTTTGATCACTTGATTGTGGTCGATTGTATCAGTGCCGGTGATGCCAAGGTCGGCGACGTTTTCTTTTTTGACTTTGAAAATGTACCGAATTTCGTGCGCTGGGACGGCTCAGCGCATGAGATAGAGATGCTTCAGACTCTTCATCTGATGGATCTAGCAGGAGATCGTCCGAGCTGTAAAATTTTAGGTATCGTGCCAAAGCGCGTGGAGCCAACAGGCTTTGAGCTCTCAAAAGAGGTCGTAAATGGCGTTAAAATAGCCGAAGATACGCTTTTAAATTATCTTGGCTCGATCGGTTTTTGTCATGAAAAGGTGGCGGAATTTAGCCTGCAAGAGATCGCGGATCGTTACGCTACAAAAGGGCTCAAATGACGCTCGCTTTTCATTTTGAGTGCCTAAAAAACGGCGAAATTTTATCCTTTTTACTGCAAAATTTCGCCCGAAATTTACCTCATGCCATAGAGCGAAACGGCGAAAACATCACGCTTTTCGTTTCGGGCGAGGAGGGCGAGCTGGGCTCGTTTGCCGATCATCTGGCTAAAAATTTGCCCTTTAGCATTTTTGTAAAAGAGAGTAAGGTCCTTGCGGCTAAAGATCTGCCCGCAGGTGGCCAAAATACGCAAAATTTAAGCCTAAATAATATAACACCTTCTCAGATAGAAAAATTCCTGCGAGATTTAGAGCCTTGCGAAAATGAATTTAGCGTTTTGAGCGATATTTGCGTGAGTGATCAAAGCGTAAATTCTAAAAATTTCAGCGCTCTTTTAGAGGAGTGCGTATCTAAGATCAAAGGCGGTCAAGGGCTAAATTTAAAGGATAAAAGCTGCGAATACGAGCTTAAAGCGTTTGAAAATTTTAAAGATATCCACTTTATCATACCCACAAATTTAAAAGCGCTGCCAAAGGTTTTTGTAGCTGACGAGAGGTCGCAGATTACGCTGGCTAGCTTTGAAAAGCCCATCATCAGCCTAAAGACGAATTCTATTTACAGGCAAAATCACTCGCAAGCGCCAAGCTTTTTTGACGTCAAAGCGGCGAAAGACCTCTTTATTTATGCGCTTGGTATGAAGCTTTCACAGCTAGGCGTCAATTTCCTGGGAGCTAAAATTTTAAAACAAAAAGAGCCGCCTTTAAAGCTAATCCAGCTTGAAAATTCATCCGTCGCGCTTAACAATTTTTCGTATTTTAAAATGGCTGATAGCGAAATTTTAGGCGATGGCGGTCTAAATTTAGAGATATTGCTTTGTAAATTTAGTGACGATAAGATAAACTTAGCGCGTAAAAACGATAAGACAAGCGTGCTTTTCGTGCCTAAATTTTCAAATTTCAGCGAAATTTACGACGAAATTTCAAAAGATGAGGGCGGGGCTAAGCTGCTTGAGAGCTATCGTTTGGCTTACGGCTTGCCGGAGGGCGACATACCTAGGCGCGAGAGCTTTTTCTCGCTTCTATGTGTTGCCGGCAGGATATTTGGCTTTAGCGATGATTTTTTGAAAAGCGGTGAAATTTTGCTCGCAAATGCGATGGACTTTAACGGCGCAAAGGGCGTGCGCATAGACTGCAAGATGAAAAGCAAGCTTGAATTTGACGCGGTGAAATTTATAAAAAGCGGCATGAGCTTTTATCTAGCGGGTGCGGGAGAGCGCAACATAAGCTTTGGCTACATCGAGTCGATGGCTTATTTTTTGAGCGATTTTTCGTTCGAGCTTAGAGATGAGTTTGGCGTGCAAAACGTGCTGCTTGGCGGCTCGCTCTTTGAGTGCAAAACCGCTAGCAACCTCATAAAAAAACATCTAAATCCAAATATAAAAACAAAATTTGACATTGGATTTGGTATTGAAGTCTTCGTATAGATATGAAATTTCAGGACTCGTCCAGGGCGTAGGCTTTCGCCCGTTCGTTTATAATCTGGCGCTTAGGTTTGGGCTTTTTGGAGAGGTTTATAACGACGATGAGGGTGTGAAGCTGTGCCTTTTTGGCGAGACCTCGGATATAGCAAAATTTGAAAAAGCCTTGTTTGACGAGCTGCCCGAGCTGGCGCGCATAGATGAGCTTAAAAGATTTGGCAGCAAGCTGGAATTTAGTGATTTTAAAATAATCTCCTCAAAAAGCGCTAAAAAACAAGCGCCTATCCTGCCCGACTTTGCCCTATGTGCCGACTGTGAGAGGGAGTTTTACGACCCTGCAAACCCGCGATATCACTACGCTTTCATAAACTGCACTAACTGCGGACCGAGATTTTCCATCATAAAAAGCTTGCCATACGACAGGTCAAACACGACGATGAGTAAATTTAAAATGTGCGGATTTTGCGAGGGCGAATACAAAGACCCCTTAAACCGCCGATATCACGCTCAGCCCGTATCTTGCCCAAACTGCGGGCCTAGGCTCATGCTAAAAGATAAAACAGGCAAAATTTTAAGCAAAGATGACGAGGCGGCAAAGCAGGCGGCAAGGCTCATAAACGAGGGTAAAATTCTGGCTGTCAAAGGGCTTGGCGGCTTTCATCTAGTCTGTGACGCACACGACGAAAACGCCGTAAATTTACTGCGAAAACGCAAGAATCGCCCGAGCAAGCCGTTTGCCATAATGAGTAAAAATTTACAAAGCGCACGAAATTTAGCGCACATTTCAGACGCACAGGCAAAGCTTCTAAGCTCAAATTTAAAGCCGATCGTTTTGCTACAAAGTGCTAAAGATTCGCCGCTTGCTCCCAGCGTAGCGCCAAATTTGAACAAAGTAGGCGTCATGCTGGCCTTTAGCGGCATACACCTTTTGCTCTTTGAGTATCTAAACCACGACATCGTAGCCACTAGCGCAAATGTCTCCGGCGAAGTGGTGATATATGATGAAAAGCAACTACAGGGTAAGCTTGGGGGCGTATTTGATTATTACCTCGACCATGACCGCGAGATCTACTCGCCAAGCGATGACAGCATCGCCTTTGTGGCGGACGACGAGCCTATCTTTATACGCACTAGCCGTGGGCTAAATCCAAAATTTTTCCGCTCGAAATTTAGTCAAAAGGGGACGTTTTTAGCCCTTGGTGCGGAGCTAAAGGATCAGTTTACGATCTATAAAGACGGCGAAGTGATGATGAGTCCTTATATCGGCGATTTAAAAAATATCGCCGTTTTTGAGCGATTCGAGGCTATTTTAAAGCTTTTCGTCTCGACATACGAGCTTAAATTTGACGCTATCATAGCCGATATGCATCCACATTTTTTAAACGTCAAATGGGCAAAAGAGCAGGGATTCACGCCTATTTGCGTGCAGCATCACTACGCGCATCTGCTTTCTGTCATGTTTGAAAACGACCTGCCAAGAGAGCGCAAATTTTTAGGATTTTGCTTTGATGGCACCGGCTACGCGCCAAGCGGCGAGATCTGGGGCGGCGAGGTCATGATAGCGGACGCACGCGGCTTTGAGCGGATATATCATTTTGATGAGTTTGCATTGATAGGCGGCGAGAGCAGCATAAAGCATATCTGGCAGATCGCATACTCGATCATCTTAAAATACGGCCTAGAAGCGCAGGCAGAAAATTTCCTAAAAAGCCACGATGAAAAGAGCCTGAATAATCTAAAAATCATCGCGCAAAAGGGGATAAACTCGCCTCAAACGAGCTCGCTGGGGCGGATATTTGACGCGTTTGCGAGTATCGTTTTATCAATGAGCGAGTCTAGCTACGAGGGCGAGAGCGGCATGAGATTGGAGGCGCTTTACGATGAAAATTTGGACGTTTCCTATAAATTTAGCCTGCAAGATGGGGTGATAAATTTCAAAGAGGCCATGAAAGGCGCACTAAAAGATGAGCCAAGGCTCGCTGCTACGGCCTTTATAAACGCACTGGCAAATATCGTCTGCGAGATAGCAAAAGAGCGAAATTTACCCGTTTTGCTCTCCGGTGGCGTGTTTCAAAATGCTACGCTTCTAAGAAAGATCGTGCGAAATTTCAGGCGCGACGGGGTGGAATTTTATCTAAATAAAAAATTTTGCAGCAACGACTCGGGCGTTAGCTTGGGTCAATTGTATTATTATTTATGCTCCTTTTAAGAGTGTTTGCCTATAATTTGTTTAACTTTTATTTTATCAATCACAAAGGAAGGGTAAAATGGACAATATCATACGTTTCAGCGTTTCTTTACCGTCGCAGTTGCTTGACGAGCTCGACAAAAAGGTGGGTGAACAAGGTTACGCCTCAAGGAGTGAATTTACGCGTGATCTCATCCGAGAAAAGATCGTGAATGACAGCTGGAAAGACGCCAAAGAGGAGCTTATCGGCGTTCTCACGCTCATTTACGTGCATCATCAAAACGATCTCATCAACAAAATGATGGATATCGAGCATGACGCTGATGTCACTATCATCTGCACAAATCACGTCCATGTCGACCATCACAACTGTCTGGAGACCATCACTTTGCGCGGGGAGGCTGCAAAGATAGAGCATTTCTCAGACAGGATAGCAGGGCTAAAGGGCGTGAAATTCGCAAAGCTCACTAAAGCCGCCGTGCCTAAATTTTAACGGGCAAGGCGGTTTATGTGTAGCGAGAATTTTAAAAAATTTCTTGTCAGTGAGGCTAGCGGCGGTATATTTTTGATCGCTGCAGCCGTCATTGCTATGGTGTTTCAAAACGGCTTTTTAAGTGAATTTTACAACTCTTTTTTACATATCGACATGGGCTTTAAATTTGGCGAGTTTTTGCTCCAAAAGCCGCTCATTTTATGGGTCAATGACGGACTGATGGCGATATTTTTCTTTGTTTTAGGGCTTGAGCTGAAGCGTGAAATTTTAGAGGGTGAGCTTCGTAACCCCGCTCAAGTCGTACTCCCGGCTGTCGGTGCGATAGGCGGCATCGTCGTGCCAGCGTTCATATTTTATTTATTCAACCACACAGACAGCTTTGCCGCAAGAGGCTGGGCGATACCTACTGCGACCGATACGGCGTTTGCACTTGGCATCATAATGATACTTGGTGCCAGAGTGCCTGCCAGTCTCAAAATTTTCCTAGTTACGCTAGCTATCATCGACGATGTGTGTGCGATCCTCATAATGGCTATATTTTATAGCGGCGATCTTTCGCTTATCTCCTTTGGTGTAGCGGCTATCGTCATTCTGGGGCTTTTGGCGTTAAATTTACTAAATGTCAATAAAAAATCCTTTTATCTCATACTTGGTATCATTTTATGGATAAGCGTGCTGAAATCCGGCGTCCACGCTACGCTAGCTGGCGTCATCTCCGCATTTTTCATACCGCTAAAATGCAAAAATAGCGATAAATCGCTTTTAAAAGAGATAGAGCATGATCTGCACGGCTATATTACTTATTTCGTTTTGCCGGTCTTTGCTTTCGTGAATGCCGGCATTTCGCTTAAAGGTATAGGTCTGGAACAGCTGACGCATCCAGTCTCGCTTGGCGTGATCTTGGGACTATTTTTAGGCAAGCAAATAGGCGTCTTTGGCTTTTGCTTTGTCGCGATAAAGCTTGGCTTTGCGAAGCTGCCTAAATACTCTTGCTGGATATCGTTTTACGGGCTTTGCATACTAACAGGTATCGGCTTTACGATGAGCCTTTTTATAAATTCTCTCTCTTACAACGATACCGATAAATTCGCCTACGCCGATAAGCTCTCGGTCCTGATAGCCTCTGTGATATCGGGAGTGCTTGGCTATATCGTGCTTTATATAGCAAGCGTGAGAAAAGAAAAGATCGAAGTGAAGGCGCAAAATGAATCCTTTTAATAAAGATTTTCTCTCTGGTGAGATCGTGAAATGGCGTGATAAAGGCATCATCGACACCCAGACCGCGCAAAAGATAGCCTCTCTTTACAATATAAATTTAAACAGCACGCATGACACTACGAGCTTTATCCTTAAACTAGTAGCCTATCAGTTTTTTTCGCTTGCGTTTTTTACGCTTATCGGAGCTAACTGGGAGGAGATACCGCGTTTTGGTAGGCTTTTGATCGTTCTTTTCGTGCTCGCTCTTGTAAATTTAGGCGGCTTTTTCACACTTAAAAAGGGCAAAGAAAATAGCGCTACGGCGTTATTTTTACTTGGGAATTTCTGCTACGGAGCGGCGATAGCCTTGATAGCTCAGATCTATCATTTGGGCGAACATATGGCTGATGGCGTGCTACTTTGGGCGGTGGGCTCTTTTGCGCTATCCTTTGCCGTAGGCAGATCGATCCTGATCGCTCAAAGCCTTGCTATAGCGCTTTTTTGGTTTGTCATGGAGATAGAATTTGGCCTTGTGATGCATGGCTTTTTGATATTTGTCGCCATCAGCTGCTATGTGCTTTGGCGCGATAGCTCGAGGATACTCACAGGGCTTATTTTTATCAGCGTTTTCGTATATTTGGTGTTTGCCATCTTGCGAGCTACGCCCGTAGAGTTGCTAGATAGCATATTTATAATAAGCATCGTGTTTTTTGCGCTATCGTATTGTATGTTGTGTGTATCGGTCGCGCTTGTGGTGGAAAATTTTGGCAAATTTCATATCGCCGAGTATCTAAAAACGATGTCTATCACTTGCGGAGTCGTGGTATTGCTCGTGTCGATGACGTTTTATGATCTTGACCTCCTTCTCTTTCAGACGGATATGGAGTCGGTCGTATTTTATAAAACGGTGTTTGGCTACGTGGCAGCCGCATTTATCGTGATCTGTGCGTTGATATTTGCTAAATTTAGGAGATATTACTCGTTGCTTCTTTGCGTGGGGCTATTTTTGCTACCGATCTTGATCGAAAATTTCAGTGATTATTCAAAGGCGATATTCTCGTTCATAAGCGTGTTGGTAGGCATCGTGCTCATCAAGCAAAATTATCTGAATTTTGGCCTTATAGTGATATTTTGTGTCGCTATCGTCAGATATATCGATCTGATAGGAGACTATATCGGAGCTAGCTTGCTATTTATGGCCTTTGCCGTGACTGTGCTCGTGATGTCTCGAAAAAGGAGGGCTAAAAATGAGGCTTAAGCTGGTCCTCGGTGCTGTGATATTTCAAATTTTAGCTTTGCTAGCGATGCTGGTAAATGCCTTTGCACCGCTTTATTTTGGCAAAGATATACGCGTGGATGTCAGCCTTTATGATCCGCGCGATCTTTTACGCGGAAACTACGTGAGCTTGCAGTATGATTTTACCAGGAATTTGCCTATATTTCACGGAGCTTATGACGAAGAGGTCGATGAAAACCAAAGCATAGGCAAAGATAAAATTTACGTTAGTCTAAAGCCCGATGAAAACGGAACGTATCAAAGCGACGGATATAGCTTTGAACGACCAAAAGATGGCGTTTTTATAGTAGGCTCGATGGATTATGAAGGAGCGAAATTTGGCATCGAGGCGTTTTTCATGCCGCCTCAAAAAGCCATACAAATGGAAAAGGATATAAGAGAGAGCGGAGCGTATGCCATTTTAGCCGTGATGGATAACGGCAAGGCGCGCGTCAAAGATATAGTGCCTAAGGGCAAATTTTATATTAAATTTTAAACCTAAGCTTTATTTAATATTTAAGAGTTAGAATTCAGACAAATTTAGAAATAAGGAAGAAAAATGTGTAAAGATTGCGGTTGTTCTATGGGTAACCACGCCCACGAACACACACATAAAGACGGAGTGACACACTCTCACGCTCACACGCATGATGCGGCAGTCCCTCACGAAAGAGACGATCATTCTCACGAGCATCACAGCCATGTCCACACTCACGCTGACGGTACGACGCATACGCATGAGCATTCACATGAAAATTTAGCCTCTCACGAGCAAGACAAGCACGATCATCAGCATGAGCATGCTCATCCGGTGCTAAACGAGAGCAAAACGATAGACGTGATAGAAAAAATTTTATCTGCAAACGACGCCGAAGCGGCTCACAATAGAGCTCACTTGGACGAGCTTAAAATTTTATGCGTAAATTTGATGAGTAGCCCGGGTGCCGGCAAGACCACGCTTTTAGAATCGACCATAAAAGGCTCAGACTTTAAGATCGGAGTCGTCGAGGGTGATCTGGAGACCAACCAAGATGCCGACCGCATCGTAAAGGCCGGAGCTAGCGCCTATCAGATAAGCACCGGTCAGACTTGCCATTTGGACGCTTTCATGGTGCATGAAGGGCTTCATCATCTGCCTTTGAACGAGCTTGATATCGTCTTTATCGAAAATGTCGGAAATTTAGTCTGTCCGGCTAGCTACGATGTGGGTTCGCATTTTAACGCGGTCTTGCTCTCTGTGCCGGAGGGCGATGACAAGGTCAGCAAATATCCTGTCATGTTTCGTGCGGCGGACGTCGTTTTGATAACTAAAATTTCACTCGCTCCTCATTTTGACTTTGATGTCGAGCGCGTGAAAAATGACGCCAGGAAGCTAAACCCGAAGGTCGATATTTTCACGATCGACAGCAAGACAGGCGAGGGCGTGCAGCAATGGATAAACTATCTTAAATTTAAAAAAGAGCTAAGATAATGTGCCTATCGATCCCATCAAAAGTAATAGAAATAGACGCCGATAACGTCGCTCTAGTCGAAACTCTAGGCGTGCAAAGGCGCGTTAGTCTAGATCTCATCTCTGAGCCCGTCAGTGTGGGCGAATACGTCCTCATCCACGTCGGATACGCGATGCAAAAGATAGACACGGCGTTTGCACTTGATAGCTTAGAGGTTTACCGCCAGATAGCCGAGGATATGAAAAACGGCGTCATAGACGAGAATGAGGGCGATATGGGGCTAAAGGATCTGCGTGGATCTAATTAACGATTTTCGCGATAAAGAGCTCATTTTAAGCCTATCAAAGCTCATAATCCAGCGTAGTAAAAAGCCGCTAAATATAATGGAAATTTGCGGCGGTCATACGCACTCCATCATGAAATTTGGCCTACCGCAGCTTGTGGGAGAGCATATAAATTTCATCCACGGACCGGGCTGTCCTGTCTGCGTGATGCCAAAAACACGCATAGACGAGGCCTGTAAACTAGCCGCGATGCCGGGCGTGATATTTTGCACGCTAGCTGACATGCTGCGCGTACCGGGCTCTGCCACCAGCTTGCAAAAGCTTCGCGGCGAAGGACACGACATCAGAGCGCTTTATAGTCCGCTTGATTGCATAAAGATCGCTCAACAAAACGAGGATAAAAAGGTCATATTTTTTGCTATCGGCTTTGAGACTACGACGCCGATGAGCGCAAATTTAGTGCAAAAAACGCTAGAACTTGGCATAAAAAATTTATATTTTCATATCAACCATGTGACCGTGCCGGCTCCCGTGCGAGCGATAATGAGCGATGAAAACGTTAAGATAGACGCATTTTTAGGGCCTAGTCATGTTAGTGTGATAACAGGAAGCGCTATCTATGAGGAGCTGGCTAATGAATTCAGGCGGCCTATCGCTATAAGCGGCTTTGAACCGCTTGATATAATGGCCAGTGTGCTAAATTTAGTCGATCAGCAAAACGCAGGCACATTTGAAGTCTATAACGAATACGCGCGCGCCGTGCGAAAAGAGGGAAATTTAAAGGCAAAAGAGCTCATCGCGCGCTACTTTGAGCCGTGCGATTTTGAGTGGCGCGGACTGGGCGTGATAGCAAAAAGTGGCATGAAACTAAAGTCCGAATTCGCAAGCATCGACGCTAGAGAGCAGTTTGACTGCGATGTGAGAAGCGCTAATGAGAGCAAAGCCTGCATCTGCGGCAAAATTTTGCGCGGCCAAGCCAAACCGCCGGAGTGTAAGGTCTTTGGTAGAGCCTGCACACCGCAAAACCCGATAGGCTCGTGCATGGTCTCTAGCGAGGGCGCATGCGCGGCATATTTTAAATACGCAAGAGTGGGCTAAAGGATAAAATTTGAAAAAAATAATGCTCAGCCACGGCGGTGGCGGCGAAGAGATGAATTCTCTCATAAATGAAATGATATTTAATATCTTCGATAATGAAATTTTACGCGACAGCAACGACTCGGCGATACTGAATTTAAACGGCAAAACAGCCTTTAGCTCGGACAGCTTCGTCGTCACGCCGATATTTTTTTCAGGCGGCGACATAGGCAAGATCGCAGCCTGCGGCACGATAAACGACCTGGCGATGGTAGCGGCCAGCGCAAAGTATCTAAGCTGCTCTTTGATCATCGAAGAGGGGCTTGAGACATCGGAGCTTGAGACCGTTTTAAGCTCGCTGGCAAAGGTTTGTAAAGAGGCTGACGTAAAGGTCGTTTGCGGCGATACGAAGGTCGTACCCAAGGGCAAATGCGATAAAATTTTCATAAACACGGCCGGCATAGGCGAGATAGTTTGCGAGGGCGTGGAGCTTAAAAATCTAAAACCGGGCGCTAAAATTTTACTCTCGGGCGACATCGGCAGACATGGTGGCGTAGTGCTTGCAAATAGAGAAGAATTTGAGCTTAGCTCAAATTTGACTAGCGACTGCAAGAGCCTAAAGGGCGTCGTCTTAAAGCTCTTAAAAGAGGGTGTGAAGCCTCAATGTATGCGCGATGCGACGCGTGGAGGGCTTAGCGCGGTGCTAAACGAGTGGGCGAAATTTACTAGATCTGACATCTTGGTCTTTGAGGAAAAGATAAGGGTGAGCGACGAGGTCACCGGCATCTGCGAGCTTTTTGGCTTTGAGCCTTACGAGCTTGCAAACGAGGGGACTTTCGTGCTGGCAGTAGATGAAGCGCAGGCTGATAAAGCGCTTGAAATTTTAAGAGAATTTGACGAAAACGCCACTATTATCGGCGAGGTTTTGAGCGAGCAAAATTCTCGCGTCGTCATTGAAAACGCCTATAAATCACGTAGGTTTCTCGAGCCGCCAAAGGGCGAGCTACTGCCTAGGATCTGCTGATGCACGAGCTTAGTATAGTTCAAAATTTAGTCACTTTATGCGAGCAAAACGCCGCTAAACAAAATGCCAAAGAGGTGCTAAGGCTCGAGATAAAGGTAGGGCGGCTAAGCGGAGTCGAGCCTCACTATCTGCAAAGCGCCTTTGACGTCTATAAAAACGGTACTATCTGCGAAAACGCCCAGCTCGTGATAAATCTACAAGGCATCGTCGTAAAGTGCGAAGAGTGCGGATTTGACGGGGAGCTGGAAGAAAACGATTTCACCTGCCCAAAATGCAAAAGCCAAAATTTAAGAGTGCTTGACGGCGAGGATATGTATCTCATGAAGCTTGAGATGAGATAGATTTTTAGTCTTCGATGACTCTGTATTCTATCTTGTCTTTATCAAAGTATAAAATGTCTATCAGATAATCGCTTATTTTCATCTGTTTGCGCTCTTTGTTGTGCACGATCTTTAGGTTTTGAAACGACGGTCTATCCTCGTAATAAGAATACCTGTCGGTAAAAAGCAATGATTTATCGTTCATTCCGTCATAGATGATCGAGCGGGTCGAGACGATGCGGTCTGACTCGTCTATGAGCTGAGCTTGCATGATCATATCTTTTGGCTCATACTCGTAGCTCCAAAGCACCTCGACGAATTCGCCGTCGCTTGAATACCTTATGACCTTATTTTGCAGCTTGCCGTCAGTATCCACTAAAAATGCGACATCTTTTAGGCTAGGATGATGGATAGCCATGTAGCCTTTATAAAAGCCCAATACTTTGAAATTCGCGCTTGATTTGAATTTAAGAGTACCGTTAAATGTAAAATCCTTGCTTGGTTTCATATAGCCGGTGTACTCGGCCTCTTGCTTCTCTTTGGTGACTTTTATCATCGCTTCGCCGACCTTTGCCGTTTGGATACGATCTATCTCGTAGTTACGCCAGATCGTTGTTTTTTGAGGCTTAAAATTTGCCTCCGTGAGCTTTGTAGAGCAGCCGACGAACAAAAGCGCGACTGCTATGATGAGACTTGAAATTTTCATGAGATATCCTTAAATTTACTCAAATATCAAAAATGGCGCTTGCAAGACGTTTCTTATCAGCTTTAGCGGCGAGAGCAGGGTGTCTTGGAGCACTTGCGTCGAGTATTCTGGCTTATCGGTCGTTCCGCGGATGGCGATGACGGTCGAGAGGCTGCGATCTTTGCCCAGGATTATTTGATTTACGAGCGGGATCTTGTCGATTATGCTACTTGCATCCTTTAAAATTTTAAGCTCCAGATCGATATTTATCTTTTTGGTGGCCAGATCGATCGTGCCGCGACCACCGATGTCAGCGCTGCTTCCGACAAGCTCGATGGCTAGGAAATTTATAACGGAGCCGTTTTTTTCAAACAAAATTTTACCGTTTTCTATCGTGAAGCCCTTGTCGTTAAAATCAGGCGTCTTTAGGCTAAGTAGCGACGGGATCGAGTTTAAGAAGCTCAAAAGCCTTTGATAAAATATATAATCCCTAAGGTGCGTGCCGTAAAATCTAGCCTCGCCCTTAAATTCCTTAGTGCCAGAGCCCACGATCTTTAGCCTGAATTTCCCGCCTTCAAAGCTTTGGATACCAAAAAGCTGATTTACGAATTCGCCTGAAATGTCCGTAGCATCGAGGTTTAGACTCTTTTTATCTTTAAATAGCCCGACTCTGCCTTGCTTTGGTAGTCCGTTTAGCGATATGCTAGAGCCCTTTTTTGTCGCGCTGAAATTTACGAAAGGCAGGGTCTTGTTTATGTCGGCGATGACGATGTCTGCGTTTTTGGCGTGTAAATTTAGAGCGAAATTTTGCTCTTTCGTCTCGTCAGTCGAATTCGTATCCACTCTTAAATTTAGATCGTTCGTCGTGATATTGACGTCTTTGTTTTGAGCGATAAAGCGAGCGTTGCCGCTGGCTGTGAGTCCGCTGACAGCGTTTTTGCCGACTTTTATCGTAAAGTCGTCGCTATCATATCTGCTGCCGTCTTTTTTGTAAAACGGCAGATCAAATTTCACTCCTTTAGCCTCGATATCTAAATTTTCAAAATCCTTGGTTTTTACGTTTAAATTCGCGAGATTTTTTACGCCCACATTTTGTAAAAGAGGCGAATATTTTAAAAGCTCGTCGCCGTTTTGAGCGCTTATCGTGTTTTCATCGCCAAAGCTCATATCAACGCCGAAATTTACGAGCTTTAGCTTCGTTTCTTTGCCGCTAAAGTCAAGCTGCGCGTCAAGCTCTTTATCTTTTAGCGCCAAGATCTCCTCGCTACCGCCGTTTAGAGCAAGCTCCTTGATCATTCCTTTTATGTGTCCCGTGCTGGTGTTTAGATCTAACATCGTGCGCGCGTCAGCCTTGAAAAAGTCCATGCCAAAGTCTTTTGCTACGATGCTTAGACGGTCACTGTTTATGAGCTTCACGTCCGCGCTTTTACTCTTAAATTTCGCCCCGGCTATGTCGATAGTCGCGTCGGTGGGCTTAAATTCGCCGTTTGCGATGACCTGCGAGGTGTCAAATTTTATATCTAAATTCAGATCCGCGTCCATTTTGCCGGCGGTTTGATTTATCGGGATCTTTATGCCATAGGCTTTTAAGATGTCGTTTATCACGCCGTCATACAAGGATCTGGTTTTGATATTTAGGCTAAGGCCGGCTGTTTTTTCGTCAAAGATATTGTAGATCACCAGATCAGAGCCGTTTAGCTGGCGCTTTTGATACACGGGATTTATGAGGTCAAAATGAAGCTTGCCGTCTTTTAGTGTGATGTTTGCCTGCTCGACATCGACTGCATCGAGTGTTTTTTCAAATTTTACCTTGAGGTTTTTAGCGACTGCGGTCGCGTTTAGGTCGTTTAGGTAAAAATTTTCGTTTTTAAGGTCAAATTTGCCGTTCATCTCATTTACCGTGTATTCTTGCGCGATTATATAGCCATATATCCAGTTTTTGACATCGTCGCTTAGATCGAATTTCTCATCGAGTGCGGCGATGAAATTTTTGAGTGAATCGGCCTTGATATCAAGGGCGCGGTATCTTACGATCTGGTTTGCTAGAGCTATCTCTATTTTGCCGCTTAGCTCGTGCGAGACGAAGTCGCCGACAAAGGCGTATTTTTTATGTTTGATGTCTGCACTTCCGCTACCGTTTATCGTGACGTTGAAGTCTTTGAGCGCTAAATTTTGCACGCTGAAGGTATCCACGCCGTTTTGACTCTCTTTGCTAAATCTCACGTCGATGCCAAAATACGGGCTATCTACGAAAAAGATATCGTCTTTATATAAAATTTTGATTTTGGCATCGCCGATTTGAACGTTATTTAGTGAAATTTCCTCAAAGAGCCTATCCAGCCAAACGGCGCTGTCGGTGATGCTAAGCAGATAGTCGCTCGAGTCTTTTTGCTCCTCTTTTTTGATACTTGGTATCTTTATGTTTTGCGCCCGCACAATCAATTTTTTATCTAGTTTTATGTATAATTGATCCAAATTTACGCCGCCAAGCTCGAAGCTGCCGACTTTGATGCCGTATTTTAAGAGTATGATGAAAGAAATAAAAAGTATGATAAAAAATTTTATAAAAAAGCCGTATCTAGCCATCTTTTTCGATATCGTTTTCATATTTTTCCTAAGCGTTTTTGCGTATTTGGCTCGCCCGATAAGCACGAGTGAAGTCGTCTTTATCCCTAAAGGAGGCGTCGGCGAGATTATATCTTATTTAGCTAATCGCAACTTTAATCTAAGCAAGATCGACAAATACGCACTTTCTTTCATCGGCTCTCCGCAGTCTGGCTGGATAAACATGCAAAGTACGCATCTTAGCAGGATCGATTTTTTATACAAGCTAACAAAGGCAAAGGCCGCGCTGCAAGAGATCACACTCATACCCGGTGAGACGACGATCATTTTTTTAAACCAGATCGCAAGCGAGCTAAAGCTGGACGCTAAAAAACTAAATGCCGAGTATAACGCACTCGCACCGCTACCGGACGGATTTTTAGTGCCAAATACCTATAAAATTCCGATCGGTATAAGCGAGCGGCATTTGGCGTATTATCTGGTAAATTCCTCAAAAAAGGCGCAGTCCGAACTAAGCAATAAAATTTTTGGCGAATACAACGAAAAAAAATGGTATAAAATTTTGACTATCGCCTCGGTCATACAAAAAGAAGCCGCAAACAACGACGAGATGCCCCTTGTCGCCTCGGTCGTCTATAACCGCCTAGATAAAGGCATGAGACTGCAAATGGACGGGACGCTAAACTACGGCGTTTATTCGCACGATGTGGTGACTCCTGAGCGCATAAAGACCGATATGAGCGAGTTTAACACCTATCTAAACGACGGTTTGCCGCCTACACCGATCTGCACGGTCTCCATAAACGCCATAAAAGCCGCTATAAACCCTGCTAAGACGGAGTTTTTATACTTCGTGCGCGACAAAAAGACGAAAAAGCATAAATTTTCAAAAACGCTGATAGAACACAACGAAAACGTGTCGCAGCAAAGATAAAATTTCACTGAAAATATGCCCTAAAGCCTATCTTACAAGTGTTTTTAATCTAAAAAGTGATAAATTCTACAAATTTTATTTTGACAAGGCGAAAAATGAGCGATATCATCTGGACCAAGACCGACGAAGCCCCGCTGTTTGCGAGCTATTCGTTATTTCCTATCGTACAAAGCTTTTTGAAAAAGGGCGGCATAGAGATAGAGCAGGTGGATATATCGCTTGCTGGCAGGATACTGGCGGCGTTTGACGATATCTTGGACGGCTCGCACGAGGACGGACTGAAAATTTTAGGCGAGCTTACGACCAGCAAAGAGGCGAACATCATAAAGCTGCCAAACATTTCAGCCACTATCCCGCAACTAAACGCCGCTATCAGCGAGCTGCGCTCTCTTGGCTTTAATATACCGACCTATCCAAACGAGATAAAAAACGAAAACGATAAGAACGTAGCAAGCAGATACGCAAAAGTGCTTGGAAGTGCGGTAAATCCGGTGCTACGACAAGGAAATTCCGATAGACGATGTGTCCGTGCCGTAAAGGAATTTGCAAGATCAAATCCTCACGACATCGGTAAATGGAGTAAAGAGGTAAAAACACGGGTCGCATATATGCAAAAGGGCGATTTCTACGCTAACGAGCGCTCGATCATAAGCGAACGAGACGATACCTTTTTGGTGAAATTTAAGGGCGAGGACGGCACGGAAAAAACGCTAAAAGAGCTTGAAATTTTACGAGGCGAGGTCGTGGACGCCACTTTTATGAGCGTAAAAGAGCTTGATAAATTTTACGAAAAAGCTTTTAAAGAGGCCAAGCAGCAAGGCTTGCTCGTGAGCCTTCATTTAAAAGCTACAATGATGAAAGTAAGCGATCCTGTCATATTTGCCCATGCCATTGAGGTGTTTTTTAAAGAGGCGTTCTTAGAATTTGGCGAAATTTTTGCAGATCTTGGCGTAAAAGCGCAAAACGGGCTAAAGGATATCTTCGCCAAAATTTCCAGCCTGAATGAGCCGCTTAGAGCAAAGATACTTGCGAAATTTGGTGAAATTTTAGATGATTCCGCCAGTCTTGCGATGGTGGATCCTAGCCAGGGTATCACGAATTTTCACGTTCCAAACGACGTCATCATAGACGCCTCGATGCCTGCGATGATACGAAATTCAGGCAAGATGCGCGGCAAAGACGGCAAAGAGGAGCAAACGCTCGCCATCATCCCCGATCGCACCTACGCGACGCTTTATGAGGCGTGCATAGAAGAGCTAAAGGAAAACGGCGCACTAGATGTGCGAACGATCGGCAGCGTCTCAAACGTCGGACTGATGGCTAAAAAGGCCGAGGAATACGGCAGTCACGACAAGACTTTCATCGCGCAAAGTGACGGAGAATTCATCGTTTCAAGCAAAAATGGCGATGAAATTTTTAGATTTGGCGTGCAAAAGGGCGATATTTTTAGGATGACGCAGGCTAAGGACGATGCGATAGAGGCGTGGATAAACCTGGCTCTAAAGCGTGCTAAAGAGGCCAAAGAGCCGCTCATTTTTTGGCTAGACGCCGCCAGAGCGCATGATATAAATCTAATAAAAAAGCTCAAAAGACGCCTCGGCGAATTCGAGGCGGCAAATATAAAATTTGAAATTTTAGACTATGCTGCGGCCTGCAAAAAGACGCTTGAAACGATCAGAAGCGGTAAAAACGTCATAAGCGTGAGCGGAAACGTCCTGCGTGACTATCTGACCGATCTTTTCCCGATCTTAGAGCTTGGCACAAGCTCAAAAATGCTCTCGGTAGTACCTCTTTTAAGCGGTGGAGCGATGTTTGAGACCGGTGCCGGCGGGACTGCGCCGATGCTGGCTAGAGATATGATCGCTAGCAATCACCTTGACTGGGACAGTCTGGGCGAATACCTCGCTCTCATCGCATCGCTTGAGCATTTGAGCGCTAGCAGGGGCGAGAAAAAGGCTGAAATTTTATCAAGGACGCTAAATGGCGCCGTCGCAGCCTATCTAAAAAACAACAGATCCCCAAAAAGCGGCGTCAAAAGCCCTGATGCTAGAGCGAGCCACTTTTATTTGGCGCTTTACTGGGCTGATGAGCTGGCGCGAAACGGCGCAGAGCTGGCTGGAAAATTCAGGCAAATGGCTCAAGATTTAAGCCAAAATGAGGCTGAAATTTTAAAGGAGCTTTGCGATGTGCAGGGCATTAGCGTCGATTTTGGCGGGTATTTTATGCCAGATGAAGTAAAGGCTGCGCAGATAATGCGCCCGAGTAAAATTTTAAATCAAATCATAGGATAAAACATGAAAATAAGTGTCATCGGAGCTGGAAATGTCGGTGCGAGCATCGCTTATGCGCTTGGTATGCGTGGAGTTTGCGACGAGATCGCGTTAGTGGATATTTTTGGCGATGTAGCGCGTGCAAAGGCGATCGATATCGCGCAAGCCGACTGCGTATTTTGCGGCTGCTTGAGCGCGGCAGGCGGAGATGATTTCGCGCTGATAGAGGCTAGCGACATCGTCGTAGTAACTGCCGGAAGCCCTAGAAAAGAGGGTCAAACCAGAGAGGATCTGCTGCTTAAAAATGCGCAAGTCGTAAAGCAAACGGCTCAAAATATTGCGAAATTCGCTCCAAATGCTATCGTCATCATCGTGACAAACCCGCTTGATGTCATGGTCTGGACGGCGCTAAGATACAGCGGCTTTGATAGATCGCGCGTCATAGGCATGGCAGGCGAGCTTGATAGCGCGAGATGTCGCTACGAGATCGCGAGCCTAAAGGACATCAGCGCCAAAGATGTGAGCGCCAAGGTGCTAGGGGCGCACAACGACAAAATGATAGTCTCGGCTAAAAATTTAAATCAAAATTTAAGCCCGCTGGAGCTTGAAAAGATAAAGCAAGAGACCAAAACCGGCGGTGCAAAGATAGTGAGGCTGCTTGGCACGTCGGCGTATTACGCACCGGCTGCTGCGGTAGTCAAGATGTGCGAGGCGATAAAAAATAACAGCGATGAAATTTTAGCTGCGAGTGTGATTTTGTCAGACGAGCTTGCATGCGGAAGGCTGGTAAAGCTCTCAAAAAGCGGCCTAAAGGAAATTTTGCCTCTAAATTTAGAGGGCGAGGAGCTAGACGAGCTTGAAGCGAGCGAGGCTGAGATCAGCGCGAATATCAGGTTTTTAAAAGAAAATTTAGCATGAATATCCATGAATTTCAGGCCAAGGAAATTTTAAAACGATACGGCGTAAATGTCGCAAAAGGCGCAGTGGCTGAAAATTTAGAGCAGGCGAGCGAAATTTTAAACGATCTTGAAGGCGAGATTTTTGCCCTCAAAGCGCAGATACATGCCGGTGGGCGCGGTTTGGCCGGCGGCGTGAAGATAGCGAGCTCTCGCGAGCAGGCGATACAGTTTGCATCAAAGCTGCTAGGCATGACGCTCATCACGCCTCAAACGCCTAAAAACGGGATATTGGTGCGTAAAATTTATATCGAGGAGGGGCTAAATTTCAAACAAGAAATTTACCTCAGCCTCGCCTTTGACAGAAATAGCGAAAAAATCAGCCTCATCGTCTCTAAAGACGGCGGCGTCAGCATCGAAGAGACCGCCAAACAAAACCCGCATCTCATAAAAACCATAAGCATCGACCCGCAGATCGGACTTTGCGGTTTTCACACCAAAGAGCTCATAAATTTCTTACAGATCGATAAAATTTTATGGAGCAAGCTAGATACGTTGCTACAAAATCTTTATAAAATTTACATCTTTAAAGACGCGAGTTTAATAGAGATAAACCCTCTCGTGCTGACGCAAGAAGATGAATTCTACGCACTTGATGCAAAGATGAGCTTTGATGATAGCGCGCTCTTTCGTCATGAGGATATCAGAGCTTTAAACGACGAGACTCAAACTGACGCTAGTGAAAACGAAGCCAAGGCACAGCGCCTAAACTACATCAAGCTTGAGGGTAGCGTGGGCTGCGTGGTAAATGGCGCGGGGCTCGCGATGGCTACGATGGATATCATCAAAGAGCTTGGCGGCGAGGCGGCAAATTTCCTAGATGTAGGCGGGGCGGCGACAGGCGAGGGCGTAGCGAAGGCTTTTAGGCTGATTTTAAACGATCGGCGCGTGAAGGTGATATTTGTAAATATATTTGGCGGTATCGTTCGCTGCGATCGTATAGCTGCGGGCATCATCGAGGCTTGCCAGAGCACACCGCTTGGTGTGCCTGTGGTCGTGAGGCTTGATGGTACGAACGCTAAAGAAGCGCTTGATATGCTAAAAAATTCCGCCCTGAAGGGGCTGCATACGAGCGGCGATCTATTTGAGGGAGCAAGGCTGGCTGTCATGCTCGCAAAGGGCGAAAAATGAGTATATTGATAGATAAAAGCACGCGTGTCATCGTGCAAGGCATCACGGGCAAGGAGGGTAGCTTCCATACTCAAAGCTGCATGGATTACGGCACGCAGATAGCTGCCGGCGTGACGCCGTTTAAAGGTGGACAGACGCATCTTGGCGTTAAAATTTACAACACCGTGAAAGAGGCCAAAGACGCTAGCGGGGCGGATGCTAGTATGATATTCGTGCCGGCCGGCTTTTGCAAAGACGCTATCATCGAGGCTGCAGACGCGGGCGTAAAGCTATGCGTCGTCATAACCGAGCATGTGCCGGTGCTTGACATGCTTGCCGCAAAAGCCTACGCGAACAAGCGTGGTATGAAGATCATAGGGCCAAACTGTCCGGGCGTCATAAGCGCCAACGAGTGCAAGCTAGGCATCATGCCAAGCGTAGTGTTTAAAAGAGCGAGCCTAAATATCGGTATCATCTCAAAGTCAGGCACTCTCACATACGAAGCGGCAAATCAAATTTGCGAGCAAGGATATGGTATCTCGACAGCCATCGGTATCGGCGGAGACGCGGTGATTGGCATGGCTTACGATGAAATTTTGCCCCTTTTTGACGAGGACGAGGATACTAAAGCCGTCGTGATGATAGGCGAGATAGGCGGGGAGCTAGAGAGTAGAGCCAGTCAGATCATTCAAAATTTCAAAAAGCCCATCGTCGCTTTCATAGCCGGTGCCAGTGCGCCAGAGGGACGTAAAATGGGACACGCCGGAGCGATAATAAATTCCAAAAACGCGAGTGCGAAGGCTAAATTTGAAGTCTTGAGAGCAACCGGCGCTCATATCGTCACGAATCCCGCAAAAATAGGCGAAAAACTAAAAGAGATATTAGGATGAGGAAAATTTATGATCGTTAGAGATGATGTGGCCGTTTGGGTCGATGAGAGCAGGTGTAAGGCCTGTGACTTGTGCGTGAGCTACTGTCCTGCGGGCGTGCTGGCTATGAGGTTGGAGCCTCACGCCGTGCTTGGCAAGATGATAGAGGTAGTCTATCCTGGCGCCTGTATAGGCTGTCGCGACTGTGAGCTTCACTGCCCCGATTTTGCGATCTATGTCGCCGAAAAAGGCTTTAAATTTGCCAAACTCACAAACGAGAGCAAAGAGCGAGCCGAGACGGTCAAGGCAAATAAATTTGCAAAGCTGGGGGAGTGAGATGAGAGAGATCATATCGACGGGAAATGCCCTGGTAGCAAGGGCTGCGGTCGAATGCGGCTGTAATTTCTTCGGCGGCTATCCTATCACGCCAAGTAGCGAGGTAGCGCACGAGCTAAGCGTGCTTTTGCCAAAATTTGGCGGCACGTTCATACAGATGGAGGACGAGATCGCCGGTATCTCGGTCGCTCTTGGCGCTGCGATGAGCGGAGCAAAGGCGATGACGGCCAGCTCCGGTCCTGGTATCTCTTTAAAAGCCGAACAGATCGGACTTGGCTTCATCGCTGAAGTGCCCTTGGTCATCGTAAACGTCATGCGTGGCGGACCATCGACAGGGCTGCCTACGCGTGTATCTCAAGGCGACGTGCTTCAGGCAAAGACGCCAAGCCACGGCGATATAAATATGATCGTGCTGGCGCCTTCTAGCCTAAAGGAGTGCTATAAATTCACCGTTCAAGCCTTCAACCTAGCCGCTGGCTTCATGACACCCGTGATGCTACTGCTGGACGAGACGATCGGGCATATGCAGGGCAAGGTCGTCTTGCCTGAAATTTCAGAGCTTGAGATCTGGCATAGGGCTGAATTTACAGGCGATGTAAAAGAGTATAAGCCCTATGCGATCAGCGAGGATAAGCCCGCGGTCTTAAACCCGTTTTTCAAGGGATATCGCTATCACATCACGGGGCTTCATCACGGCGAGACGGGCTTTCCGACCGAGGATGGCGTCATCGTGGATAAAAATATCAAACGCCTTTTCAATAAAATCGATCTACACACGCACGAGATAGAAGCGAGTGAAAATTTCATGCTAGATGACGCGCAAATTTGCATCATCGCCTACGGCAGCGTCGCTTTAAGCGCAAAGCAAGCGGTGCTGAATTTACGCGAGCGCGGCGTCAGGGTCGGACTGTTTAAGCCTATATCGCTCTTTCCCGCTCCAAGTGCGAAGCTAAAAGAGCTGGCGGCAAAATTTAGCAAAATTTTGGTTTGCGAGCTAAATTTAGGCCAGTATAGCGGCGAAATTTCAAAGATCATCTTGCGAGATGATTTTGCCAGGCTCTTAAAAGCAAACGGTAGACCGCTTAGCCCAAGCGAGATAGAGGCGAAAATAATGGAAATTTTAGGAGAGAGCGATGGCTTTTGATTACGATAAATATCTAAGAACGGACAAGATGCCTACGCTTTGGTGCTGGGGATGCGGCGATGGGGTGATACTAAAAAGCATGATCCGCGCGATCGACGCTGTGGGCTGGGACATGAACGATGTCTGTGTGGTCTCTGGCATCGGCTGCTCGGGACGCTTTAGCTCGTATGTCGATTGCAACACGATCCATACCACGCACGGCAGAGCTATCGCCTATGCCACAGGCGTGAAGCTGGCAAACCCCGATAAGCACGTGATCGTGATAACAGGAGACGGCGACGGGCTGGCTATCGGTGGCAACCACACGATCCACGGCTGCAGGCGTAATATCGGGCTAAATCATATCCTGATAAACAACTTCATCTATGCGCTGACAAACTCTCAAACCAGTCCGACCACACCTCGCGGGATGTGGACGGTCACGGCGCAATACGGTAACATCGATCCAAGCTTTGATGCGTGCAAGCTGGCGACTGCCGCCGGAGCGACCTTTGTAGCGCGCGGCAACGTCATCGAGCCAGAAAAGCTCACGAAGCTTTTCGTGCAGGGCTTCAAGCACGACGGATACAGCTTTTTTGACGTATTTTCAAACTGTCATATAAATTTAGGCCGCAAAAATAAAATGGGTGAGGCGGTGCAAAATTTAGAGTGGATCAAAAAGCGCACGATGAATAAAGCTAAATTTGACGCTCTAACGGACGACGAGAGGGCGCAGCTTGGCGAGATTTACCCGCTTGGCGTGCTTCATGAAGATACCGGCAAAACCGAATACACAAAAGCCTACGCAAAGGTCATCGCGGCTGCACGTGACGGCGTTAAGATCGATTTTAAGGAGCTGGTGTGAAAAAGCAACTTAGGTTTGTCGGCGTGGGTGGTCAGGGCGTCATCCTGGCGGGTGAAATTTTAGCCGCGGCAAAGATAAAGGAGGGCGGATACGGTGTAAAGGCATCGACCTATACCTCGCAGGTGCGTGGAGGCCCGACGAAGGTCGATATCATCTTAGATGAAAAGGAAATTTTATATCCTTACGCGAACGAGGGTGAGATAGACTTTATGCTAGCGACCGCGCAGACTAGCTACAACCTCTTTAAAGATGGCGTAAAAGATGGCGGCGTGATCGTCGTCGAGCCAAATTTAGTCACTCCTAGCGACGAGGACAAAAGGCGCTGGAAAATCTATGAGATCCCGATCATCTCGATCGCAAAAGACGAGGTCGGCAACGTCATCACCCAAAGCGTAGTCGCTCTTGGCGTAGCCGTCACGATGAGCGAGTGCATGGATGCAGACGTGGTCAAAAACGAGATGCTCTCATCGGTCCCGCCAAAAGTGCGCGAGGCGAACGAAAAGGCCTATGAGCTAGGCATAAAATACGCAAAACAGTGTCAAATTTAAGCTAAACGGAGTAAAATACTCTTTTATTTTCAAAGGAGAAACGATGAGTAAAATAGGAATTTTCTACGCTACAGGCAAAGGCGATACGCAAAAAGCTTGCGAATATCTGGCATCTAAGCTAACAGCTGAAATTTTGCCGGTAAAAGACGCCGGTAGCGAGGATTTTTTAAAATTTGATCTTTTGATACTAGCGAGCCCTAGTTATGGGTTTGGTGAGCTCCAAAAGGACTGGGAAGCAAAGCTAGAGACGCTCAAAAATGCCGATCTAAGCGGCAAAAAGGTAGCCATACTGGCCGTAGGCAATCAAGAGCGTCATCCTGATAGCTTTTGCGGTGGTGCGGTCGAGTTTCTGCCATACATCAAAAAGGCTAGACTGATCGGAGCTATGCCAAATGATGGCTATAAATTCGATCATTCGCAGTCTTTCATAAACGGAAAATTCATCGGTCTGGCTATCGACACCAAAGGCGACGCAGCCTACGAAGCAAAGCTAGATAAGTGGGCGAAGCAGCTAAAAGCCGAGCTTTGATTTATTTATAGCCGGTTGATTTACCGGCTATAAATTTTATAATGTTTTAATAAGAACTAAGCAAAATCTTACTATTTATTTGCCCACTCGCTCCCGCACAAAATCTCATGAAAAAATCATCTTTCACATAGTCTGTCATTTATGATAGTTTCTGAAATTTTATAAAAAAGATAAAATTTTTATATTTATAGACACATTAAGAGAAGTCTAATAATTTGATTAGAATTTATTATAAAATCATGCTATATACGGTATTTGTCGATTATCATATATGATTTGATACTGAATACCAAAAACGTAAATTTTTAAAATTTAAAAATATATAATTTTATATAAAAGCGCTTACGTAAGCAATCCTTATTAGAATTTTTGAAATTTACTCTCATATCAATTAACTTATCTTTTTGATAAAACCTTAAGTAAATTTACTGTAACATCCAAACCTTAGTTGTAAAGATTAATTTTTAAAAAAAATATAATTTTTATGATGTGAAATTTCAAAGGAGCCGGTGGGTCGATTTAAAATTCTAAAACAAAGTGGAGATGGCATTTGCCAAGCGGTGCATAAACGATTTTATGCTTGTATTTTTATTTTTATTAAATAGGAAATATCAATGAGTGAACAATTTACCAGAAGAGAATTTCTACAAACAGCCTGTATTAGCGTTAGTGCATTAGCCGCTAGCTCTAGTGCGACAAGCGTCCTAGCGGCTGATATGCCAAAAGGAAACGAAAACGGCCTTCCATCTTGCGATGTGCTTGTCATTGGCTCTGGTGGCGCCGGACTTCGTGCAGCCGTAGCCGTAAGGAAAAACAACCCAAATCTGACCGTCGTCGTGGCGACTAAGATGATGCCTTCACGTAATGCGACCTGTATGGCCGAGGGCGGCATCAACGGCGTTACTGACTTTAGCAACGGTGACTCATACAAGCTTCACGCCTATGACACCGTAAAAGGCGGTGCATATTTAGTCGATCAAGACGCCGCTTTGAAATTTTGCGAGCTAGCCGGCAAAGCGATATTTGACATGGACTACATCGGCACCTTGTTCTCAAGGACCGATAAAGGCGGCGTGGCTCAACGCTTCATGGGTGGCGCATCTAAAAAGCGCTGCAACTACTCAGCCGACAAATCAGGACATATCCTTATGCATGCCTGTCTTGACGAGGCTATCAGCAACGGCGTGAAATTCTTAATGGATCACGAGCTTCTTGAGATCGGCGTAGATGAGGGCAAATGCGAAGGTGTCGTGCTTCGCAATATCCAAACAGGTGAAATTTACCCTGTGCTTTGTAAGGCTCTTGTCGTTGCGACCGGCGGATATACGAGAATTTTTTATAACCGCACATCTACTCCGTATATAGCGACAGGAGACGGCGTAGCAGCTGCTCTTAGAGCGGGGCTTGGCTTTGAGGATCCTGAGATGCTTCAGTTTCACCCGACAGGCGTAGCAAACGGCGGAACGCTCATAACAGAGGCGGCTCGCGGCGAGGGCGGATACCTTTTAAATAACAAAGGTGAGCGCTTTATGAAAAACTACCACGAAAAAATGGAACTAGCTCCTCGTGACGTAGTGGCTC